>JBFIJN010000528.1:0-5975 GCA_041600735.1 Nannocystaceae bacterium
GCCGAGATCTCCGGCCCCGCCGCGAGCTGGTCCAGCAGCCCCGTCCACTCGGGCAGCCGCGCCGCCGCCGAGAACCCCGCGCCCACGAACGCCACGCACTGTCCGGCGAGGACCTGCTCGACGAGCGCGGGCGGGAGAGCGAGTGGCATCGAGGCGGGCTCGAGTATGGCACGGTGCATCCCGCGGGCGCATGCTGGTGCGAGAACTCACAACGATGTTGCGATGATCACCTGAATTGCCGGCTCGCTCGAATCACTCGTTGGAGAAGCCGTGGACCACATCAACATCGACATCGAGCGCGTGCTCCGCGAGAGCCTCATCCCCGTCGATTCCAAGTGTATCGATGACGTGCATCAGCGGCTGTTCAAGCGGCCCAAGCGGCTCGCTCCCGACGCCTACGAGATCCACGAGGAGCTGGGGCGCGGGCAGTTCGGTCGAGTCTACCGATCCACCGACAAGCGCCTGCCCCGGGACGTCGCGCTCAAGGTCATCCACTACGACGATGGTCGCCAGCTGGCCCGGCTCGAGCGCGAGGCCCACGCGCTCGCAAAGCTCTCGCATCCCAACATCGTCACCGTGTTCGAAAAGGGGATCGCCGATGTTGGCATCTACTTCCTCGCGACCGAGCTCGTGAGCGGTACGCGGCTCGACCAGTGGATGCACGAGCCCTCGCGCGGTCTCGACGAGATCCTCGAGATCTTCGCGCAGGCCGCCGACGGCCTCCATCATGCGCACCAGCGCGGCCTGGTGCACCGCGACTTCAAGCCCTCCAACGCGATCGTCGACGGGAGCGGGCGCCTGCGGATCCTCGACTTCGGCCTGGTCAAGCTCATGAGCGAGCGCGGCTCGGTTGGCCCCGAGGCCGCGATCACCCAGCCCCTTGGCGCGGTGCCCTCGGTCAGCGATGCGGCGTATCCGAGCGGGGAGCTCACGCCCTCTTCGGTGTGGAGCAGCGGCGAAGGGGCACACCCCGACCACGTGCTCGGCACGCCCGCCTATGCGTCGCTCGAGCAGCTCGAGGGCAAGGCGGTCGACTCGCGCAGCGATCAGTTCAGCCTCTGCATCGCGCTGTTCGAGGCGTGCTACGGGTTCCGACCGTTCTCTGGCCGCAGCGTCGTCGAGCTGTCCGAGCAGATTGCCGCGCATGAGATCGTGCGCGCGCCCTCGAAGCGCGCGGTGCCGCGCTGGCTGAAGCAGCTGCTCCATCGGGGGCTCTCGCCCAACCCCGCGGATCGTCTGGAGGACGTCGCAGCGATCGCCTCCACGCTGCGGGCCCACCTTCGCCCGCGCACGCGAAGCTGGCTCGGGCTCGGGCTCGCGGGCGGCGTCGTGCTCACGCTCGGCGTGACCCTCGGCGCGCGCGCGCTCGTGCAGCCCCCCGAGATCACGCTCGACTGGAGCGGTGCATGGCCCGAGACCTTCGATCGGGGGCAGCTCTACGAGCGCTACGGCCCCGACCTGGGCGAGCGCCTCGAGGCCTACGAGGCCAAGTGGCAGGAGGCCCGCGATCGCTATGCCGCCCTGCCCACGCGCGATCCCGAGGGCCTCGCGGTCGCGTGCCTCGGCGCGGGCAAGCAGCACTTTCACGAGCTCGTGGAGCGGCTGGGCGAGGCCCGCGGGGATCCGATCGACGACGGCCCGACTCCGCCGCTCACCCGCGAGCGCACCTGGCTCGCGCACTTCTTCGATCCCGACGATTGCTCCGACACCGAGCCCCGCGGCGAGACCGACGATGCCGTGGTCGATCAGCTACTCGAGGCCCAGGCCGAGCGCCTCGCGGGTCACTACGAGCGAGCGCTCGCGCTGCTCGAGCCGCTCGGCGAGCAGCCCTCCTTGCAAGCGGGCCTGAGCGCGGGCCTGCTGGGCTACGAGCGCGGCACGGTGCTGCTGCACCTGCGCGATCCCAAGGCGTGGCCAACCCTCGCCGCCGCTGCGCTCGACAACGAAGGCGATCGCGAGCACGTGCGCACCACGCTGGCGCGCCAGCTCGAGGCGGGGGTGGTGCTCGGGCTGGCCAGCGAGCGAGAGCTCGACACGCTGCTCGCCCAGCTCCAGTCCTTCACCGACGCGTCCGATCCGGTCGGGCTCATGGCGCAGGCCTACGCCGACTTCCACCGCGGTCGCTTCGAGGCCGCGCGGCGCGGCTACGCGAGCGCGGGTGAGTCGTTCGCCGCGCACGCGCCTAGTCGCCATCGCAGCCTCATGATCGCACACACCGTGCTCCACCAGGCCTACGCTGCCAGCAACCTCGAGCCGCGCGAGCTCGACCTCGACGCGCTCGAGCCGGCCCTCGCCACGCTTCGCAGTGTGCTGGGAAGCACACACCCGCGGGTGCTGGACCATGGAACGAACGTTGCACGGATCCTGAGGGAAGAGTCGCGACTGGATCAGGCCGACCGGCTGATCACGTCATTGTTGAGTGAATTCGACACTGACTCATCCGCACCCGTCACGCATGCGCAGCTGCGTGCGCGCTCCGAGAAGCTCATGGTGGATCTCGAGCTGCACAGTGTGAACGAAGCCGCACGGTGGCCGAGCGAGTGGTCCGCGCGGATCGAGGAAATCGAGACGATGCTGACCGCGCAATCAGCCCAGCTCGACCCCGCTCAGCGTCGTAGCGCCTTCCAAGTGCGTGAGATCGCGTTCATCGCCTACTTCACCGTCGGCAACTACCCTCGAGCGTTCGCAGCGCTCGATGCGATGGGACGCGAGGCCGCGGCCGTAGGCAGGCAGCACGACACCTGCGACTACTACGGACAATTCCAGCTCGCGCTCGCGGATGAAGAATTTCAGCCAGGTGGGGAAATTGAAGCGCGGCTCCGGTCACTATGTCGATGAAGGGTCCATTCCTGGAGAGCAACCCGATCATGACCGTGCACCGCCTCGTCTCCGCCCTCCCCGTTCTTCCCACCGTGCTCGACGCACTCACGAGCATCGAGGCCGAGGTTCGCCTTCGCTTCCTGCTCGATGACCACCATCCCATGCCCAGCGGCGGCGTGTTCGTGCTGCAGGCCGCGGGTGGACAGCATGTGATCGAGATCATCGAGCCCCTCGCTGCCGGCCCCGAGCATCGGCTCGCGCTCGAAGCGTGCTCGGCCACGCTCACGCTCACGCTCGACGCTGCCGAGACTCGCCTCTTGCAGCTCGAGCTGGCGCTCGACGACTGCGGCCTGCTGCACGAGCGCATCGATGTGGAGGTGAGCTCGCGGGGCATCGCACCCGAAGATGCGAGCTTCCTACCCAATGCGCCCGAGTCCTACACGTGGCGGCTGTCGGGCCAGGCCGTGCTCGAGGACGGAGGCCGGCGGCTGAGGCTGGCCTTCGAGCTCGTGCAGGAGGCCGAGCCCACCGACCACTTCGACGCACAGGCCAGCACGCGGCTGGCCTTCGTCGACGACGGAGGCGGCGAGCAACGGGCCACGATCAAGATCAAGAGGTCGGGCGTTGGTCCGATCGCCACCCCGTAGTGGGTGTAGAGTGATCGCGAGGGTCGAAGTGCTGGTAGAACAGGACCAGGAGCTTGGCTGGGAGGACGACGAAGCGATCTATGCGCGCTTCTTCAGTCCGCTCTATCAATTCCTGTGGAACAAGCTGCCATCCAACGCCAACGGGGAGATCGACGATCTCCTGCAGGAGACCTTCGTTCGCTTCATGGACAAGCGGAAGAAGGGGGCGCTCGTCGACAAGCAGGGCCGCAGCTACTCCACGCCCGGCGCGCTGCTCTACGGGATGGCCAACAACCTGCTGCGCGAGCACGTGCGCCGGGTCGCGAAGGCCAAGAACATCGATGAGATCGGAGAGCTGTCGATCGCGGACATCAGCGTTGGTGTCTCCAGTCAGGCCGCGCTCGCGGAGAGGAAGCTCGTGATCCACGAGCTGCTCCGCGAGCTGCCGTTCAACCAGCAGACGGCGATCGAGTGCCACTACTTTGCGAAGATGTCATACAAGGCGATCTCGGAGGTCCTCGATGTGCCGCTCGGCACGGTCGCGACCTGGTGTCGACTCGGTCGCGCGCGGCTCAAGAGCCGACTCGAGCAGGTCTACGCCGGCAAGCCGGTCCCGCAGGCCTTCACCGAGGACGAAGCCGCTCGCCGGCCCGAGGCGCTCGCCGACTACCCTTGGTACGACCCCGCCACGGGCGACACCGACCACCGCATGTTGATCGCAACGGTAACGAGGCGGCGCTGCGGGCCGGATGCGGGCGCGCTGCCCGAGTGGTTCGCCAAGCATCGAATTCCCCGCCAGCTGCCCCATGCCAGCGCGAGCGAGCTCTCGCAGATCGCATATGGCGTGTGGGGAGCCTGGGACGAGGCGGGCCGACCCGGGGCTCGTGCATGAGCCTCGGGTACGGTCATCGCAGCCCCTCGAACCTCACGCTCGCCGATCTCTGCCAGGAGCGGCAACGCGTCGAGTGGCTGCTGCGGCACGAGCTGCGGCACGAGCTGGGGAAGGTTCGCCGCTACTTTCGTGGCCGGGTGGATCCCGGCGAGGTCGATGATCTCGTGCAGCGCACGATCACCGGGCTGCTTGCCGGTGCCCATCGCTTCGCCGCAGAGGCCAGCCTTGGTGCCGTGCTCGCAGGGATCGCCCGCAGACAGCTCGGCAAGTTCGTGCGCGACCGAAGTCGCAGCACCGGCCGGCACGATCCGCAGCGCGAGGTCGCCGAGCTCGAGAGCATGCATGGCTCACCGTGCGACTCGTACCTCGTGGCCGAGAGCTGCGCCCGGGTCCGGGCCATTCTGCCGATGCTGACGCGAGAGCACCAAGAGGTGCTCGAGCTGCGCTACTGGGGCGAGCACTCGCCTGGTGAGATCGCCGAGAAGCTGGGTGTCTCGGTGATCACCGTGCGGACTCGCTTGTTCCGGGCACGAGCGGCGCTGCGCCGGGCAATGATGAATTGTGGTGATGATCGTGGTGATGATGGGAACGCGAACGAAAGTGTGGGTACTTAGCTCGAGAGGACACGATGCAGCACACCATCACAATCAGTCGCACTGTCACCACTTTCTGCGGTCTGACCGCCGCGCTGGCGATCTTCGGATTGACCGGCGCCTGCGACATGGAGGAGCCCGAGGATCACGCCCGACTCGAGGCGGAGCTCGAGCTCGAGGACGAGCTCGCGGACGAGCTCGCGGGCGCGGCGGAGCTCGAGGACGACGAAGCGCTCGACGATGACGAAGCCATGGAGGATGCGGTCCTCGTCGTCGACCTGGCGCTACCCAGTAGCGAGCCGGGGATCGACGTGCCCGACGTCGGTCTCATGGCGGAGCCCGACGTCGAGGGCTATGTCTGGAGGCCATGGATCTCCGAGGAGACCCCGCCCGCCACCTGTAGCAGCGGCCAGATCGTCACGGGCGTGGACTGCTCCGGTCCGTACTGTGACAACGTCCAGATCGAGTGCCACGGCTTTGGTGGCGCGCACGGTACCAGGACCTGGTCGAGCTGGTTCTGGGAGAACAGCGGAAGGGAGTGCTCGGGCAAGGGCTATATCACGGGGCTCGCGTGCAAGGACTCCTACTGCGACAAGATCAAGGTGCAGTGCGGGAGCACCAACCTGGGCAAGAGCAATTGTAGCTGGACGGGGTGGTACTCCGAGGAGCAGCCCCCCTACTTGGCGCCCGCCGGCAAGGCGATCGCCGGGATCCAGTGCAACGGCAACCACTGTGACAACAAGAGCTACAAGGTCTGTAGCGTCTAGCCACAGCCCCGGGGGCGCGAGCTTCGGCTCGCGCCCCTCCTCATGTTCCTCGCGCCTACCGCAGCCCCTCGCGCCGGAGCGCTTCGACGTCGTCGATCTCCTTGGGCACCCGCGCCGTCAGCACCTCGTTGCCCGTCTCCGTCACCAGCACATCATCCTCGATGCGGATCCCCACCCCGCGCAGCCCAACCGGCAGCGTCAGATCATCCGCAGGAAAGTACAGCCCCGGCTCCACCGTGAGCACGTGCCCCGGCTCGAACGGCTTGTGTGGCCCCGC
>JBFIJN010000529.1:0-5973 GCA_041600735.1 Nannocystaceae bacterium
CTCGCCCGAGCCACAGTCGATCGAGACGCCGTAGCACACGCCCTCGCCATCGCAGGCGTCGGCCGTGGTGCACGCGTCGGCATCATCGCACGGCGACCCCGGTGCGGCGGCCCCGTGCTCGCACTGGCCCTGCACGCACTCTCCCTGCACCTCGAGGCACGTGCCGGCCGGCAGCACGCAATCACCATCGTCGGTGCACGAGCCGAAATCGGGGAGGCCGGTGCCATCGCCCGTGGCGGGCCCATCTTCGCCGCCGTCGGTGAAGCCGCTGGTCAGCACGCCGGTGCCCGTGAAGCCATCATCGGGCGCGGGACCGTCGTAGGCCTGCGTGGTGATCTCGGGATCGCCGCCGGTGGCACACGCCGCGAGCATCCAGGCCAGCAGCACCCCCGCAGCCCGCCGCGACCGACCTCCTCGCATGCCGTGCACATCCCCCATCGCCCGCCCATGGTAGCGCACTCGGCCCCGCTTCGGGCCAGCGTATGCTGCGGCCGAGCGCCATGCCCTACCCCGCCCGCTTCTACGCCGCGCTTCATGTCGGTACCCCCGGTGATTTGGACCACTACATGCGCGTGTGCCAGCACGCGGCCTCGGTGCTGGAGCTCGGCTGCGGCTACGGGCGGGTGGTCGAGGCCCTCGCCGCACCCGGCCGCACCCTCGTGGGGGTTGAGCGCGACCCCGAGCTGCTCGCCATGGCTCGCGCGAAGGTGGCGAAGCTCTCGAAGGCGAGCCAGGCCGGGGTTCGACTGATCGAGGGCGACATGCGAACGGTGAGCGTGGGCCAGCGCTTCGATGCCGTGCTGATCCCGTTCGGGGGTCTGTACTGCATGCTCGACGACGCCGACCTCGACGCGACGCTCGCCAACGTGGTGCGGCACCTCGAGCCCGACGGGTGCTTCGCCTTCGATGTCTATCGAGCCGACGCCTTCCATGCCGAGGCGGAGCCCGACGATCTCCCCGACGATGCCCATGCCCCGCTCGCGCGGGTGGAGGTGGACGGCGAGGCCTACGAGGTGCTCGAGCGCAGCACCTGGGACAAGCCCTCGCAGCGCATCGATGCCTCGTACCTCTATGTGAACGAAGCCGGTCGCGCGATCGAGGGGACGATCGCGCAGCGCTACCTGCTCGAGCCCCAGCTGCGCGCGGCGCTCGAGCGCGCCGGTCTCGAGATCACGCAGCTCACCGCGGGCTTTGGCGCCGACCCAGAGGAGGGCGACGACGAGCTGATGGTGGTGCAAGCGGTGCTGCGAAGCGACCGCGCCGATGGATAGTGGGAGACGAGACGGTCGAGTGGGGTCGTAAGCCGGGTTCTGTCCCCGGGTCGATCGCTCTTGCCGGGTGGTGATCATTCCTCTGTGCGGCACTACCCGAGACGGGACGGGCCGCCCCTGCTCGACGGTGTTGCCACCGCCGTGCCTGTCTCTGCTCGGCCTTGCTCCGGGTGGGGTTTACCGTGCGGTCCCTGTCGCCAGCGACCCGGTGCGCTCTTACCGCACCCTTTCACCCTTACCCGCGCGAACGCAGGCGGTTTGCTTTCTGTGGCACTTTCCTTCGGGTCACCCCGACTGGCGTCGAGCCAGCACCCTGCCCTACGGAGCCCGGACTTTCCTCGACGGCCACGATACGAGCCCCGAAGGACCCCAAGCGCCGCCGCGATCACCTTGTCCCCCTCGGCCGCCTCATCTCCCGGCGACACCTCTAGCAAAAGCGGGTGGCAAAAGCGAGACGGCCCCAGCGCCGCGCCGCTCTAGCGCAGCACCCCGTCCACGGGAGTCAGCACGGGCGGGACCTCGGTCTCGCCCAGCGTCTGGCGCAGGTTGATCTCGATCATGCGCGAGAGCGCCGCGAGCGGCAGGTCGTTGATGTCGGTGCCGAACGGATCCTCGATCTCGTCGCCCACCGCGTCGAGCCCGAAGAACGCATAGCCGATGATCAGCACCACCACGGGGGTGAACGCGCCGATCGTGTCGACCAGGCCGAACGGCAGCGCGAACATGTAGGTCGCCACGATGCGGTGGATGAGCACGGTATAGGAGCTGGGGATCGGCGTGCTCTTGATGCGCTCGCAGCCGCCTTGGATGTCGGTGAGCGCGGTGAGGCTGGCCTCGAGCGCGGGCAGGTGCAGCGGGTGCACGAGGCCCTGGCCCCACAGCGCGCGCAGGCGGCCGCCCAGCTCGCGCAGGATCGCGACGGGGCGGTTGAGCTGGCCGGGCAGCGCCTCGCGCTCCTCCTGCGACAGCAGCCCGGCGAGCGCGGCCACGTCGTCCTCGTCGCGCAGGTGCTGCCGGAACGCGTGGGTGTAGGCGATGATGCGGTAGACGAGCTCGCGGTGGATCGACGCGAGCGCCTCGGGATCGCTCGGCGCGACCGCGGCCCCCTCAGCGTGCGGCCCCACGTACACCTGCACCTGGCGGGCAAAGCTGCGGGTGGTGTTGACGAGCTGGCCCCACAGCTTGCGCCCCTCCCAGAAGCGGTCGTAGCTGGTGTTGTTGCGGAACCCGAGGAAGATGCCGAGCGCGACCGCGACCAGCGAGAACGGGACCACGGTGAGACCGGTCGCGCTCCACAGGCCATTGAGGTGGAGCGTGGTCTCGACCGCGGCGATCCCCGTGACCACGAGCAGGCGCGGCCAGATCCGCATCAGCGCGGTGCCGCGAAAGGTGGCCATCTGACGCCACCAGTTCCCTCGTTCGAGCAGCAACATGCGACCTCCGAGGCCGCGACTTCTAGCATCCGCCGCCGGCGCGGCGCTACTGCTCGGCCTCGACGCGCACCTCGACGCGACGCCGGCCGTCGGGGCCCTGCTCGTCGGTGATGTCGACCTTGGTGTGCTCGCGGGGGAGGCCCTGGGCCACGAGCTCGTCGAGCAGGCGGCGCTCCGCCTCTTCCACCCCGTGACGATCGATCGTGAGATCGAGGAAGCGATGCGAGAGCGCGCCACCGAAGGTGCCGTGGACGGTGCCCGACAGCGGCACGTCGGCGAGCTCGGCCTCCGCGAGCAGCGGGAACTCCCGCCGCAGATCGTCGAGCACGAGCGCAGGGTCGATGTCCTCGCCGAGCACGAACAGCTCGAGCCGCACGTCGTCGCTGGTGCGCACCGTGCCGTCCTCGGCCGCGAGCTCGCGGCGCACCCGCTCCACGCGAATCTCGAGGCGCTCCGGGTCGAGGCTCTCACTCAGGTGCGCGGCGATCGCTTCGGGATCGAGCTGGTCGAAGCGATCGGCGGCGATGGTGATCTCGAGCCCGTGGCCGAGGCTCACCGGATACTCGACCGGCATCACGCACGCGCCCACGGCCACCGCCACGCCGAGCAGGGCCCCCAGCGCAAAGCGGGGCAGCCGCGGCCAGCCCGACCCGCGCCCGCCGGAGCCGGCCGCCGCGGCCCGCTCGCGCGCCGCGGGAGCGAGCGCGGCGAGCAGCTCGTCCTCGCCCGCCGCGAGGTGGGCCTGCTGCCCCGCGAGCGGCTCCCGGTAGAGCCCCCGCAGGCGCGGCTCGAGATCAGATCGCATAGCCGGCCGCTCCCTTCGTCTCGGCGTCCACGCCGAGCTTGCCCCGCAGCTCCCGCAGGGTCCGGGCGAACCGCTGCTTGACCGCCGCCTCGCTCATCTCCAAGATCTCCGCGATCTCGCGCACGCGCAGGCCGTCGCCGAAGCGCAGCGAGAACATCTCGCGCACGAGCGGCGGATAGCCCGACAGCAGCGCGCGCAGCTCGGCATTGCGCTCGTCGGCCTCGAGCGCGCGCGCGGGGTCCAGCGCCGCATCGGCGAGCCACTCGAGCGCCTCGGCCTCGCCCCCGCGCCCGCGCTGCGCCCTCAGGTGATCGATGACCGCGTTGCGAGCGATGCTCGTGGTCCAGGCGCGGATGTTGCCTCGCTGGGGATCGAAGCGAGGCAGGTGCTCGACGACGCGGGTGAAGGTACGGCTCACGAGATCCTCGACGTCGGCCTGGGCCGTGATCCGGCGCGAGACGTAGCCCCACACCACCGGGTGCAGTACCCGGTAGAGCTGGCGGAAGGCCTCGCGATCCCCCCGGGCCGCGCGTTGGGCTTGGCGGGAGAGGCGCGCGGCACTGAGCGTCTCGCGAAGCGACATCAGGCGACTTCCCTCCCCGCTACGGGCGAGACGATCGATGGTGACATGAAAAATGGTCCCGGCTATTCTGGCTCGTCCCCCTCCCGCCCTCCCGGGGCGAACGAGGCCGGGAGCCCCCCCCCACAATTTCGCCTGCCGGCCCCCGCCGGCGAGTCCACGATGAGCGACGACGCCTTCTACGGCATCCTCTTGTTGCTGACCGCGGTCAGTGCCGGATATGTGATCAGCCATGTCGCGGTCGAGCGACTCTCGCGGCGCTACATCGTGGTCGCCGATGTTCAGTACGTGGTGCTGGGCGTGGTGCTCGGGCCGCTGCTGGGCGTGATCGACAGCGCACGGACCGATGACATCCGCCCCGTGCTGTCGCTGGGCTGCGGTGCGCTGGGCATGCTGGCGGGGCTGAGGCTCCGCCCTGCGGTCGGCGACTGGGCGCCAGCGATCTCGATCGCGCTGGCCACCGCCGCGGCGGTGATCGGGCTGCCGCTGGCGCTCATGCAGGCGCTCGGCGTCGACCTCGTCGACGGTGGTGCCGTGACCGGGGCCCTGATCGCGGCCGGGGTCGTCGCGATGATGGCCACCGAGAGCAGCGTGTGGGCCATGGCCAGCTTCCTGGGCGCCCGCGGGGCGGTGACCCCTCGCGCGGCCGGGGTGGCCACCCAGTCGGCGGCGCTCTCCATCGTCGGGCTGGGGCTGCTGTTCGCGCTGGTGCCGAGCGCCCCCGAGCTGCAGCTGCGCTCGCCGATGCTGGTGCTCGAGACGGTGGGGGTTCAGGTCGGCGGGGGCGCGGCGCTCGGGCTGCTGTTCGCGGCCAGCGTCTACCGCAAGCTCGACGATCGCGTGCTGCTGGCCGTGCTCGTGGGCACCGTGTTCCTCGCCGCCGGCGTGGCCCGCACCACCCACGTCTCGACGATCGTCGTGAGCTTCGTGGCCGGGGTGGTGTTCTCCGCGGCCTCCAAGCGGGCCCCCGAGGTCACCGAGATGCTCAACGGCATCAAGCGACCGTTCGCGATCACGCTGTTCTTCTTCGCGGGGCTCGAGTGGGTCTCGGGTCCGGCGTGGACGTACGCGCTGGTCCCCGCGTACCTGGGGCTGCGCTGGGCCGGGCGGCGCGCGGGCGGGCTGGTGGGCCAGCGCCTCACCCCCCACCATCACGACTACGCGGCGGCGGTGCTGCCCTCCGGCGGTCTCGCGGTCGCGCTGATGCTGGGGCTGCGGCTCTCGTACCCCGATCTACCCGGCTTGAGGGAGACCTACGGGGCGCTGCTGGTCGCAGTGGTGCTCTCCGACATCGCGGCGATGCGGGCGATCCGACGCTGGTTGATCGACGTGGACGACGTGCCCCCGGCCGGTCGGGAGCGTCGCGGTGGCTTCGACTTCGGGGTGATGAGCTAGCCCGTGCGACAGGTCGTCATCCTCGTCTCGCTGCTGCTGATCGGGGCCCTCGGGATGGCCCTGGGCGAGCGCGTGGGCGGTGAGCAAGCGGCCGACGCCGAGACGCTCACCGCCACCGGATTCATCTTGCTCGCCGCCTACGCGTTCGGCGAGCTGTTCCGTCGCTTTCGCCTGCCCGCGCTGCTCGGGTACCTGGGCGCCGGCATCCTGTTCGGGCCCAGCCTCGCCGAGATCGTGCTCGGCAGCCGCGCCGAGGCCCCGATCACCGACGCCGGCGTCGAGGGCCTGGCGCTGGTGAACATGCTCGCGGTGGGCGTGATCGGCACGATGGGCGGCGGCGAGATCCGCATCGAGGACCTGAAGGACAGCTTCCGCAAGATCGCCGCGATCTCGCTGGCCACGTTCGCGATCGTGCTGCCGGTGATCGGCCTCGTGGTGCTGGGCCTCGCCACCTACGCGCCGGGGCTGGTGCCGTTCTTGGCCGACGAG
>JBFIJN010000530.1:0-5955 GCA_041600735.1 Nannocystaceae bacterium
CGGTGATGGCCTCCTCCAAGAAGAAGGCCTCCAAGAAGGCTCCCGCCAGCAAGCCCGCGGCCAAGAAGGCCTCCGCAAAGAAGGCTTCCGCAAAGAAGGCTTCGGCCAAGAAGGCCTCCGCAAAGAAGGCCTCCGCAAAGAAGGCTTCCACCAAGAAGACCTCCGCCAAGAAGGCTCCCGCCAGCAAGCCCGCGGCCAAGAAGGTCGCCTCCAAGAAGGCCCCCTCCAAGAAGTTCACCAAGAAGGCGCCGTCGCGGGGACGTCGCTAGACGGTCGCCCGCGAGCGGAGCTGCATGGCCGGGTTTCCTCTCACGGCATGGGCGCTGCGTCACCCTTGGGGTACCGACGCCGACGCCGTGCTCGACGGCCTGCGCGCTACGTCTGCGCCCCCGCGCGCCGAGCTCACCCCGGCCGCCGCGCTCGCCGAAGCGCTGCTCGATGAGCTCGCGGAGCCGTGCGCCCGCGCCTGCGCCCGCTGGGGCACATCGCGAGTGGCCGTGATCCTCGGCAGCGCTCCGCCTACCGCCCTCGATGCGCTCGATCGCCTCTCGACCATGCTCTCCACCGTCCGCCGCAAGACGAGCATCGCGGGGCCCGCGTACCACGTGGCGGCCATCGGTGCGGGCGGAGCAAAGGCGCTCGCGTCGGCCGACCGGCTGCTGCGGGCAACGCTGGCCGACGCGGTGCTGGTGGGCGGCGTCGACGACGACGAGGGCGCGATGCTGCTGCTCGAGCGGCACGGCGACGCTTTCGTCGAGCTGCGCGCCACCGCCGAGGCGACCGCGCTCCGCGAGTCTAGCGGGCTCGACGAAGCCATGGCGGAGCGTGCGATCGCAGCGGCATGGGCGGCGGGCGGCCAGCTTCCGCTCGGCTATGCGCACCTGCACGCCCACGGCGAAGACCCGCTCGCCGCCGCCGAGCAGCGCGTGCTCGCGGCCTTGCTCGGCGATGTACCACGCTGCTCGACGCGCCACGCCTCGACCGCGGCGGGTGCCGCGGCCGGTGCGATCGATACCGTGCTCGCGGCGGCTTCACTCGCGCGCGGCTTCACCCCCGAGGCCTCACCACGCGAGCTCGAGCACGACCGCGTGCTCGTGCATGCGTTCTCGCCAGGCGGCCACCACGTGGCCCTGCTGCTCCAGGCTCGAGCATGAGCCGCGCGTACGTGCTGGCGGCCGCGTGGTGGGACGCCGACGAAGGACCCCCGAGCGCCGAGCTGCTGCCGCGGGCCGAGCGAATCGCCGCCGGTTTCTCCACGCGAATCCTCGCCCACGTGCTGGGCCAGATCTCGCAGCGCTCGCCCGTTCCGCCGCACGCTCTACCCTGGGTGCTGGGCCTGCCAGACGGCCCCTACGAGTCCCCGCTGAGCCCGCCGCTCCGCGAGATCGTGGCGCCAGGCCACTGCTTCGGGCTCGTGCATGCGGGCCCCGCCGCGGTGGCGATGGCGCTGTTCGAAGCGCTCGGCCTGCTCACCGAGCACGAAGCGGTGCTCGTGGTGTTTGCCCACGATGCGGCTCCTCCTCGATTCCACGAGCCGCTCGCCGCGGGGTTGTTGTTGTCACGAACGCAAGCGCAATCTTCTGCCCTCACCCTCGAGCCGCCTACGCTACATCGCACCCCATCACACTTCGCCCGCGCAAAGAGTACGCACCCGTTTGCGGCGGCGCGAGCCCTCGCCCGTGCCGCATGCGTGGGCAGCCCCACGGTCGAAACCGTTCACTGCTGTGACGCCGATCGTGGAGATTACTGGAGAATCGAGCTTTGCCGCGCAATTTGACTACAATCGCGGGCGTGCCTCGGACACCAACCACCGCCGCTTCCCACGATCGCTCTTGCTCAGGCGCATCACCAAACTTGGATTGCATCCTCGCGGGTCGGTCTACGTCACGACCAAGCCGCCGAATCCGACGACCGGTTTCGACGACGACTGGGAGAAGCAACATGACAGCATCCACTCGATCACGTTGGCTGGGTGTCGCGCTCGCCACAGGTCTCGGCCTCTCGAGCTTCGCGCTGACCACCGAGGCCGAGGCCGCGCCCACGCCCGGCAACAAGATCCGCGGCCGCGGTGGCAACTTCGGCATCGGCGCGAGCCTTGGCGATCCCATGGGCCTGTCGATGAAGTACTTCATGGCGGCCAACCATGCGATCCAAGGCGACGTCGGCTGGGCTCCGCTCCACCACGGCAACGGGCGCTTCGGCTTCGACTATCTGTGGCACCCGGGCACGTTCGTCTCCAACTCCGACATCGATCTCGTGCCCTACCTGGGTCTCGGAGTCGGGATGGCGTTCTGGGCGGGCCGCTACTACTACGGCTATGGACGCCACGGGCGTGGCTACCGCGACGGCTACTACAACAGCGGCGGCGTCGCCATGCTGATCCGCGCGCCGATCTTGGGCATCGGCATTCACTGGAAGAAGGCGCCGCTCGACACGATGTTCGAAGGCTCGTGGTCTCCGTACATCATCTACCCGGACCTCGCGCATGGCGACTTCTCGTTCAAGATCCGCTACTACTTCTAGATGATCTCGATCACCAAGCGCAGGACTGTCGCCACCGCTCTGTCGTTGAGCCTGCTCTCGAGCTGCGCGACCATCCTCTACCCCGAGCGCAGGGGCAACGCGGGCGGTGCCATCGACGTGGTACCGCTCGTGGTCGACATCTTGCTGTTCATCCCGGGCCTCGTGCCCGGGGTGATCGCAATCGCGGTCGATTTCAGCACCGGAGCGATCTACCTGGGCGGCGGCCGACGAAGCGACCGCATGAAGGTCGGTCGGCAGGGTCGCGTGGCGATTCGCGAGCCCGCGGTCACCCAGCCCACGCACGTGGAGCTGCGAGTGCTCGACGCGAAGCGGCGGGTGCTGGCGGCCGACACGGCCACGTGGCGGCCAGCGGCCGAGTCCGGGTCCACCGCCAACGAGTCGGTGGCGATCTCGCTCGCCGACGTCTCCGCCCAGCTGCCTGACGGCGATGAGGGGGTGGAGCTCGAGCTCGAGTTGCTCGTGGATGGTGAGTCGACCGCTCGCTATCCGCTGCACATGCGCTGAGCCCTTGCCCGACAGCATTTGCGCTCGCGCCTCACCGCGCGGGCTCCCACCCGCGCGGGCTCCCACCCGCGTGACCGGATTTCGGGGTGAGCAAGCTCGCCCGCGCGCCGCTCATGATGAGGGAGCGCCCGGTAATTTCAGTTGGCCCGCCGCACGGCGCATGGCACCCTAGCCCACCCTTTGACTCGCAGTCTCCGATCGGTTCGAGACCGCGTTGACAATGGGCGATTCGTTCGATCGGAAGAACCATGTCCAAGGTGGCGCTCATCACCGGGGTGACGGGGCAAGACGGCTCCTACCTCGCCGAAGTCTTGCTGGAGAAGGGCTACCAGGTCCACGGGCTCACTCGCCGTACATCCATGTTCAATCGCGGGCGCATCGAAGAGCTGCGCCGCGAGGTGGGCGAGAGCCGCTTCGCGCTCCACTACGGTGACCTCGGCGACAGCAGCAGCCTCCACCGCGTGGTGGGCATGGTGCGGCCCGACGAGATCTACAACCTCGCCGCGCAGTCCCACGTGGGGATCTCGTTCGAGCAGCCCGAGTACACCACCGACGTCACTGGCACCGGCGTGCTGCGACTGCTCGAGGCGGTGCGCAACAACCGGCTCGAGTCGCGCTTCTATCAGGCGTCGACCTCGGAGCTGTTCGGGCTGGTGCAGGAGGTCCCGCAGCGCGAGACCACCCCGTTCTACCCGCGCTCGCCCTACGCGGTGGCCAAGCTCTACGGCTACTGCATCGTCCGCAACTACCGCGAGGGCTACGGGATGCACGCCAGCAACGGCATCCTGTTCAACCACGAGTCCCCGCGCCGCGGCGAGAACTTCGTGACCCGCAAGATCACGCTCAGCCTCGCGCGCATCCACGCTGGCAAGCAAGCCACGCTGCGCCTGGGCAACATGGACGCCAAGCGCGACTGGGGCTTCGCCAAGGACTACGTCGAGATGATGTGGATGATGCTCCAGCAGGAGCAGCCCGACGACTACGTGGCGGCCACGGGCGAGACCCACACCGTGCGCGAGTTCGTGGAGCACGCGTCCGCCGTCGCCGGCTTCGACATCGCCTGGGAGGGCGAGGCCGACGCCGAGAAGGGCCGCGACCGCAAGACCGGCAAGGTCGTCGTCGAGGTCGATCCCAAGTTCTACCGCCCGGCCGAGGTCGAGCTGCTGATCGGGGATCCCACCAAGGCGCGCGAGCGGCTCGGGTGGTCCCCGAAGGTCAAGTTCGCCGAGCTGGCCGAGATGATGATGCGGGCTGATCTCGAGCTCGTCACTTCGGGGCGCGACGGCCTCTGACCCCCATGGGCGAGTCAACGGGTACAGGGACTCGCGGGCCGCGCTTCGGCGTGCCCGTGATCGAGCTCGAAGGCCTCACCTTCCTCGACATCGATGCGGCGGGCTTCGTCGACCTCGTGGTCACGGAGTGTGAGGCTGGGCGCGGCGGCTGGGTGATCACGCCCAACACCGACATCCTGCGGCAGACCCACGAAGACCCCGAGATCCACGCGCTGGTGGCCTCGGCCGACGTGTTGGTCGCCGACGGGATGCCGCTCATCTGGGCGAGCCGGCTGCAGCGCACGCCGCTGCATGGCGGTCGCATCTGCGGCTCGGACCTCATCTTCAGCGTCCCCGCCGCGGCCGCCCGCGCCGGGCTCTCGCTCTACATGCTGGGCGGGGCCGGCGACACGGGGCAGCAGACCGCGCGCGAGCTGCAGGCCCGGCATCCTTCACTGCGCATCGCCGGCATGCACTCTCCGCCGTTCGGGTTCGAGAAGCACCCCGAGCAGATCGAAGAGATGCGCGCGCTCGTGGCCGAGGCGCAGCCCGACATCGTGTTCGTCGCGCTCTCGTTCCCCAAGGGCGAGCGCTTGATCCGGGAGATCCGCAGCGCGTGCCCTTCGGCGTGGTGGATCGGCGTGGGCGCGGCCTTCGATTTCGTGGCCGGATCCATCGAGCGCGCCCCTACGTGGATGCAGACCACCGGCACCGAGTGGGTGTTTCGCATGGCACAGGACCCGAAGCGACTCGTGCGGCGCTACCTGTGGCACGATCTCCCATACGCGGGGGTGCTGTTCACCAACGCGATGCGCCGCCGCCTCGGCCTATAGAAGAACGAGGAGCTTCCCATCATGCTCGTCCCGCTCATCCTCTCCGGGGGCTCCGGCACCCGTCTGTGGCCGCTGTCCCGACGCCTTCATCCCAAGCAGCTGCTGCCGCTCGGCAGCAGCTCCACCATGTTGCAGCAGACGGTGGAGCGGGTCGCGGGGCTGGCCGGGCAGGTGGCGCCGGTGATCGTGTGCAACGTGGAGCACGCGATGCTCGTGGAGCTACAGCTGCAGCAGGTCGAGCGACCGGCGCAAGCGATCATCCTCGAGCCCGTCGGGCGCAACACCGCCCCGGCGGTGGCCTTGGCCGCGCTGCACTTGCTGCGCGACGCGGGCGAGTCCGACGATCCGCTGCTGCTGGTGCTCCCGGCCGACCACGTGGTGCTCGACCCCGCGGGGTTCAGAGCTGCCGTGGAGCAGGGCCGACCGCTCGCGCTCGCGGGCAAGCTCGTCACGTTTGGCATCGTGCCCAGCTCGCCGCACACCGGCTACGGCTACATCCGCGCCGCGGAGCCGGGCCAGGTCAGTGATGTGCAGCAGTTCGTGGAGAAGCCCGACCGCAGCACCGCCGAGGGCTACCTCGCCAAGGGCGGGTACTACTGGAACAGCGGCATGTTCCTGATCTCGGCGCGCACCTATCTCGAGGAGCTGCGCGCACACCGACCCGAGATGGTCGAGGCCTGCGAGCGGGCGCTGTCCGCCGCCGAGGCGACCGACGGCGCGCTCGTCCACGTCGACGGCGATGCGTTCGCCGCGTGCCCCTCCGATTCCATCGACTACGCGGTGATGGAGAAGACGACTCGCGC
>JBFIJN010000531.1:0-5953 GCA_041600735.1 Nannocystaceae bacterium
CGAACGAGGGCGCCGAGCCGTGAAGCCGCGCAGCGTGTGGTGGCTTGCCCCGTTCTTGCTCGCCTGCGGGGGGTCGTTGTTCACCGTGGAGATCGAGCGCTCGTCCGAGGCGGTGATCGCCAAGGGCAACATCCTCGACGTATTGCTCGGCGACCTCGGCTTCGGCGAGCTCTCCGACCTCGACATCACCACGTCCGAGGAGATCCAGAACGCGGGCGCGGAGCCGGGAGACATCGATGGGGTGTTCGTGCAGCGCATGAGCCTCAGCGTGGTCGATCCGCCCGGCGCCGATCTGGCGTTCATCGATCGGATCGATGTGTTCGTCGAGGCGCCGGATCTCGCGCGCGTGCTCATCGCGAGCTCCGATGCCTTCGGCGACGGGGTGACCGCAGTGGATCTCGAGCTCGAGGGCCTCGACCTGACCGAGTATGCGGTCTCGACCTCGATGACGGTGAGCCTGAGCGCGACCGGCCGCCGGCCCAGCGTCGACACGCGGCTGCTCGCCGAGATCGTGCTCGACGTGGGGGTCACGCGGGAGGGCGCCTGCAAGGCGGCGCGGAGCTAGCCGGCGAGCGCGGCTCTGCGGGCGGCAGCAGCGTGCCCAGCAGCCAGTCCCACAGCGGCAGCAACATCGAGAAATTCCCGTGGTGCATCAGCGCCCAGGCGTGATGCCGTCGATGATGCCGCAGCAACCAACCGAGCCCCGGTACGCGATCGAGCACCCCGCCTACGCGCCCGTGCGCGGCGAGGTGCACGAGCTCGTAGGTGAGGTAGTAGAGCCAGATCGTGGCCGCGAACACCAGCGCGGGATCCCGCCCCAGCGCCAGCCACGGCAGCGCGAGCACGGGCACGACCACCCCGCACATGCCGGTGGCGTGGGGGACCGGCAGCATCACCATGTCCACATCATCGATCGACTCGATCTCGGTGTGGGTGTCATCGAAGGACATGTGATGACAGCGAGTGTGCATGTCGTAGGCGATCTCCACCCCGCGCAGGCGTCGATGCATGGGATAGCGGTGCCCGAAGTACACGACGATCGTTCCCGCGAACACGCCGACCAGCGCGGCCACGATGTGCGTGGCGCCCCACGCCCCGGCCACGAGCAACGCCGCGAGCGCGGGCCCGAGCGAGACCAGCACGACCCACGCAAGGTGCCGGGCTCCGCTGTATCGCGGTGACCGCTGCTGCCGCACCAGCGCCTGCCGCTCGGGTACCGTCGTCGCCTGCTTGGCGATCTCGATGCAGGGCGGCGGGCGCATGGCGAGCTACTCCGCGTCCGCGCCGGCGCCCGGGTCGAACACGCGCGACTTCTCGTCGTCGCTCAGCGAGTCGTTGAGGATGATCTCGACCTTTGCCTTGTCCCACGCGCCGCCGACCGTCGACACCCGCGCACGGTACTGGCGCTCGTGCGCGAGCAGTCGCGCGGCCGAGTTCCACCAGCTCCAGACCGTGACGTCGGTGTCCGGGTTCTCCACCGTGGGCGCGCCCGGTAGCTCCAAGCCGGCCTTCTTCAGCGCCAGCTTGGGATCGAAGGGCCCTTCGCCGGGGATCCCATCGAGCGCGATCGCGGTGACCTTGCCATCTTCATAGACGACCTGGATCTCGCTGAACGTGCCGCTCTTGTCGGAGTAGCGCTGCCACGCTTGCTTGCAGTGGAACCACGTGCGCTCGGGCAAGTACCGCACGCACGCATCGCGGGTGCCGCCCTTGGAGTCGGGCTTGGGCGGCCCGAGGTGGGTCTCGGCGACCTGCGGGGTCTGCCCCAGCATGCTCGCCCACGGGAGCGGCGAGTCGGCGAGCACCTTGGCCAGCGGCTGGCCGTCGGCGTGCGTGAGGGGAATGGCTCGCTTCTCTCCGGCTGGCGCGTCGCTGCCTGGAGTGCCCTCGACCGCCTTGGCGTCGCCGGGCCTTGGCGTCGCCGGCCGGTCCCCGTAGGGGTTGCCTTCGCAGGCGAGCAGGAGGGACGCGAGGGCCAGGAGTGCGCTCGGGGCCGTGCGGCGAGGCGGTCGCGACATGGGGCGCAGGGTACCGCGACGCCGGGCGCTCGTCCGCGTGGTATGCTCCGTGCCGCCGCGAGCCTGGCGAAATTGGTAGACGCGCTGGATTTAGGTTCCAGTGCCGAGAGGCGTGGGGGTTCGAGTCCCCCGGCTCGCACCCCCCGGCCACCCGACCGCTCTCGGTCGGGCGTCCTTGCGGAGGGACACCCGCTAGAGCCCGACGGCGACGCCCACGCCCGCGAGGCACATCTCGTCGAGCGTGCCCTCGCCCAGGCTCACGGTCTGCGGCTCGGTCATGCCGACCTCGGTGAGGGCCTCGACGAGCGCGGGATTGTCGAGCGTGTTGTCGTAGGTGCAGCGCACCCGCACGATGTCTCCGCTGTACACCCGCACCGCTTGGTCGATCGTCACGTCGTACTCGTAGAGGCGCTGCCAGTTGAAGTCCCACGCGGGGGTCTGCACCAGGCACACTTCCTCGCCGGTCCCGGCGCGGATCACCGACGTCTTCATGTCGACGCCCACCTTGTGCATGTGGTTGAGGATCGAGAACACGCGCACGTCGGCCGGGCCGACGTCGGGCACGATCAACTCCGCCATCTCCACATGGTCCTTCACGCCCGGGGGGATGCTGAACGGCGAGGTCTGGAGGGTTCCTGCGCCCGGCGCCCCGATCAGCGAGAACTCCGAGACATAGGTCGGGGCGGTCGTCTGCCAGCGCAGCGCGAGGCCGGTGCCTTGGTCGACCTCGGGCCCCGTGGTGGCGGCGTGGTAGTGCATGTTGAGCACGAGCCGCGCCCCCGCAGGCAGGCGAATGCCGACGGTGTCGGGTGTGGTCATGGGCATGCCGCCGGGCACCCAGCCGCCCACGAGCGTCGCATTGGAGACCCCGGCCCCGCCGCCGCAATTGGGCGAGACGCCGCCCGCCCAGCCCGCGGAGGTCGCGTTCACGTCGACGTAGACGAGCACGTGGTGGACGATCGCGTTGTTGCCCGGGATCACCTGCATGCCGTCGAGGTAGACGTCTTGGTCGTTGCCCGGGTCGAGGCTCAAGCAGTGGAAGAAGTCGAGCTGGGCGCCCACGGGCTCGACCGTCACCGAGCCCTCCATCGCGAGCGTGGTCGTGGGGTTGGGCAGGTCGAACGAGGGCGGGGTGGGGAGCGGGGCGGCGAGGGCCGGGTCGCCCTCGGGCGCGCCGAGGTCGGCCCAGTCGCGCAGCAGCTGGATCTGCTCGTCGGTGAGCCGAGCATCGTGCTTGAACGAGTCTGGCGGCTGGCACTCGTCGGTCTCGATCGCGTGCCACGGAGGCATCAGCCGCGCCTCCGCCTGCAGCGCCATGATCGGCGCGAGCGGACGGGTCTGCTCGTAGTCATCCATCACGTAGGGCGCGATGCCACCGGCGACGTGACAGCCACCGCAGTGCTCCACGATCAGCGGCGCGATGTCCTCGTGCCAGTTGGGGCGCGCTGCGTTGCTGCCGGTCTCGTCGGCCTGGGTGTCGGCGCTGCCGCTCATCGTCGGGTCGCCGGTGCCGTCGGTGGCCGAGGAGCTCGGCCCCGCGTCGTCGGCCGCTTCGGCGCGCTCACCCTCGCTGCCGCACGCCGCCACGCACAATCCACCCAATACCCAAGCGATCCGCCCCCACGCATTCATGCTGGCCACTGTACCGCAGCCCACCCGCGGCGGGGGCTCGAGCTTCGAGCCCCGCGCAGGCGCGGCGTGACGCGGCCTCAGCGATGGCCGGCGAGGGTCGTGGGATCGGGCGGCACCGCACCGGCGCGGTGAAGCTCTAGATCGAGGCTGAACAGGTGCTCGTCCACGCTGAACACCAGGCGCCAGCCATCGTCGACGCGAGTCAGCAGGCCGCGGCTGTCCACGTGCACACGGTGCTGCGGCGTACCGTTCCACCACTTGCTACGCCTGCTTCGCACGCTCAGCTCGTGCTCGAGTGTGAGCGGGGGTGGTGCCTTGCTCCCCCGCGGAGACTCCCCCAGGCGCGGGGTCGCATGGAGCACGAGATCGACCTCGAGCTCGCCGCCATCGAGGCGGAGCGTCTGGTCGACCGTGGCATTCATCCCCAGCAGGGTGGTGACCACCGGCTGCGAGAGCAGCTTGCCCTGGAGATCGGTATTGGGATCGGGAGCGGCGACCTGGAGCTCGTTGTCGGGATAGAGCCGCAGCGTGGCGCGCAGCTGGACCGCCTGCGGATTGGCGAGATCCGCGGAGAACTCTTGCGGCGGTGCATCACCCACGAGCTGAGCCACGCCGCCCTTGCCCAGGCGCACCTCGGGCGGGGCCGAGAAATCCACCGCGCGGCTCGCCACCAGCACCGCGCCCGCAATCACCGCGAGGTACGCGTTGCGGCGCAGCCACGATCGCGCCCGCCCGGGGGCCAGCGCACGCCAGAGCCGCGCGGGGTTGGTCTCGGCCGGGTCTTGCATCGCGCGGCGACGCTGGCACGCGTGCGCGCGCGGGCGCAAGAAACCGGCGAAATCACGGGGGCTGCGCGCCAAAGCGCAGCACGTAGGCCGCGACCCCCAGCGCGACCGAGACGTTGAGCGAGTCCTTGATCCCCATCATCGGCAGGTGGATCACGCGCTCGCACAGGTCGACGATGCGGGGATCGACGCCCGAGACCTCGTGGCCGAGCACCAATACGACCGTGTCCTCGGCGCCGAGCGCTGCGACGGCCAGGGCCACCGCGGGGTCGAAGATCGAGCTCGAGCGCGGCCCGCCCTCGAGCGCCCACAGCCGCCGGCCGCCCCCGACCAGCGCGGCCGCGGCTGCGCAGGCGTCGGGGTGTCGCGACCACGACACCGAGCGCTCGGCTCCGAGCGCGGTCTTGGCGAGCTTGGGGTGCGCGGGCGAGGGCGTGACCCCGCCCAGGTGCAGGTGCGCGAGCCCGGCCCCATCGGCGGTGCGGAACATCGAGCCCACGTTGCGCAGGCTTCGGATGTTGTCGAGCAGCGCCTCCACGCGCAGCCGCGGTCCCGCGACGGGCTCCGCCCCGGGTCCCACGCCGTGGGTGGCGTAAGGGGGGTCGACCCACTCGGTGGGCGCCCCGCAGATCGGACAGCGCTCGCCGAGCGGGCTGCCGTCGGTCACGGGGACGCGCAGCCCGCAGTCGGCGGCGGTGCAGTGGCGGCTGCGGTAGCGGGTGGCGAGCTCGTGCATCGGCTGGGGGGCGAATGCTACCCTGCTCGTCGGTGGCTTACCGCGACGATCGGCAAGCGCTCGAGCTCGAGCTCATCGAGCTCGAACGGCAGAATGCGGCCCTCCGCGAGGAGCTCGGCCAAGAGCGGGCCAAGGCGCGGGCCGAGCGGGCCGACGAGCGCGAGCGGCGGCATACCTCGGCGGGGCGCGAGTGTACGGTCTGCGGCGGTGCGTTGCTGCCCGTGGCCGTGTTCGCGGGGCGCAACGATCGTGCCCCGCTGCCGCTGCGGATGAGCACGCTGCGCTTCGTGAACCCGAGCGGGGGCTTCACCCACGCCGCGGGGATCCTCGCCAAGGCCTGCACGAGCTGCGGCTTCATCCACCACTTCATCGACATGCGGATCGATGCCAACGCAGGCCAGCCCGCCTGGCCCCCGCCCGAGCACCGCGCGTCCGAGGACGACGGGGGCGACGAGTAGAAGCGCTACCCGTCGGACTTGGTCTTCTTGCGCTCGGCTTTCTCCGCTTTCTCGGCCTCCTCGCGCGCGCGCCGGTCACTGTCCTTGGCGTAGTCGAGATCGCCCGGCGAGGGCTTGCGCAGCAGCAGCCACAGGCCCACGACGAGGAACAGAAACGTGAACCACTGCGCGGGGGTCAGCCCCAGATAGCGCTCGTCGGGGATCGCGATCACGCCCCGTGAAGCCGTGTCGGTGCGCAGCGAGTCGAGGAAGAAGCGGAACGGCGCATAGACGGTGAGCACCAGCCCCGTCAGTCGCCCCGGTGGCCAGTCGCGGCGCTGCACC
>JBFIJN010000532.1:0-5930 GCA_041600735.1 Nannocystaceae bacterium
CGCCGGATGGGATTCTCGGGGAGGATCATTGGCGTGTCGTCGCACGAACGGGGGAACTCCGCGCTCGTTGCCGCTGGGGCGAACGGTACTTGCTCGAAGATGGACTTTGCCGAGATCGCAGGGCACCTGGGGTCGACGAAAGCGATCTTCGAGCAAGCTCTCGCCCTGCCCGAGCGGGAGCGGGCGGCGTTGATCGACGCGCTCGCCGACAGCATCGTGGGTTCCGGCACCGACCCGAACCCGAATGAGGCCACGTGAACGCGGTCGAGCGCGTGCCGCCACCAACACCGCTCGCCCTTCGAAACGGCTCAACGCGGGCCCCGTCCACCCGCCTCGACGCACGACTGGAGATGGTCTCATCCAACGACCGTGACGCCCGGCGAGGCTCATGACCGCAGCATGATCAGGGCTATCATGCTGACGCCAGCCCATGCCTGCGCGTCGTGATTCCCATCGCCCGGTCTTGCTCGCCCTGCTGATCACCACGGCGATCGTGCTCGGTGTAGCGCTCGGGCCGCGGCTCTGGCGGTCGCTCGCCCCGAGCGACACCGCACCCTCCGCCGCCGACGCAGCGACGCCCCCCGCCCCTGCGATGTTCGAGGGGGTAGACGTTCGCCTCGTGCACACCGAGCCGCTGCCTGCGTGGATCACTGCGCAGTCGCAGCCCGAGGCGCACGAGGGCGAAGAGGCTGCCTTCGCCACGCTGATGGCTGCGGTCGAGCCCAGTGCGACCCTGCGCGACATCGTCGTCGAGCTGCGCAGTCGAGCCACGCCCGAGCGATTGCACGAGCCCCACAACGTCGAGCAACTGCTGAAGCTCGTGCGTCGCTGGAACGAAACGCTCGACCGCGCTGGCATACCGTACGTGCTGCGGGCCAATGTGGCAGGATCTCCCCGACCGTTCTTCTATGCATTCTCGTGCGAGGTGGTCGCCGACAGTCGCGTCGAGGTGGCCGGCACCGAGCACCGCGCCCGACTGCTCCGCCGCGTCGATCGCATCAACATGCGCGAGTGGTATCTCGGCACGGTGAGCGAGCAAGAAGAGGGTGTGATCATCGTGCTCGGCAACGTGGTCACCTTTGCCATGGATCAGCTATGGCCGCTGCTCGCTGCTCCCGAGTCGGTGACTGCGCTGGGCCCAGTCTCGGTCGCATTTGCGCCGGCCGTGCAAGCGGAGCTCGCCGCGGGGCTGCCGGCTGCCTACGTCGAGTCGCTGCGTGCGACCGCGAGCGCACGCGCCGAGCTGGTGGCGGCCGTCACCGCAATGCACGAGCGCCTCACCCGCTGTGGTGGCGGCTACCTGGTCTCGATCATCCCGTGGAATGGCTTCACCGCGGAGGAGCTGCAGCGCATGCGCGGGGTGGTGGCCGATGGTCGCTGCCCAGCGATCACCACGCCGGAGCACGAGGTGCTGGTGCGGAGCTCGGCCACCCTGCGCAACGCCGAAGGCCTCGAGCCCGCGCTGGAGGCCCTCGCCGCCTGGGCGACGCGGCCGATCCTCGTCCACGAGGCTCGCCATGCCGCCGATGCTGCCGATGCCGCCGCCGGGCGAGCGAGAGTGTGTCACTGGTGCGGCCAGGGTGATCCCGAGCTCACGCGCATGGAGCTCTCCGCCTACCTGGCCGAGCTCGCGTGGAGCGACGCGCCCGCCGTCGCGCTGTTCCAGGCGTGCCACGCCACCAGTGACTCGCCCGGCGTGGGGCATGCCGAGGCCCTGGCGGTCATCCTCGAGCGCGCCGACCACTACTGCGAGGCCGGACCGCTCGAGCACGCGGCCACCGTGGCGCGAGCGCTCGAGACCGAGGCGTTTGGGCGCGGCGATGCGATCGCGCTGAAGGCTGAGCTTCCCTCGCGGGTGCCGGTGCGGAGCTTGAACGTCGGGCGTTGAGTTAGACCGCCAGCT
Organism: Nannocystaceae bacterium; assembly: GCA_041600735.1. Taxonomy (GTDB): domain Bacteria; phylum Myxococcota_A; class Polyangia; order Nannocystales; family Nannocystaceae; genus Paraliomyxa. The sequence goes on from JBFIJN010000532.1 coordinate 1,904, forward strand.
CGGCGCTGACCTCCCACAACCTCGCCGCAATCCCCTCATCATACGAGCGCGGCGAGGAGCGCTTCTCCTTCTTCTTCTGGAAGTACCGCCCCGTGACGCCCTCGAGCTCGGGGGCGGAGGCGAGCCAGATCGAGGGCTCGGCGCCTTTCTGCGGGGTCGCAAACAAGGGGCGGAACACGGTGGCTAGCACGCGAGGGAGGCCACTCGCGGTCTTGCCGAGGTTCGTGCGCACGCCGCCCGGATCGACACAGTTGACGGTGACGCGCGTGCCCTCGAGGCGACGCGCCAGCTCGTAGGTGAACAAGACGTTGCCGAGCTTGGACTGGGCGAGCTGGCGAAACCAACCGAACTTGCGCTCGGCCTGGAGATCGTCGAAGTGGATCTCACCCGCGGCCTGGATCCCACCGCCGACATTGATGACTCGCGCGGTGTCGGCGGCCTCGAGCGCGGGGCGCAGGTGGTTGGTCAAGGCGAAGTACGCGAGGTGATTGACCGCGAACATGAGCTCGAGACCGCGGCGGGTCACCTCGCGGCGGCTGGTGACCAGCCCCGCCTGGTTGACGAGCACGTGGACCGCGGGGTGGCGCTGCATGATCGCTTGCGCGACAGCGCGGATCGATGCCGGATCCGAGAGGTCCGCGAGCGCACACTCGATGCGCGAGTTCCCGGTTCGCTCGCTGATCTCGGCGCGCATCCGCTCGCCGCGGACTTCGTCCCGACACACGAGCACCAGGGTCCCGCCGCGCGCGGCGAGGCCGAGCGCGGTGGCCTTCCCGAGGCCAGAGGTCGCGCCCGTCACCACGCAGATCCGTCCCCGGAGGGCCTCGTCGGGTGCGGTCGTCGTCGGATTCGAGTGTGCGGTCATCGGTCGTCCTCCTGGGTCACGCGCGGGCGCCTACGCGGCACGTCGAAGCTCCACCAGCTGCGCGCAGCGGGACTCGAGATCCTCGATCGCGGCGGGGTCGCGGAACTTGCCGTCCTTCTGCTTGCGACCATCGAAGTACTCACCCGTGATGCCCTCGAGGTCCGGCGCGGTGGCGACCCACAGCGGGGTGTCGGCGCCCTTGTCGGGGGTGACGGCGAACAGGCGGCTCATCACGCGGATCATCTGCGCGGTGAAGCCAGTGGCGCTGCGGTTGAGGCTCGAGCGCACGAATCCCGGGGCGGCGGCGTTGACGGTGACCCCAGTTCCCTTCAGCCGCCGTGCGGCGCCCCAGGTGAGCATGCGCAGCGCCTGCTTGGACTGTGCGTAGGCCTTGAACCCGTCGAACTTGCGACGCTGGTACGCGAGATCCTCGGGGTCGTAGTCGCGCGCGAGCGCCGAGACGATGTTGACGACCCGCGCGCGTCCCGAGGCGATCAGGGTCTCGGCGAGCAAGTCGGTCAGGAGGTAGGGGCCGAGCACGTTGGTCGCGAAGGTGAGCTCGTGTCCATCAGCACTCGATCGTCGATCGCTGAACCAAGCACCCGCGTTGTTCACGAGGATGTGCAGCGCGTCGAAGCGGCGCTGGAACTCGGCCGCGAACGCGCGCACCGAAGCGACGCTCGAGACGTCGAGCTGCATCACGGTCGTCGCACCGCCGAGCTCGTCGGCCACGACGGACCCGCGGTCGATGTCACGCACGGCGAGCACGACGTGGGCACCGCCGCGAATGAGGCCTCGGGCGATCTCCAGCCCCACCCCACCGGTCGCTCCGGTCACGATCGCCGTCTTGCCAAAGAGACTTCCCTGCTCCACCGTCGTTGTCGATGCGTCGTTCATGAGTTAGAATCTGAATCCGTGGCCATCGGACTTCAACTCCTCCTCGTCTGAGTTTCTTGTCCCATCGTCCACAATGAGCCTCCATGGACGTACTTTCGGATATTCTCGGGAGTCTACGACTAGACAGCGGCGTGTTCGCCCACACCGAGCTGCATGCGCCGTGGGGGATCCGAGCCGAGGGCCGCCCGCACGTCGCGTTTCACATCCTGCTGCGCGGCAGCTGCTGGCTGGAGGTGGACGGACGCGAGCCTGCGCATGTGAGCGTGGGTGACGTGATCCTGGTTGCGCCGGGGCTGGGACACACGCTTCGGGATGCCCTCGACACTCCACCGCGCACGCTGCAGGAGCTGGCGGCATCCGGTGCCTTCGCGCCGCCCAGCGACGGCGGACGCCGCACTCCCGGCAGCACGCACCTGGTCTGTGGTCGCTTCCAGTTCTCCGATCCCGGCGCGGAGATCCTCGTCTCGGCGCTGCCCGAGGTGATCCACTTCGGCGAGATGTCGCGCGTGGGACCATGGCTCGAGCACACGCTCAAGCTCGTGGGCTACGAGTCCGCGGGCGATCGCCCGGGCAACGACGTCGTCGTCAACCGCCTGTGCGACGCGCTGTTCGTCTACGTCGTGCGGGCGGTGATCGCCGAGGGCGGCGGGCGCCGTGCGAGCTGGCTGCGGGGGCTGTCGGATCCACAGGTCGGGACGGCGATGCGCCGCATCCACGAGAGCCCGGCCCGGCCGTGGAGCGTGGCGGAGCTCGCTCGCTGCGCGACCATGTCTCGATCGGCCTTCGCCGCGCGCTTCGGCGAGCTCGTGGGAGAGACACCGATGCGCTACCTCGCCGCGTGGCGCGTACAAAAGGCCGCGATCCAGCTGCGCGACTCGAGCACCGCGATCGCCGAGATCGCCTGCGCGGTGGGCTACGAGTCCGAGGCTGCGTTCAACAAGGCGTTCAAGCGCCACGTGGGCGTGACCCCGGGCGCCTACCGCAAGGGCGCCGCCCCGCAGGCGACGGTCGCCGCTGCTGCGCCGGGGTCATCCCCGTCCAGCGCTCGGGCGCCCGCGTGAGTGCACGGTCCACGGAGTCACCGGGTAAGCACGAGAGCTACGCGCAGGCGCCCTCGCTCGTGGCGCCGTCGCGATGGCAGTAGCGCGCGACCACGTCGAGATCGAGGGTCCACTGCTGATGGTCGCCCCAGTGGTGGGGGCCGCGCGTACCGATCTCGATCTGACAGTGCTCGACCACCTGGTCGCGGGCGAACGTAGTGATGTCGCGCAGGCGAACGTGCTCGCCGGCTCGAACGAACCAGAGGTTCTGATCGCGCAGCTTGCCGCCGCTCCCCTCGGTCCTCTTGCACTTGCCCGCGGCGCAGCGACAGCTCGTGTCCACGGCGATGGTCTTCCATGAACCAACGTCGCGGCCGAGGACGAGATCGAAGGTCTGCTCGAGCGACCACCGGCCACGCTCGGTCGCCGCCGTCACGTCGATCGACTCGACCGCGAATGCTGCATCGGGCCCCGCCGCCGCCGCGAATCCACAGCGGCCCTCGCGAGCAATGCCGGCCTCGAACGGCTTGCCACGCGTCCAGCACGAGTCGGCCATCCACACCGGCGGCGAGGCCAGCGGCTCGGACCCCACGGGTGTAGCCACGCGATAGAAGCGAAATTCGCAGGCATCGGGCTCGCTCGTGAGCGCGAGCGAGGGCGCGTAGTTGATCGCGGCCGGGCGCTGCCATGCCCCGGACTTCTCGAAGTCGAGGTTGAAGTGGCGATTCATCGAGCCGAGCTCGGTGTAGACGCGGTCGCCTTGCTTGCACGAGGTCGCCCACACGACCCGGTCGCGCTCTCGCCCTGCCTCGACCACGTCGGCACGGGCGTGGATCTGCAGGTCGATCGGCTCGTGCTTCAGGAACCGCACCGTGACCGTGTGCAGCCGCAGACCATGCGGCTGCCAGTCCGGCGCATTCCCGAGCACCTCGGAGAGCTCGCCGATACCCAGCTTCCTGAACCATGGTTGGTTCCAGATCGGCTTGAAGTCCTGGTGCCACGCGGCATCGGAGGCCTGGCCAATGTCGAGCAGGTAGCTGTGGGCGAGCGCGAGCTTGGCGGTCTCCTCGTCGCCCGCTTGGACGGCCGCGCGTGCGAGCTCGAGCGGGTGCTTCCACTGCGCGGGCTCGAGCTTGGCGGCCTGGGCGAAGGCGTGGATCGCCGCGGCGTAGCGCTTGCGCGCGAACGCTTGGCGACCGGCCTTGGTCCACGCGGCCGCATCCCC
>JBFIJN010000533.1:0-5923 GCA_041600735.1 Nannocystaceae bacterium
ATGCCGATCGCTACGACAGTCCCACCTGTCGTGCGATCAGTGCGGCCGGATCGGTCGGATCGATCCACTTGTCGAACATCTCCTCGCACTCCCCGCGAACACTCTTCTGCTTGATCTGCGCGAACTCTGCCCTCACATCGGCAACGTGCTTCATCCCCGCGGCAGGCCCGTGCGTCAGGGCCAGGATGAGCGCGCGCTGGATCTCGAGAGTGGCTCGGGCATAGCAGGCTGAGGCGCTGTTGAAATCGGTTGGCGTCGCTGCTTCGGCTTCGGCTTGGGCACGGGCGACCGCGAGCGGCTCCGCGGCGTCTCTGCCGAGCGCCTCGAGTGCGGCCGCCAACCCGATGAACCTCAGCGTGACGGGCTTGTCGAGTGCGGTCTCGTTCATCGCCGAGAACGCCGCTTCGGCTTCGGCGGCTCGTCGTGCGTCCAACGCCAGCGCGCCTACGACCAGCAGCGCGCGCTCTCGTGCGTAGGCTTCCTTTGCGTTGGCGATTGCGTCCCTGAATGCCCCTGCGTGTGCCTCGGCCTCGGATAGCCAACCATGGATGGTCGGGCGCTCCTTACCCTCGGTCTGCTCGAGCAGCGCACGAAGCACGCTCACGCGCTCGGCAGGAGGCAGCGTGCGCGCGAGGGTATAGACCTTGTGGCTACCATTGGGCTTGCCAATGAGCTTCATGGCCTTGGCGACCACCTTGTTCGGTGCTGCGACGACTTCGGGTCCGCCGTTGAACTTGCCCACCTTCAGCGACGCCAGCAGGGCACGCAGGGCTTGCTCGAGGCTGGGGTGAAGTCGCTTCGTCTCCCTGGTCTCATGGTCCCAATCGAAGATCTCTCCCGAAGAGACATCGATACACAGGTAGTTGCCACTGCCGTCGCTCGCAAAGGGAAGCAGCGTGGCCGTGAGCTCGGGCGCCGTCTCGCGCAACATCGCCAGGTCGTCCTCGGCAGCACCAACGGCCATCCAGTCCCAGCCGGACTCTGGGTCACCGTCGACGAAGAAGCCCTCGGCGCCGTTGCGCCACGACCAGAGCTGGCGGAGCTCCGCCGGAAGCGGCGCCCCCAAGCCCTCCTCGAGCTCGCGCGTCGAGACCGGAGCCCCGAGAGCGGCGAGATACTTGGGGTGCTTCTTGGTAAGAAGCGCTTCGATCTCGCCGAGCATCTTCGAGAGCCCGTCGCCGCCTCGAGCGCGAGCCGCCTTGGTGGGCTTCGACTTGGGCTTGGGCTCGGTACCACTTGCGAGCTCGCCGTAGCCCTTCGCGACCTTCTCGGCGACGAGCTTCTCGTAGGCCGCCTTCGCCTCGGCGGAGCTCGCGAAGCTCTGACTCTTCGTGCGGCCCGACGTGCCAACGCGACCCCACCTGAGAGTCAGCGATGAGCCGTCGAGCGCGATCTCCCAGAACTTGTTCGAGCTTCCATCCGAGAGTTCGTAGCGAGCCATGGTTCCTGGTGCCGGGCGGACTTGGTAGCGAGGAAACGACCATAGATCGAATCCGTCGCCAAGACCGCATCCTCCCTGCCGATCCCGCCAGCGGGTTCAGTCGGATCGAGAACCGCCCTCGTTCTCCCAGCGCTCCAGCGTACTATGCTTGAGGTACTTGGCGGTTATGCGTCGATCGTCCGCATGCTCGCGCTCACGGGCTGACGTAGTCGTCCCTCCAGCACGCTTGCTGCCTTGCTGTGGGCTCGGGGTGCCGGGTGTCTCGGTCTCGTTCTTCCTCGACATGAGTGTGCTCTCGACCAAAATCGCAACAGCGCTAGTGATGCTCGCCTAGCCGGTCCAGCGTGCTTCAGTAGCGATAGATTGCGGCCGCGCCCTTGCGCGTGGGCATCCTCGCCGTCGGGATCACCAAGACCTCGCCGCCCATCTTGCCAACCAGCTCGCCCAGGTCATCGAGCACGTCATCGACTCGCGGGTCGTTCAGCTCGCCGCCGACGACCTTCCCGGTCCCTTCGTCCAGCTGACCAGCGATCTGACGATCCGCCCCGATGAGTAGCGTGACGACGCGCCCTGACGCGGCGGCCGCGGCGATCTGCGGCAGGCTGTCACTGCCGCGGCCGCTCGCTCTGGCTTGTTCGTAGTCGCTGGTCAGCGTTGCGAGCCGCTCCTCGTACTGTGGCTCGACGACCTGCCACGCGAGCGTTCGCAGCGCGTCATTCGTCACGGCATTCGGGTTGACCGTGATGCCCTCGGTCAGCAAGAATGGACTGTGGCTGATGCGGCGGAAGCGATGGTGGTGTTCCGGTAGCGCGGCCAAGATGAGCGGCAGGCCCGTGGGGCGCGAGTGGTGCTCCAGCACGGCCCGGTCGATCGAGCGGAAGAACTTGTCTGTGTCGAGGTCGACCTCGTCGGCCTTGCCGCCGTGTCCGTGGTGCATCGCGTTGCTCGCCCCACCCGCTCCACCATAGGATGCGACCGTCTGGTGCGGCTCGCTGAGCTCCGAGCCGAGCGCTTCGGTGATCGAGCGAGGCACCCCGGCGGCCAGCTCGACCTCGTCGAGGGCGTCGCGATCTCCCTCGAACAGACGAATCCGGTCGAGACTCAGCCCGAGCACCTGATAGCGATCGACCGACTGGAGGAACTGCCACAGCGGCTTGAGGTGAAAGCTGTCGGCCACGACGACCAGCTCGGTGACCGAACGCGGCAGGCGGAACACTCGAAAGAGGTCGGGCGCGCTCAGCACCACGAGCCCATCGAGTGTGTGGTTCCAGAAGTCGCGGTCGTCCGCGAGCGCTTCGAACGGCTTCAGAAGCAGTCGAGCCTTGCTCGTAGGATGGACCTGCAGGAGCGATGCCTCGAGTTCCTTGACGAGGTTGCGAAACCGGATCGGATCCTGGCGGTTCTCTGGATGTCGTCGGTGCGTCGCCTGATACAGCGACAGACACGGAGCCGGGTGCGGCTCGAGGAGCTCGGCGAGCGATTCTCTTCTGAGTGAGGTCATCTTCTATTCCTTGGGTCGAGGTCATGAGCCCGCCGTGCCGAGAAGGAGCGAGCATCGCCTCGGCTGCCGGATTGCGCTCGAGCTCTCGGGCTCACGACATGCGTGCGTCCGACAGCCGATCCAGGGTGGACTCGAGGGACCGCTTCAGCTTGTCGGCCGCGCCACCGATGGCCTCGTCGAGGGTCTGAGCTTGGTGCGTGACGGCAACGTTGTGGTCGGTGTTGATCTGGATCTGCATCTCGTCTCGTTCGCGGCGACGCTCGACCGCCGCGAGCACAGCGAGGACGATGGCCGCGCGTAACGTGGAGGGTCGCCCCCTCTCACGGTAGGCCCGCGCCGGCCAGGCGCTAGCGCAGGACTCGGTGCGTCGCGGGTCGCGGCGCGCACCAGTTGCGCACCTCCGCTCGCAGAGCAGCTCATCGGGAGCCGTTGACTCTTCGTCCGGCCCGCCGCGCCAACGCGCCGTCCAGGGCGATCTCCCACAACTCACGTTTCCTCGTGCGAGAAGGACCCCCGGAAGGGTCCCGTCGAGCGCGGAGGTAGCGCAGATGATCGTTCTTCCCCCGAGCGGCACTACCCCTTCATGAACTTGCTCCCCCGGGTCGCGATCACATCCGTTGCGTTCCTCGTGCCAGCGGTCGCGATGGCTGCATCGGAGGACTCCTGCGCACATGCGACGTATGAGGATCCTCGGCTGCATCCGACCAACGAGCCCATGGCCCGCGATGGCTGGATCGCGATCGAGTCCGAGTCGGGAGCCCTCGCCCACGCGATCACCGACGTGCACGTGCGAGACGAGGCGGGCCTCGAGATCGCAACGACTGCGGTATTCGACGACACCACGCGCGTAGACTACGCGATCTTCGCACCCAAGAAGCCGCTTGAGGCCGGGGACCACGAGCTCGTCTTCACCTATGCACCCGATTGCTTCGCGCCCCTCGAGGTCGTGCTACCGCTCCACGTCGACGAGCGGCTCGCCGAGCCCATCGACACCCAGCCCGAGATCGGGGAGATCGAAGCGACGCTGTTCGATGGCATAGCGCTCAACCTGGAGATCGAGATTCCGAGCCAGAGCGCTCCCGGCTGGATCTTGGTCGACGCCGACTTCCCCCCCGGGGACCACTGGTGGGTCGATGCGCTGATCCCCCCCGGGGAGCACGAGCGCGTGGTCTTCCACCGCGAGGTCGAAGGTGAGGCCCCAGCCGAGGTCTGCGTCCGCGCCACGTTCTACGATCTCGCCGGAGCATCGGGACCGACGGCGGAGCGATGCACGACCGAGATCAAGCACGTCTCCAGCGCCCAAGGCTGCCGCATCGGAGGTGCGTCGTCGCCCACGTGGGCCCTCGGCCTGCTGCTCGGGCTCGCGCTCTACCGCCGCCGCAACCGCTGACGACCGGCTCGGCTTCGGGACGGCGCTCGAGCTCTTCCGGGTCACGACGTGCGTGCGTCCGACAGCCGACCCAGCGTGGACTCGAGCGACCGCTTCAGCTTGTCGGCCGCACCACCGATGGCCTCGTCGAGGGTCTGAGCTTGGTGCGTGACCGCCGTGGGCTGCCGACCTCGGAGGCGAGCCTCCAGCATGCAGCGCTTGTCGCCTTCGCCGCCCTCGCCGCCCTTCTGATCGCTGACGTGAACCTCGACGCGCGTGATCTGCTCGCTCAAGTGGCCCAGGGCGCTCGTGACGATCTCCTTGACGTGATCGGCGAACGCCTCGGTTCCTGCAACGTTGTGGTCGGTGTTGATCTGGATCTGCATCTCGTCTCGTCCGTGCGCAGCTCACTCGGGCCTGCCGAACGCGAGACGACCGACCGCCGCGAGCACGGCGAGGACGATGGCCGCGCGCAACAAGGAGGGTCGCCGCCCTCTCAAGTTAGGCCCGCGCCGGCCAGGTGCCAGCGCAGGACTCGGTGCGCCGCGGGTCGCGGCGCGCAGCGGTTGCGCCCCGACACCGAGAGCCGGGGCGGGCGTGCACGCTCCTTTGGCCAGGCCGCTGCATGCAGCGCCTGCGCTACGCCGTAGTCAGGCGCGCGAGGAACTCACTCAAGCTGGCCTCGTGGGTGCGGCCTGGGCCGTCGTCACAGCAGTGCCGATGGACTACGGGGTCGGCCACATCGTCGGCGAGGTGAACCACGAACTCGTCTCCCGAGCCGGTGCCGAACAGGGAGATCCAGCGGACCTCGCCGTAGCTCCCCGGCGAGAACGAGCGGCGCATCGCCAACGGCCCGTGGCGCGCGCCGTACTCGAAGTCATGCGCCAGTCCATGAAACACGGCGCGCAGGAAGCCGAGTCGCTCGGTCAGCATGCCCTTGGTCTCGCCGCCGCCCCAGGGGTCGAAGAACGTCTCCTCGGTGGGGGCCACCGTCGAGAGATCGACCTTGCCGAGCAACCCCGGCTGCATGACGTTGGGTGCATGAGGGGCCTCCTCGAGCAGCCGCCCGAGCTGCTGGTTGACCGCGGCTGAGAACGGCGAGCGGGCAAGGTCACGATGAAGCATTGGCGTCCTCCTTCGCCAGACTACCATGATGAACACCGAGTCGTTCACCGAGTCGTTCACCGAAGCGATCGCCTTCATCGACTCGGCCACGCTCCCCAGCGAGCGCAGGCTTGCGTGTACGCTCATGGGCCAGACCGCCGCTGCGCCGCTACGGCGCCTGCTCCGGGGTCGTGCTCACCGTGCGCCTCGCGTTCCACGGAACGACACGTTGGTCGCACTGGACGAATCGGGCCATGTGCTGTTCTGGGAGCTGCAAGCGTAGCGCTTCGAACATCCCGTACTTGCTCGACAACCCGTGGCTCCGATTCCTCACTCGCGTCGCGGGGGTCCAGCCACTTGCCGATGGGCGCCGAGCGGCCACACCCTCGCCGTCGAAGTCCCGCGTCTCGGCCTCGGGGACCTCGCCGGAGCGCTCGAGCACGTCGACGTCGACGACGCCGCACATGTCCGCCTCTAGCGTCACGACGGCTTGGGAGGGAACGAGGCG
>JBFIJN010000534.1:0-5850 GCA_041600735.1 Nannocystaceae bacterium
CGCGAGATGTTGCCGACCTACCTCGACAAGATGGCCTAGCCACCCGCGGGCGGCTTGCTCGCGAGCGTAGGCTTCACCAGGCCCGCGAGCGCGGCTCGCTTGGCGCGGCGGGCCTGGTAGGCGTCGGCGCGCGCGCTGATCGCTGCGGCGCGCAGCGTGTCGATCTGCCGCTCCTTGTCGAGCAGATCGCGGGTGAGCGCGGTGCGGGCACGGCTGCGCGCGCGGGCGTGGCCGAGCGCCGCGAGGTCCTTGCGCAGGCGCACCAGATCGCGCTCGAGCTTGGCGGCGGTGTGCTCGTGGCTCGCGGCCACGGCCGTGCGCTCCACCGCCCGACGCGTGTGCCCGATGGCCGTGCCCAAGATCTTCCGCTGTGCTTCGGGCACGCCCGCTCGCCCGTGTAGCGCGCGCAGCGTGGCGAGGCTCGAGCTGGGGTGGGTGCGCCACTCGATCGACTTGGCCCGCAGCTCGTGCTCGACCTCGGCGCCCGGCTTCACGCGCGTGGCACAGAGCGCGGTCTCGGTGGCGCGATCGAAGTCGAGCTCGACCGAGCCGTCGCCCAGCAGCTCGGCGTTGCGCGGCACGTCGAGCGCGGCGTAGACCCGCTGGGTCCGCCCGCTGCGATTGTGCACCCGCAGGTGCAGCGCCGACTCGAGCACGAAGCGCTCTTCGATGTGGCCCTCGCGATACTCGAGCCAGGTCACGCGCTCGCCGAGCAGCTCGTGCTCGCGCTCGAGCTCCACGTCGAGCTCGGAGCCGTAGGCCACGAAGCGACGCTCGTGGGGCTTGAGCCGATCGAGCAGCGACTCGCCCACGAACCCGCCATCGGCAAAGAACGACACGGTCCCCGGTGGCAACGTCTGGTTGGTCGTGTTCACGATCCGCGCGACGCTGAGGCCGTCGTCGTCGCCCACCCCGAACAGCGTGACCGACTCGACCTCGATGTCCTGCTGGATCAGGGGCAGCAGCGCGGACTGGTGCGCCCGCAGATCGATGGGGTCGACCACGCGGTAGAGGAACAGCGCGCCCGACTCGGTGCCGTCGGCTCGCGAGAGCTCGGCGAGGTCACCGAGCTCTCCGCCCGCGTCACGGACGATGGTGCCGTACAACCCATCGCCGATCGTGCCCTCGCCCGTGCCGCCCCCGCCGCCACCGCTTCCGATCAGGCCCAAGCCGCCGAAGCCATAGCTGCCTTCGCCATCGGCCCACATCGAGTCCACCGTCTTGTTGGCGAGCTGCGGCACCGTGCCGAGGTCCTCGGGCGGCGCGACGAGCTCGCGGGCGGCATAGCGCGGGGCCGCCAGCGGGTGCAGGAACGAGGCGGGGCGCCCATTCGCGAGCTCGACCGAGACGTCGACCCAGTCCTCGTCGGTATCGTTGTGCACCAGCGCCCAGGCCTGCAGCTCGCCCGAGGGTTGCTCGGGATCCATCACCACGCGATAGGTCGTGCGCCACACGGGGGCCTCGGCGATGTAGCCCAGCCCCAGCCGCCCCGCCGCGCTCGTCTGCACGTGGAGCCCCGACAGCTGTCGCGCGGTCTGATCGGACAGGGCGGTCGCGGCCACGTCGAGGCGCTCCGCGGTGCCCGCATCGAGCATGCGGATCGCGCGGATGTGGTCGGTCTTGATGCGGCGGATCGCGTCGTCGTCGTCGAGCACGATGATCGTGTAGTGCGGCTCGCCGCGCGGCTCTCGGTCCTCGGGCAGGCGCGCGGCCACCGACACGCGCTCCACGTAGAACGGGCCCTCGATGTCCACGAAGCGCCCGCTGACCTTGCCGTCGTCGCTGACCACCTGCACGCGCGAGCCCTTGAGGCTCGCGAGCAGATCGACGTAGGCGAGCGGCCCCTCGCTCTCCTCGGGCAGCCCCGCCATCGCACGCGCCATGCCCTCGCTCACCGAGCTCTCGAAGGCCACGCCGTGGATCCGCACGCCCGCGGTGGCCTCGAGCACGACCAACGATTTCAGCGCGTCGTCGAGGTGCGAGGAGGGCAGCGGCAGCGTGAGCGACTCACTCGGGCCCACGTTCCCGCGGCGTTCGAAATAGCCCACTCCGGTCTCGTAGAGGCGCAGGCGCTGGAGCGGCAGCGTGGGCGGTTCGACGGCGACGATGGACACGAGAGCGGCGAGAGTCAGCACGGGCATGGCGTCGGCGCTGGACATCACCGTGCCGGGGAAGTTCCTGCCCGGCTCTGGGCGTACCCTGGCTCGTCGCCGAAGAATGGGGTTCGCGCGGCAGGCCTGCTAGGCTGCGCGCGTGGGGCATCCTCCCTGGAGCTTGGTCGCGTGGCTCGGCCTGTGTGGCGCGCTCATGCTCGCTGCACCCGCGCCGCCCGAGCCGCCTGCGGTCACCGACGAGCAGGCGGCGACCATGCAGCGCACCACCGATCTGGTCGTGCGCGAGGCCAAGGCCTGGCAGCGCGATCACGGCGACCAAGGGCTGCCGTGGGCCGAAGCCGAGGGGCACCTCGCCATCGTCATCGACGACGTCGGCCGCGAGCTGCACCTGTTCGAGCAGCTGCATGCGCTGCGCTACCCGCTGACCTTCAGCGTGCTCCCCGGATCGATCTACGCGCTCGGCGTGCAGCTGCGGCTGCGCGGTGACGCTCGTCGTCCGCGCGAGATCATGCTGCACCTGCCGATGGAGCCCCTCGACCCGGCCATGATGCGCGTGGGCCCGGAGGCCGAAGAGATCTTCTTGGAGATCTCGGATCCGCCCCCCGTGTTGCGCGCCAAGCTCGAGGACGCGCTGGCGCGAGTGCCGGCGGCGGTGGGGGTGAACAACCACATGGGCTCGGCCCTCACCGCCCGCCGCGAGGCGATGGCCGAGGTGATGGCCGTGCTCCACGACCGCGGGCTGTTCTTCGTGGACTCGCGCACCATCGCCACCACGCAAGCCGAGACTGCGGCCCGCGAGACGGGGGTGCCAACTCTACCCCGCGACGTATTCCTCGACCACGATCCCACGGCGGCGGCCATCGAGGCGGCCCTGGACGAAGCCGCCCAGCGTAGCCGCCTGGCCCCCGTGGTGGTCATTGCCCACCCTTCGGCGGAGGTCGTCGAGGTCCTCGGCCGCCGGCTTCCCCAGCTACGGGCCGAGGGTGTGGCCGTGTACCCCGTCTCACGACTCTTGGCCGCCCGGGGCGCCGCCGCCACCCCGTCCGCATCGAGCCCCAATACGCCCCAGATCGAATCGGCGTTCTCCCGCGAGCCCGGGCCGTCTTGACAGGTTTCGGGGCGGGTTCCTAACCTGGGGTCCTTGATGTCCCTCCGCCTGATTATCGAGGACGACGAGGGTTCCACGACCGTCGTGCCGCTCGCGAGCGATGCCATCACGATCGGGCGCCAGCAAGGCAACACGATCCAGCTCACCGAGAAGAACGTTTCTCGGCGGCACGCACGCCTCGCTCCCGAGCCCGACGGTTGGGTGATCGAAGACCTCGGCAGCTACAACGGCATCAAGGTCAACAACGACGCGATCGACGGGCGCACCAAGCTGCGCGAGGGCGACGTCGTGGAGATCGGCGACTACCACCTCGCCATCACCGAAGACGTCGACAAGAGCCCGCTCAACTTCCGCACCGGGCAAGCCGCGAACAACGGTGTCGTCGAGCCCATGCTCGTGAGCTCGAGCGCCGATCTCCCGCGGCTCTCCGCCGAGGAGATCGCGGTGCTGTCCGGGCAGCAGCCACTCACTCCGCCCGGCATGATGGTGGACTCGGGCCCGTCGCTGGCCGCCGGCCACTACCGACCGCAGCAGGGTGCCTATGGCGAGCCCGAGCGCAGCAAGAAGACCGGCCTGTTCGTGTTCTTGGGCATCGTCGTGCTCGGCCTCGCCGCGATTGCCGTGTTCTGGGTGATCAATGGCGACAAGGACGGCGAGGGCTCGGGCGAGGTGGCGGCCGGTGCCGGCAAGGGCGACCCGAAGACCGCAACCAAGGCGGTGGCGCCCGTGCCCACGCCGAACAAGCCCGATCCCACCCCGGCCGATGGCGGTACCCCGGTGCCTCCGAGCGACGACGGCGGGACACCGGCCGACGGCGGTGCCGTTGCGGACAGCGGTGCCGTGGCCGACGACGGCGCCGTTGCGGACGGCGAGGATCCGACGGCCGATGACGGGGACGACGACGACGTCGAGGTGGTCGACGACGACCCCACGCCCAACCGGCCCAAGCCGCCGAAGACCCCCAAGCAGCAGAAGACGCCCAAGCAGCCCGATCCGGCGATCGACGTCGATCAGATGATCAGCGACGCCCGCAAGCTGGTCTACAAGCAGCCCGACGTCGCCTACCGCATGGCCAAGCAGGCCTACGCCGCCAAGGCCAGCAGCGATGCGCTGTGGGTGATGGGCCCGGCCGCGTGCCGGCTCAAGGACAAGGCCAAGGCCGACTACGTGCTCAAGCGCCTCAAGGGCGCCGACAAGACCAAACTCAAGGACATGTGCGCCCAGAAGGGCTTCGAGTTCTAGGCTAGCCTAGCCCCCCGCGCACAACCGTCTGCGAGCACGCAACCGGGTGCCCCCAAGGGGGCTTCATCGCGCCGGTGACAACCGGGTGCTCCCCAAGGGGCTTCATCGCGCCGGTGACAACTGGGTCACAACCGGGTGCCCCAAGGGCTTCTTCGCGTGGGTCAGGTGATGTCGCGTAGGGCGGTGCGAGCGGCATTGAAGCCGCACATGCCGTGGACGCCGGCTCCCGGGTGCGCGTAGCTCGAGCTCAGGTAGAGGCGCTCGACGGGCATGCGGTAGCGAAAGTACGGGAACACGGGGCGGAAGAGGAGCTGGCGGTGCCAGGCGTTGGAGCCTCCGCCGAGATCACCGCCCACGAGGTTCGCGTCCATCGCTTCGAGATCGGGCGGGGCCACGACCTTGCGCGCGAGGATGGTCGAGCGAAAGCCCGGCGCGAGCGCTTCGATGCGCGCGTCGACGCGGTCGGCAAACGCCTCGGCCTGCGCCGCCCAGCCACCCTCGAGCCGCGAGGGCACGCGCGAGTAGGCCCACAGCGTGTGGGCGCCCGCAGGCGCACGCGTGGGGTCGGCCACGCTCTGCTGACCCACCACGAGATACGGATTGTCGGGCAGCTCGCCACCCCGCACCTGCGCGGTGAAGCGCGAGAGATCATCGAGGCTGTCGCCCGCGTGCACCACGGCGCTGCGGCGCGCCTCCTCCACGGCCCATGGCACCGGGCCGCCGAGCGCCCAGTCGACCTTGAACGTGCCCCAGCCCCGTGGGTAGCGCTGCGCGAATTCCACGAGGCGGCCCGGGATGTGCTCGCGCTCGACCAGGTGCAGCAACAGCGCACCCGCATCGGTATTGGCCACGACGGCGCGGCGGGCTGGGATCTCCTCGCCGCTCGCGAGGCGGACCCCGCAGGCTCGACGGTCGCGCACCACGATCTGGTCGACGCGCGCCCCGAGCTGGACGCTTCCGCCGTGGTGCTCGAGCACGCGCACCAGCGTGTCGGTGATCGCCTGCGCGCCGCCCTGGGGCACCACGTACCCGCCGGTCGTCGCGGTCATCCCGAGCATGAAGCCGAGCGCGGCCCCGAACACGTCATCGGGGCCGACGTCCACGTGAAGCGCCAGCCCCGGCATCACGCGGCGCGCAGCCTCACTGGTGAACCAGCGCTGCGCGAGCCCACGGCCGCTCGACAAGAACACCCGTGCAATCTTGAGCAGCTGCCACGGCAGCAGCCGCAGGAGCGGTCGCACCGCGGGGAACGGCTCCATCAGCAGCGACAACAAGTGCGGCTCGATGCCCGCGTACCAGTCGGCGATGCGCAGCCACGTCTCACCGTCGCTCGGGCTGCCGAAGCTGCGCCGGGCCACCTCACGATCACGCGAGATGCACGCGAAG
>JBFIJN010000535.1:0-5827 GCA_041600735.1 Nannocystaceae bacterium
GGATCGAAGTTCTCGCACGTGGAAACGATGGTCGCGACCGTCTGCGCGAAGATCGGCCCGAAGTCGGGCTCGCACACGCTGGCGAGCACGCCCTGGGCGCCGAACGACTGGACGAAGCCGATCAGGTTGGGGCTCTCGATGTTGAACACCACGCAGCCGAGGTTGCTCCACGGCACGAAGCCGATCACGACCATGGCCTCGGGGTCGCCGTTCTTGGCGGCGACGACGGCGTCGTACCAGCCGGAGGTATTGGTCTGCGGGTGCGCGTCGTCGAAGTCGGGGTCGTAGGGCGGATCGTCGGTGACCACGACCACCACGAGGATCGCGTCGTCGCGCAGGAAGCCCTCGTTGCACGCGCCGGGAGCCGCCTTCGCGTCGCTGAGCGCGGCGATGGTGGCGGTCACGGGCTGCTCGATCGGGCTGCCGCTGGTGCCGATCTGCGCCATGCACGGGAACTTGACCGAGAGGTCGTCCTGCTCGGTGGCGAAGCGGTAGCCCTCGGCAAACGGCATGCAGTTCTGGCCCGCCGACTGGAAGCCGCCGGTCTGGGTCACCAGGTCGCCGATGGTCGTGCAGCCCGGCATGTTGCCGTTGTAGTTGTCGCTCGAGACCACGCCCACGTGGTAGCTGTCGACGGTGTCTTGGAGCGAGGCCTGGATCGCATCGATGAAGCCGGGAAAGCTGTTGAGCAGCTGGGCCTGCTGGGCCGACATGCTGCCCGAGTTGTCGATCGCGAACAGGAAGTCGACCTTGCGACAGCCCTCGTCCATCGGCGGCAGCGCCACGTCGGGCATCTGGCCGAGGTCGAAGATGATCCCGTCGCCCGCGGCGGTGGAGTCGGCGGTGCCGTCTTGCGAGGAAGGGCCCGTCTCCGACTGACCCTCGGTCGCCGAGCCAGAGGCCGTGCCCGCGGAGAGCGTGGTGAGCGGAGGGAAGCTCGTGGCGCTCGAGTCGTCGCGCGAGTCGGGAGACCCGCAGGCCGCGGCCGCGAGCGTCGCGCTCACCAGCAAGGGACGAGGCCAAGGATCATGCATGGGTGCAGGGTATCGGGTGAGCGCGCGCGATGGGGGGACGATGTTGGATCCGTCCCATTGGATGTCGGAAATTCACGAGCGGGCTGGTACGCTCGTTGGGTGTTGGGACCCCCGAGTGTGGGCTTGGCGGTGGCACTGCTCGCGGCGCCCGAGGTCGGGCCCGTGCAGGCGCCCGTGCCCGCGCCAGCGGCCGCGCCAGTGCCCACCGTCGAGGCGGGCCCGGAGTTGCCGAATCTCGTCGCAGATCGACGCGAGGGGCCGCAAGTACGCGCACCCGAGCTGAGCTTCGGGCGCCCAACGACGCTGTACATCTTGGGCGAGGGCCGGCTCGGCACGTGGTCGCTCGTGGGCTCGAGCATGGGCGCGCGGGAGGGGTGCGCAGGCACGATCGCGGTGAGCTGCATGGACCTGGGCAGCGCACAAGTCGGGGTGGCGTGGCGGCCGTTCGGATCGCTCGTGTCGCTGTTCACTGCGATCGGCGCTTCGGTCGCGCCGGGAGTGAAAGCGCCCCCGGGGATGCTGGTGGTGGGGGGCCTGCAGATCGATCTGCCGTCGCTGCTGTGGTGGCGCGAACGCAGGCGCACCGGGCGTAGCGGGGCGCTGCGGTAGGGCGCGCGATTTTCACGCTGGGCTGCTAGCGTTCGCTTCGCGTGACCGACCCCATCGACGATCCTGATTTCGCGCTCCCGGATCACGAGCTGCCGCAGCTCGCGGCTCGCCTCGTCGAGGAGCAGCTGCAGCGCGACCGCGAGCGGCCGATGCAGCCGCTGCGGACCGCCGACGAGCTGCTCGCGGCGCTGCCGATCCCGCTCGATGGCGAAGCGCGTGCGTGGCCCGAGGTGTTCGAGCTGCTGCGCGAGGTGCTGGCCGCGACGCCGAGCACGAGCAGCCGACGGTTCTTCAATCAGCTGTTCGGCGGGCGCGATGGCGTGGCGGTGCTGGGGGAGATCGGCACGGTGCTCGCGAACTCGCCGATGCACACGTGGAAGGCGAGCGGCGTGCAGGTGCTGATCGAGCGCGCGGTGCTGCGGCGCATGGGCGCGCTGGCGGGGATGCCCGCGGGCGACGGGATGATCGCGGCGGGGGGCTCGCTGTCGAACCTGGGTGCGATGATCATGGCGCGCAACGAGGCGCTGCCGCGGGCGCGCGAGCAGGGGCTGTTTGGCGCGCGCGGGGTGGTCTATGCCTCGGCGGCGGGTCACTACTCGGTGCGCAAGGGGGCCAACATGGCGGGGCTCGGGCGCGAGGCGGTGCGGTCGGTGCCGGTGGACGACGAGGGGCGCATGCAGCCGCAGGCGCTGGCGCGGATGATCGAGGAGGATCGCGCGGCCGGGGCGGTGCCGGTGATGATCGTCGCGACCGCGGGCACGACGGTGCTCGGGGCGTTCGATCCGCTGCCCGCCGTGGCCGACGTGGCCGAGCGCGCGGGGGTGTGGCTGCACGTGGACGCGGCCTACGGCGGATCGATCCTGCTCTCGCCGCGGCACCGCGGGCTGCTCGACGGCTGCGGTCGCGCCGACTCGCTCACCTGGGACGCGCACAAGCTGCTCACCGTGCCGCTCACCTGCTCGGTGCTGCTCACCCGCAAGCCGGGGCTGTGCGCCAAGCACTTCGATGAGCCGGCGAGCTATCTGTTCCAGGAAGAGGCACTCTTCGATCCGGGGCGTGCCTCGTTGCAGTGCGCGCGCCACAACGACGCGCTCAAGCTGTGGCTGAGCTGGAAGCACCACGGCGACGAGGGGCTCGCGCGGCGCATCGATCGCTTGTTCGAGCTCTCCGCTCACCTCACCGCGCGCGTGCGGGCGAGCCCGCGATTGCGCCTCAGCAAGGAGCCGGCCTCGATCAACGTGTGCTTCGAGGTGGTGGGCAAATCGAGCCGCCGCTTGTGTCGTGGGCTGTGGGAGCAGGGCGTGGCAAAGATCGGCCACGCGGTGGTGGACGGCCGCGAGGTGGTGCGCTGGGTGCTGGTGAACCCGGAGATCGAGACCGCCGACCTCGACGCCGTCCTCGACGAGCTGCTTGCGCTGGCACAGACGCTGCCCGATCAGAACTCGACGTCGTCGGCGTAGCGAATGGTGTCGAGCACCGTCCAGCCGCCGCCCTTGTCATGGAACCACAGGGTGAGCGAGTAGCCGTCGTAGTCCCAGGTCCACTGGTGGATCTCGACTGCGTCGTGGCCGGCGTTCGGCGGGTAGGTGTTGTACAGCTCGATCTCGAACTCGTGGCAGCAGTCCTTCATCGCGAACGTGCGCTTCGAGGTCGGCTCGCCGAGCTCCGCGAGGATCTCCGCCTCGCTGCGACCCTCGAGGCGCGGTAGCTCGTCCGTCCCGTGGCCCGAGGGCGGCCCCGGGGGCTTGGGTCCGGCGGGCGCAGGGGCGGCTGGGGTCGCGGGGTTGGGCGGATCCGCGGGGGCGGTACCCGAGGGCCCCGAGCAGCCAAGCAAGGCAAGCACGCACAGCAACGGCCATCGAGTCGCGGAGCCCATGGCGCAAGTCTATCCGAACCGGGGATGACCGGGCTGCGCGACGCGATGGTGTCCGCAGCGTTGGGCGTCGCACCCGTGGGGCGCGACTGGACGTGCTGAGCCGGGCGCGGGCACCTGGAGCGGCTGTGGTGCGTCGAGCTGTCGGCGGAGGCGCGCGAGCTGGCGCCGTTTGGGTAGGGCGGAGGAGTCAGTACTGATCCAGCAAGTACCCGATCAGATCCGTCGAGGTCACCATCCCCGCCAGCATCCCGGTGTCATCGAGCACGGGCAGGCTGTGATACTGCCCGTGCGCGAGCAGCTCGGCCGCGTGCCTGACCGTGTCGCTGCGGCGCACGGTGACGATGTCTTCCTGCATCACGTCGCGAATGGTGAGCGTGTCGAGCAGGGCATCCACCTGGCGCGGGTCCTGGCGGTTGACGTCGCCCCAGCTCACTCGCAGCAGATCGGTAGCGCTGATGAGACCGATGAGACGGCGACCGCTGACCACGGGCACATGGTGGATCTTGCGCTCGACGATCAGCTGGTGCACGTCGGAGAGCTTCTGCTTCTCGTGCACGGTGATCGGGTCGGCGGCCATGATCTTGTAGACGGGCTCGTTCTGCTTCATGTACCCGACGTTGATGCACCCCAACGCCGCCGGCGTGGGGTGCAAAGCTTGCGTGCGCTAGCGCAGCGGCGCGCTATTCGAACAGCTCGGCGTGCAGCGAGGCCACGGCGCGACCGATCGCGTCGTCGTCGATCACGAGCGAGATGTTGTTGCTCGACATCGCGAACGTGTGCATCTGGATGTTCACGTCGGCCTTGGAGATCGCCTGGAGCACGCGCGCGCCCACGCCCTTGGAGTGCTGGATGTTGCGACCGACTACCGCGAGGATCGTCTTGCCGCTCTGCACGTCCACGCGGCCGAGGCGGCGCAGGTCCTCGAGCGAGCGCGTGAGCGCCTCGCCGTCGTGGGTGGTGATCGAGACGCTCACCTCCGAGGTGGCCACGAGGTCCACGATCACCTCGTGGCGCGCCAAGATCTCGAAGAAGCGCGCGAGGAAGCCCACCTGCTCGAACATGCGCGGCTCGGTGATCACCAGCACGTGCTGCCCTTCCTTGTAGGCGATGCTGGTGACGGGGCTGTCCTTGGGGGCGGGCGCGCTCTCGATCACCGTGCCCGGATGATCGGGGCGGTTGGTGTTGAGCACGCGCACCGAGATGTCCTTGTCGATCGCGGGCAGCAGCGTGGCCGGGTGCAGCATGCGGCTGCCGAAGTAGGCGAGCTCGGCCGCCTCGTCGAAGCGCATGGTGGGGATGCTCTTGGCCGCGCGCACGATCCCCGGATCGGCGCTCATCACCCCGTCGGTGTCGCTCCAGATCTGCACCTCTTGCGCGCCGATGCCTGCGCCCACGAGCGTCGCGCTCAGATCGCTCCCGTTGCGGCCCAGCGTGGTGATCACCCCGCGCGCGCTCTTGGCCACGAACCCGGTGACGATCGGTACGACGCCCGCGGCGATCTTCTCGGCGAACGCGGCCCGCATGCGCTCGCCGTAGTCGGGCAGCGGGCGCGCACGCCCGAAGCTCTCGTCGGTCACGAGGCCGAGGTCCCAGGCGTCGAACGCCTGCGCGGCCAGGCCCTGGCGGGTGAAGAAGTCGGCGATGCAGCGCACCGACATGCGCTCGCCGAAGCTCGAGATGTGATCGAGGCTGCGGGGGCTGAGCTCGCCCACCAGCCGGATGCCACGCAGCAGATCGCGGATCTCGTTGAAGAACGGCATCAGCAGCCCGTCGGGGCAGCCAAGCTCGGCCGCGATGCGGCGCTGTCGATCGATGACCCCCTCGCCGGGGGCTTGGCCCGCGGCCGCCGTGTGGGCCGCCGCGATGAGGGCATCGGTCATCCCCTTGTGAGCCGAAGCGATCACCACCGGCTGGCGCTCGAGGCGGTCGCGGACGATGGTGAAGACCTTTGCGATCTGCTCGCGATTGGCGACCGAGCTGCCGCCGAACTTCATGACGATCATGGCGAGAGGATGGTGCCGCGCGGCGTGGCGGCTGGCAAACCCAACCCGCGGGTGCGTGCGCGCGGGCGAGCCGGGCGTGGAGGCACGGCTCGCCGTCGAGCGCGATTGCGCAGCCGCGGGGAGGGCAGCGGGGTGGAGGGGGTCGCTGGCGCCGACTTCGGCACGCCGAGGTCGGTCAGGGCTCGTACGCAACGTGGACGGTCGCTAGCTCGCAATACTCCCCGAGCACCGTAGCGAAGTCTTCCCAAGTCCCTTGCGAGGGCAGGTTCGTCCGCGTGGCCCGCTTCAGATACAGGGCCATGCCC
>JBFIJN010000536.1:0-5817 GCA_041600735.1 Nannocystaceae bacterium
AGGACTACGGCAGCGACGGCGCCCCGCAGAGCGACCCCGACCAGGCCGTGCTGCGGCCCATCGATCGCTACACCGATCAGCTCGTCGAGCGCGGCGCCTACCTGTTCGCCATCGACGGCGTGAATGCCGATGGCAGCGTCACCTACGCCCCCGGCGATGCGCAGTTCATGGCCGACTTCGGGATCGGACCCGGGTGCCAGAGCACGGTCGCCCGGGCGGTCCCCCCGGTCCGCATCCGCGAGACGGTCGCGAGGGTCAGCGGCGGCGGCAACGAGCGCTCGATCTGCGACGTCGACTACGCCCCCGCGATGGTGGCCCTCGCCGCCGGCATCATCGCGCGACTTCCGTAGCGGTCCAGCCGCTCAGTCTCTCATGCAGTCGTTGCGCTCTTCGGCCTTGTCTGGCCCACGCTCGCATCGTGCCACGAAACGCCCGGATGCATGGGCGGCGGCTTCTGCTCGGGTTGGAAACACTTGAGCAACGAGGTGCCCATGCCCCGCGACGGCAGCTGTCCCGATCCGCTGCCGAGCTGCAAGTGAGCCCGCCGCTCCCAGCGGCGGTGGCGCTCGTCCATCAGGGCCTACGACGAGGCTTGGAGGGAACGCAACGGTGAGCCTCAGCCACCCGCCCCCATCGGTGGCGACCCGCTATGGCCTTGTCTAGCGCTCTTCCGCTAGACTGACGCTCGCATGGGATCGTTGACCTGCGGCCCTTGCGGCAATCCATTCAGCGATCGGCTGACGCAGTGCCCACATTGCGGTCGACCTGCGGTCGGGTACCCGAACGTGATCGACGCATCTCGGCCACGAGAGCGTGAGGCCCTCGCGCAGCGGGTGACGGCGGCCAGAGACCGAGCGCGGCGCCGTGGCGTCGAGGGGGTGCTCGAGCGACTGGAGCAGGCCTTGGCTCGTTCTCGCGCCGTTCGTTCGGTACGAAGCCACGAAGTCGAACGGCTCGTCTCCTCCGACCATACTGCGATGGCCACCTATTACCGGCAACTCCAGGGCGGGTACCGCCTCCCAGAGACGAATGAAGACGGTCCGGACTGGGATCGACTGCGCCGCGTAGCTGAAGCCGCGGTATTCAGCACCTATGCAGAAGAGATCCAGTTTGCCGCGCTGACCATCGACGATCGCAGCCTCTCCTCCTACGGGGATGCCGCGTTGTTCTTGCGAGAGGACTGCATCTCCCACCGGACCTCAATCCTCGAGGGCAACGTCGTGTTGTGGATGAAGGAGCAGGGGTCGAACTGGGATGTCCCCGCGGGGTACCGGGCTCCGTGGGAGGGACGGGCCGAGCTTGGTGTTGCCAAGCTCGCCGACGATGTCGCTCCGGAAGCAGACCTGCCCGCGCTGGTGCTGAGCGCTGGCATCACCACCTCGGACGACTCGATGCTCGAGGTACACGTCTACGGCTCCATCACAATACGTAGCGTCGCGTCGCTCGAGATCCGTGCGAAGCGGGTCTCGGAGCAATTCAGCCAGGAGCTCGATGAGCGATCAGCCGAGTGCGGCTTCGCCTGGAGGACCGTCCCATGATCTCTGCCCTCATCAGTCAATCGCGCGGCTTGGCCGTGCTCGACGACGGAAAGATCCTCGCAGTGCTCGCGGACGAGGATGCACAGCCTCGGACGGTAACGGAGCCAGAGGCGTCGCTGCTGCTACGGGGGACCCACGATCTCGAAGCCCTGTCGTTGCCCGGCTTGTCAGATCTACGCGCGGCGCTGCACGAGCGCTGCCTCCGCGAAGAAGCGCTACATGCGGTCTTGCTGCTCATCGACGGCCAATCTTCGATTGCACTTCGCGCCACGGCGGCAGCGAGTGTGGAGCACCTGATATCTGCGGATCCTTCGGCCCATCCGGTCGTGCGATGGGTAGAGGGAGTGCTCATGTCGGTGCCGGCCCCGCCGGAGGTGGATTTTGTGGGTGCGAGGGCGCTGCTGCGTGATCGTGACGTCGCGGCATTGATTCGGAGAGTCGAAGCCTACCAACCGAGGATTCGCGCGCTATTTGCCGCATTCGGTAGCGTGTGTCGGAAGTTGGGGGTAGCCGCCCGGTCCGCGCTCCGGCGACGTGCAGTCGAGGAGGGATGGTTTCGGGCGCTCGTGCTCGGCGAGAGGCTCATGCTCGAGGTGTCGGATGAGGCCTGGGGCTTGGTCGAGCAGTGGGTCTCGGCTCTCGTGGATATGACGTCGAGCCACGCCGTCGTAGTGCGACCAACGACCGGGCCGTCGAGTTCGACCAGAGGACGGGAACGATTCGACGATGCCGGGTGGGTCGCATGGCCTCTGCCCAACGATCGGGATCTCCCGGTAGCCGCAACGGGGGACTCGGTCTTGGTCGAGGTGTTCGTGGGCAATGATGACCGATCACATGTTGCGCCCGAGGGACGGCCCGCTTCGGTCCTTCTCGAAGACCTGAATCTCCGTAGCGCTGAACGGCGCTTGTGTGAAGCAGCGCTCGCGCGCTCGGGCAGCATCATCGGGGCGGCACAGCTCCTGGGAATCACTCGACACGCGCTGAAGCGGCGCCTCCTTCGGCATCGAATCGAGTGGCCAAGCGGCATGACCATCAAGCCTTCGGATTGGACCAAGTTCAAGGTAACCATCGACAGGAGAGGCGACGTCGATCAACAAGATCGACGTACTCGTATCCGACGCTCGGCGTTTGGTCGAATCTTGAAGGCGAAGATCGCCGAGAACTGAAGCACGCGCGGGAGTGTTGCTTACCGTCAGCGGGCTGGAGCGGCGTCGGCAGGCCCGACCACCGCACTCGAGTCAGTGACCTCCCTACCACCGCTGCTGCGCCCACCCCTCGCGACCGCACGGATCCAGCGCCCGCACCTGCACGGTCACGTCCTCCCCGTTCATCGGCACCACGATCCCATACTCCTCCACCGCCCCATCGACCACCCGCCAGGCCGGGCTGCCGCCGAGCACGAGCGTCTGCGTGAACGCGCTGGGCCCGCAGGGCTCGCCGTCATCGGGGCACTCGTCGGGGAAGTAGGCGTCGATCTCCACCTGGATCCGGTCGTAGCGGTCGAGCGCGACGTCGCCGATGCGAACGGCCACGTAGTGGTGCGCGCCCCCCTGCGGGCCGGAGTACATCTGGGGCGACTCACCGTCGGCCAGCGGCAGGAACTCGTTCGCGCCGTCGCCGACCTCGACCGTGAGCGTGCCCTCGAGCTCGCAGCTGGCGTCGAGCTCGAACTCGGCCTCGCTCCAGCAGCTGGCACAGTCCTCCTCGGGCAGGTCGCCCTCGGGCCCGGGCGGGAGCGGCCAGCAGTGACAGGCCCACAGACACCCTAGCGCCGCGAGTTGGTGGAGTCGCTTGCTCATCTCGAGGGGGGTAGTGCCCGCGGCTTCGGCTTCGATCACGCCGCCTCGCGACCGGTGGCGCGGGCTCGAACCCATGCCAGAATCCGGGCATGCGGCTCTACGGTTTTTGGCGCTCGACTGCGACCTGGCGGGTCAGGATTGCGCTCGCTCACAAGCAGCTCCCCTACACCCTGCAACCGATCGACCTGATCACCGACGGGGGCGGCCAGCAGCGCCGCGACCACCACCTGCGCAACCCGATGGAGCAGGTCCCCGTGCTCGAGCTCGAGCCGGCCGAGACCGGCGGCGAGGTGGCCCACCTCGCGCAATCGGTCGCGATCCTCGAGTACCTCGAAGAGTGCCACCCCGAGCCCCCGCTCCTGCCCCGCGACCCCCTCGCCCGCGCCCGCGTTCGTCAGCTCACCGAGGTCGTCAACGCGGGGATCCAGCCGCTCCAGAACCACGGCGTCCAGCTTCAGCTCGAGTCGCTCGGCGTCGACTCGCCGACGTGGGTCCGCCACTTCGTCGCCCGCGGCCTGCGAGCGCTCGAAGAGCACGCCAAGCCCCTCGCCGGCCGCTACCTGGTCGGCGACGCGCTCTCCTTCGCCGACATCCTCATGGTGCCCGAGCTCGCGTTTGCGCGCCGCTACGAGGTGGACCTCAGCGGTCTCGACACCCTGCTGCGGGTCGAGGCCACCTGCCTCGCCCTGCCCTGTTTCATCGACGCCGATCCCTACCGCCAGCCCGACGCGCCGCCTCGCTGACGCGGCGACCGCAGCTTCCGGTTTCGCGGTCATGAAGCCGGAGTCCCGAGTCGCTCACCCCCTACCCAAGCGTCCCGACCAACCACCACACGAGCCCGACCACCGGCGCGAGCAGCAGCCCGAGCGCAGCGAGCAGCGTCATCGCGCCCGCAAGGCTCCAGCCCACGAACGCCACCCGGTCGGCCGCACTCGCCTGCACCCCACCACGATCGAGCCCCAGCCGGGCCCGTTGCTCACCCAGCGACTGCCCCAGCAGCGCATCGTCGAGGCGCCCGCCGTAGAGGTTGTTGCTGTACCGCCCGCGCACGAACGCGGCGAACATCGCCTGGCGATCGATCACGAGCCCGATCGCCAGCGCCATGAGATTCAAGATCAACGCCGCCACCATCGAGCCGCAGCCCGAGGCGAGCTCCCACGCCCCGATCTCCGCCTCCCCTCGTAGCGTGGTGGGGTAGCCGGTGAGCACGTGGTGGAGATCGTGGTAGCGCACGGCCTTCACCCGCGCGGTCGAGTTGGGGAACGCGAACGGGATCGGCCCCAACGAGAGCTTCACCCAGCGCGCGTCGTAGTTGCCCTGCTCGCCGAAGTCGTTGTCGATGAAGTAGCGCGCTCGAGCGTCGCGCAGCGTGAGCTCTGGATCGTAGTGAGTGGCAGTACCCATGCCTGATGACCTCTCGTCGAGACCCAGCATGCGGCGCGCGCCCGCAGGCGGCCATTCGCATTGGAGCGCGCGCTAGGCCGCGCTTTGGGGCCGTCTGGGGCGGGTGCGGCGGCGGCGGGGCGCGACCGCCTTCGCATTCGCCCGCGCGCTATCCTCGGGTCGCGTGGCCAAGCCGCCCCCTACCGACCCGCGCAAGCATCCTCGCCAGGCGCGCTCGCGTGCGCTGGTCGAGGCCATCCTCGATGCCACCGAGCGCGTGCTCGCCCGCGAGGGCCTCGAGCTCGCCACCACCACCCGCGTGGCCGAGGTCGCCGGCGTGAGCGTGGGCTCGCTCTACCAGTACTTCCCCTCGCGCGACGCGCTGCTGGCCGCGGTGATCGAGCGCCGTGTGGAGCGAGACGAGCAGCGCCTGCTCGCGCACATGGCGGAGCTCGGCGAAGCATCGCTCGCCACGGTGCTGCGCAGCAGCGCGCGCTTCCTGGTCGACGTGTATCGCCGCGAGCCCGAGCTCTACCGCACGATGGTCGACGAGATGGATCGCGTCGCGCGGGACGAGCGGGTGCAGGCGATGCTCGACGATGCCACCGCCCGCATGGTGGAGCTGCTCGAGCCCCACCGCGCCACGCTGCGGGTCGACGACCTCGAGCTGGCCACCTATGCGCTGGTGACCGCCCAGGTCGCGGTGGTCCGCGACGCCGTGCACCGGCGCCCGGCGCTGCTCGAGGACGACCGCCTCGCCGAGCTGCTCGGGACGCTCGCGGTGCGCTTTCTCGGCCTCGAGTGAGGCACGCGCTCGGCCGGTGATGCCGCCGATCGTCGATCGACCACGACGTCAGTAGTCGATCCGCACCCCCAGCACCGGCAAGATCGGCAGCCCCAGCCCAGCGATGCGCCCACGGAAGTCGACCTGGTAGATCCACGCCTCCACGTTCTCGCGATTGTACACATTGAGCACGTCGAGATATGCGGTGATCTTGGACTGCGGCCGCAGCCACACCTTGTCGATGCGTAGATCGAGCTGATGGAACGGGGGAAAGCGCTCCGAGTTGTCGACGCCATAGATCGGGTCCGAGGCG
>JBFIJN010000537.1:0-5795 GCA_041600735.1 Nannocystaceae bacterium
AGGTCGCGGTGGTCCGCGACGCCGTGCACCGGCGCCCGGCGCTGCTCGAGGACGACCGCCTCGCCGAGCTGCTCGGGACGCTCGCGGTGCGCTTTCTCGGCCTCGAGTGAGCCACGCGCTCGGCCGGTGAGGCCGCCGATCGTCGATCGACCACGACCTCAGTAGTCGATCCGCACCCCCAGCACCGGCAAGATCGGCAGCCCCAGCCCTGCGATGCGGCCACGGAAGTCGACCTGGTAGATCCACGCCTCCACGTTCTGGCGATTGTACACATTGAGCACGTCGAGATATGCGGTGATCTTGGACTGCGGCCGCAGCCACACCTTGTCGATGCGTAGATCGAGCTGGTGGAACGGGGGAAAGCGCTCCGAGTTGTCGACGCCATAGATCGGGTCCGAGGCGACGCTCGGGCCCAGCTGGTTCTCGGCCACGCCCACGACCGGCGGATAGGGGTTGCCCGAGGTCACGCGAAAGCGCCCGCCAATTCGCCAGCCCCGCGGCAAGCGGTAGCTCGCCAGCGCGACCAAATTGTGGCGCTGATCGAAGTCGCCGGGGAGCGGGCCGTCGAGACCCTCACGAACGCTGCGCATGATCGTATAGGCCACCCAGCCGTAGAGACGCCGGGTGATCCGGCGGCGCAGCAGCAGCTCGCCGCCGTAGTCGAGGCCGGTGGCGGGCGCTCCGCCGATGATCGTGCTACCGCCCGGGACCGGGATGTTCGCACCCCGCGGATCGTAGAAGTCACGCACGAACGCCCCCACCCGCACATCGAGCTGCCGGGTGAGCTCCACCTCCACGCTCGCGCTGGCTTGCGTGGCCGTGATCACCCGCAGCCCCACCGCGCGGGCATTGGCGGGCACGCGCGGCTCGAACGAGGAGACGAGCGCCGGGGGCAGCACGGCCGTGGGCGCCACCTGGTCGACCAGGTCGTTCACGAGATCGCCGGTCAGACCCACCTGGGTGATCGCGGGCTGCGAGTAGCGACCGAGGCCAAGGTCGAGCGTGGTGCGATCGCCCAGCGCGAAGCGAGCCCCCACGCGAGGGTCGAGCGCCGAGAGCCGCTCGTCGCCAAACATGAAGCCCTGGGCCCGCACCCCCGGCGAGATCCGCCAGCGGTCGCGACCGAGGTGCACGATGGCATAGGCCGCCCCCACCGCCTCGAGCCCGCGGGAGCGACGGATACTTTCGCTGAGGAGCTCACCCTGAGCGAAGATCGCGCCCTCGTGCACACGCGCTCGAAACGGGGACACGGTGCCGTCGGTGCCCACCACGAGCCGAGCCCGCGGCGCGAGCCGAGTGTCGAGCTCGGCCCGCCACCCCGGGCTCACGGCGCGACGCCACACCCCGATGAAATCGGTCACCGTGGCGTGATCCTGCTCGATGCGCAGCGTGGGCGACAGCATCAGCTTGGTGCGCCCGAGCGACCAGCGACCCACGAGATCGAAGCGATGGAACTGCGAGCGAAACTCGAACGCCTCGACGAGCTCGTGCTCGATGGGATCGTAGTGGCCATTGCGCACGCGATCGCCAGCCCCGAGCGCCCGCAGCTCGAGCTCGCCATCGCCCACCACCGGCAGCACGAGCCACGCTTGGTAGTCCCACAGCCCGGGGAGGATGTAGCCCACGTTGGTCACGCGCGCGGCCCCCTGCAGCACGGCATCGATCCAGCCCCGCCGCGCGGCCACCATGTACGAGCCGTTCCCCACCGGACCCTCGACCGAGGCGTTGGCCCCGGTGATGTCGAGCTCCCCGTGGCCGTGCACGGCATCGGAGCGCGGCCGGTGGGGCTGCAGCTGCACCACGCCGCCGCTCAGCGGACCGTAGCGCGCCGAGGCATTGCTCGGCTGTAGCTCGAGGCCATCGAGGGATTCCGATTGCACGACTGCGGCGAGCGGGAGCGCATGGAAGGCGCGCGGTAGCGGGTGCTCGCCGAGCATCGTGAGCGATTGCCACGGCGGGGCGCCGCGCAGCACCAGCAGCCCCAGGCCCCCCGGAGGCCGCGCCACGCCGGGTAGGTTCTGCAGCGCCCGTAGGGCATCGCCCTGGCTGCCTGGCATCGTCTGCACTTCCTCGCGCGAGAGCACGGTGGATCGCGCCTCGCCGGCCTGCACCGAGGGTCGCGCGTGCACGACCGTGCGGTACTCGTGGGCGCTGTCCGCCGCGACGTAGAGCTCGATCGACACGTTGGCCGCGCTCACCACGGTGGCCTCGGCCTCGAGCCGCTCGTACCCTTCGTGCAGCACCACCACGCGCACGGGACCGGCAGGGAGGGCATCGATCACGAAGCGACCGTCGGCATCGGTGGTGGCCCCGCGGGTCCAGAGTGGAGGGCCCGGCTCGTGCGGCCGCGGTGCGGCCGGCATCACCACCACGCGAGCCCCAACGACCGACTCGCGCTCGCCCGCCACCCGCACGCGCCCGAGCAAGCGACCGCAGTCGGCCTCGGCCTCGCAGCTCGGCGGCTCGGCGGCGTGCCCCGAGCTGGGCGCGCCCAGGGCCGCCGCGAGGCCGAGCGCGAGGCCGAGCACGGGCGCGCGGAGGCGAGTCACCGCGCGACCACCTGCAGGTCGAGCGTGAACCAGGAGATCGCCTGACGGCTGTCGATGACCGTGAAGTACAAGCGCATGGGACCGGGATCCGATGGCATATGCAGGCGCGTGTCGTCGACGAACCCGCCGTACCCAAACGTGGGTACCCCACCCGGCTCGCGGTCGGACCACACGTTGTAGGCAACGAATTCCGGCACGCCGACCCACGAATCGGGACCCGTGTTGAGCAGCACGAACTGTTGATCGCGCACCGAGACGACGGGCGCGAGGACGACGATCGAGTCGACCGCGACCTCGATGACCTCGTCGACGGAGTAGAACCCGCCGATGCGAGGATCGTCGAAATCGCCCACGAGGACCTCCTCGATCTGGAGCGCCGCATTGGGCGGCAAGAACCGAGCCACGACCGGCGGCAGCACCTCGTGCTCGACCGGGATCCCCAGCTCGCCCAGCATCTCGCTCAAGCGGAAGTCCGGCCCGTAGGGCACGTCGCGCGCACCGATCCCACACCCCCACAGATCGTCCCGCGGCCCGAGCACCAGCTGCCGCAGGCACTCGTCGGTGGTGGGCCCACCGGGCCGGGCCACGATCACCCCAACCCGCGCGAACAGCCTCAGCGACTCGAGCGAGGGGGCGCGGGGATCGGTCGCGACCTCCGGCATCACCAGCTGGGGGCGGTCTCCTCTCCCGGCGAGGCACGCATACGAGTGCGCGGCAGAATCTTCGCGGCACGGCGGGAGCCCGCCGCCGTGCTCACCCTGGCGCCGCAGCGAGCTCAGGCAGCCTTCACCATTGAGATCACCGCACAGCACCCAGGCCGCGTCGTCGAGCGCGAGCACGCCGTCGACGTTGGCCACGAGGGCGTCGAGCTCGACCGTGTCACCCGGCAGCACCTCCGCGCGCGGGCGATCCGACGGCAGCGGCCCGAGCTCGCCCGCGTGAGGGCCGTCCTCGATCACCGACAGCGAGATGCCCATCACCACGGCGTCGTCGGTGAGCACCCCTGGGGAGCGATACTCCTCCGCGCACGCGGCCAGCAGACCGAGGAAGAGCCAGGCCTTGCGCTGCGGGGCCAATACGATCGGAGATACCGGGCCAGGCGGCCCGGCGCAAGGCACGAACGGGCCAAAGGGTCCCTCGGCTGGATCACTCGCTCGCTGGCGGGCCGAGCACCACATCGGGGTGCCGCCGCAGCACCTCCGCCTGCGCCGTCGACAGCCAGGCCTCCTCGGGATCCACCCCGACGGCAATGGTCGATCGCATGAGCTGCTCGTCGTCGGCGGCCGGGAGGTGGTCGCCGTCGAAGTCCGCGTGGAAGAGCCCGAGGTAGTGGGCCAGCTCGTGGGCGAGCACCAGCCCGTAGCGCTCGGGATCCAGTGTGGGCGCGGCCGACTCGCCCAGGTTGCAATCGCCGGCAGAGATCACCACGAGCGAGGGCGTGCGGGGATCCGCGAAGCTGCCGGGGATCCGCGTGGTCTGGCCCGCGGGGCGACTGCGGGTGCCGCTCGCGGGATCGTCGGCCTCGAGGCAGCGGACGAGCACCACGGGCACGAAGCGCGCGTCGTCGGGCTCGGTCTGCAGCCGCGTGCGCGCCTCGGCGTCGAGTGAGGCGAACGCGAGCATGTCGGCGCCGTAGCGCACGGCACCGGTGGCGGGCACGGTGACCTCGTCCTCCAGCACCAGCTCGAGACCTGCATCGGCGAAGCGATCGGCGGCCACGGCCCACGCCTCGGCGAGCGCCGGATCTTCGCTCGTGTCGCCCCAGCCGCTGTCTTCGGCGCGGAGCATGCGAACGGCCACCGTGGCGGGCGTCTCCGGGGTGGCGGGCTCGGCCTCCCACGCCGCATCGACTCGTAGCGTGTGCGGCATTGCGGGAAAGCGCGCGCGGCTGGCCGGGATCGCGAGCGCACAGTCCTCGAGCGCGATGCGCAGCTCCAGCGTGTCGGCCTCGTGCAGCGGCGCGGTGGTGGTGGAGAGCACCATCACCAGGCCGCCCGGTCCCGGCTCGCTGCGTTGATGGCTCGCGAGTCGCTCTTCGCCCGCGGCGGGCAGCAGCACGGCGCCGGAGGCCAGGCGCGCCTCGACGACGCGGTGGCAGGCCCGGCTCGTCGCCTCGGGATCGGCATCGAGCGCGAGCGTCCGCACGGACACATGGCGCTGGCCCGCGGGAAACGGCACGCTCACCCAGCCCGCCTCGCCGAAGTCGTCGACCTCGAGCGTACCCACCGGCTGCCACGGCACGGCGGGAGCGAGCGTGCGGGGCTCCACCGGCGCCTCATCCTCGGGCGCCGCGTCCTCCACGAACGCAGTGAGCTGCGGCAATGCTTCCGCATCACCGCAGCCCATCCACATGCACATCAGTGCTCCCAGGGTGGTCGTCGAGGTCGGGCGCTGCATCACTCAGGAGGAGTCACGACCCAGGCCGATCTCACTCACCCCATCGCCCTTCGCTAGAGCCCCACCGTGAACTTCTCCCACGTGCCCACGTAGGTCTGCTGCTTCACGCTGCCGTCGTCATTGGCCTGGAGGTAGCGGCCGTGCGCGGTGAGGAACGCCCACTTGCCGTCGCTCTGGTAGACCGGGGTGAGCTTCTCCCAGGGGCCCACGCTCGACTGCTGTCGGACGACCCAGCCGCCGCCGGCGGGATGGGGCTGGATCCAGCGATTGTGCGCGGTCTTGAGCGCGACCTTGCCGTCGGCCTGGCACTGCACGAGGAAGCGCTCCCACACCCCTTCGGTGCTGCTCTGGTTGACGATGTACCCCTGGGGGCTGGCGTTCGCGCGCACGTAGGTGTCGTGGTGCGTCCGCAGCGAGATGGTGTCGCCGTCGTAGGTGCCGCAGAAGTCGTCGGACCCGCTGCCGAAGTAGAGGCTCTGCGACCAGTCGAACAGGGTCCAGCTGTCCTCGATGCCATCCCACGACAGGAGGTTGTGGTTGTGGCTGCCGTTGCACGACCAGTCGTCCCAGTCCCAGCACCAGTACTCGTAGTTGAACGCGAAGTCGATGCTGCCCGACAGGGTGCTGAGCGCCAGCGATGCCGTCTCTTGGAACGTGAGCGCGCTGGGGGTGCCCCAGTCGTAGGTCACCGAGGCCGTGAACGGGAAGGAGATGCTCAGGATCTCGAGGGTGATCGAGAGCGCCACGTTGATCGACAAGAACCCCTCATAGGCCGCCTCGGCCTTGCTCACCGCGGACACGCTGGCCATCGGGGTGATCGTGCCCGTGACCGAGACCGCACCGCCGCCG
>JBFIJN010000538.1:0-5784 GCA_041600735.1 Nannocystaceae bacterium
CCCCTGCCCCTCGCCCGCCGCGAAGCCGAGCTGGCCGCCCGCCTCGCGCGCGACACCGTGTGGATCGGTGCCCAGGCCAGCGAGACCGCGCTCGACCAGCTCGCCCTCGATCGCTTCGCGGTGCTCCACTTCGCCACCCACGCCGTGATCGACGAGCTGCACCCCGGGCGCTCGGCGATCGTGCTGGCCCCCGCGGGCGGCGACGGGCTGCTCCAGCCGCGGGAGATCGCCGGCCTCGACCTCGAAGGCAAGCTGGTGGTGCTCTCCGCCTGCAGCACCGCGCGGGGCCGCGTAGTCGCAGCAGAGGGCGTGATGGGCCTGGCCCACGCGATGTTCGGAGCGGGCGCGCACACGGTCGTCGCCAGCCTGTGGCCGCTGCGCGACGACGATGCGCTCGCGCTGTTCGAACGCTTCTACCCGTACCTCGACGCCGGGGACGACGTGGCCACCGCCCTGCGTCGAGCCCAGCGCGATCGCGCCGAGCAAGGGGCACCACCCGCCGCGTGGGCCGGCGTGGTCGTGCTCGGCGATCCGAGCTTGGTCCCCTTTCCCGAAGGTCGTGCGGACGCAGCGGATCCGACCGCGACCGCAGCGAGCACGGCGACCGCCGCACGGTACGAAGCGATCGCGTTGGGCTCGCTGCTGCTCGCCTGCGCGCTGGGGCTCGGCTACGCCGCGCGGCGCCGCGGCTGACTGGCCCTAGAGCGCGCCCGGTGGCGTCTGGGCGCAGCGAAAGCCGATGAAGGGATCGGCCGTCGTGGGATCGATCTCGTGGCGATGCGTGGTGCCAAACGACTCCGCGGTGGAGTGGGCCCAGCCACCGCCTCGCAGGATCCGGTCGATCCCTGCTCCCGGGCCCGTCGGATTGTCGAGCTCGCCGGGGTCGTACGCGCCATACCAGTCGCTCACCCACTCCCAGACGTTCCCGCCCATGTCCATCGCGCCATGGGCCGAGACCCCGAGGGGCTTGCTCCCCACCGCCCACGTGGATCCCATGCCGCAGCCCAGGATCCCGTCGTTCATCACGACGTAGGTACAGCTGGGCGCGGGCATGTCTCCCCAGGGATACACACGAGCATCGGTGCCGCGGGCCGCCTTCTCCCACTCGGCCTCGGTGGGCAGGCGCTTCACCCCACCATCCACCCATGCGCAGTAGTCGGACGCTCCGAGCCACCCGACGCAATTGATGGGATGGTCCTCCCGCCCCACCACGGCATAGTTGCACTGCCCCCCCGTGGTGGGGGCCATGCACGCGCCGGCGTTCACACAAGCGGTATAGTCTGCCGTCGTCACCTCGAGCTCATCGATGTAGAAGGCGTCGACCTCCACGATGCGAACGGGCTGTTCATCGGGCAGCGCCAGCGAGCCCATCTCGAACGGCCCACCGAGAACGAGCACCGTCTCGGGCGGCACACAGCCCGACACGTCGTAGGCACATCCCGCCGAGCACGCCAGGCTCCCTGGCAGATAGCCCAGGCTCTCGCAGGTGGCCCCCTGCCAGTCGATCCCGTCACAGTCCTCACCGGGCTCGGCCTCGCCATTGCCACACTCCACGACTGGCCCCGTCGAGCCCTCGCTGGTCCCCTCGGTGGCCCCTTCGGTGGTCCCGGTCCCCTCCGTCGTGGTGCCCTCGGTGGTCTCGCCAGGCCCCCCCGTGGTCGATGGGTCTTCCGCCGTCGAGGCCTCGGCGGCCGTGTCGTCGACCATCACCGTCGATGCCTCCGCCGTCGTCTCGGTGGCCATCGCGGTGGTCGTGCTTTCTTCCCCCATCGCGGGAAGGGCATCTTCGAAGCATCCCATCGTGCCAAGCGAGACGATGGCACCACCCATCAACGAAACTGCCACTCTATGGATCACGTCTCTCCTCCATTCCATCCTTGGAAGGAATCATCGTCGTTCAGGATGATCCAAATAGCAATCGTCGAAGCGCCGACACGAATCGCCCACGACGCTGCGCGCATTCGCGCCGACACCAT
Organism: Nannocystaceae bacterium; assembly: GCA_041600735.1. Taxonomy (GTDB): domain Bacteria; phylum Myxococcota_A; class Polyangia; order Nannocystales; family Nannocystaceae; genus Paraliomyxa. The sequence continues at coordinate 1,977 of JBFIJN010000538.1, forward strand.
GGCCCAGTTGGGCCAATTCACTCGCGCTCGCGCCGCTGCATGCGGGACAGCCGCAGCACGATCCTCTCGCCCTCCGCCAGCCCCCTCGCGAGATTCTCATCGTAGGGCCGCGACGAGAGCTCGATCCGCGCGACCTCCTCGAGCCCGACGAGCTCGTGAACCGCCGCGCAGGCGGGCGCGATCGTGGTCCCGGCCGGGCGGTTGCCGAAGCACGGCAATCCCTCGTACCAGTACGCGCACGCGGGCGGCTCCCGCAGCAGCGCACGCACCTCCTCGGGCAGCAGCTCCTCGGGCAGCACCTCCTCGGGCAACGCCCCTTCACCCTCGCCCGGATCGGGCACATCGATCACCCGCCACCGCTTGGTCGGCATGCCATCGACGACGTGCGCCCCCACCCGCGCGAAGCGAAGCTCCGCTCCGGGCCCGCCGTACTCGAGGATCGTGCACTGCTCGGGCACCGCCTCGCGCAGCTCGTGCACCCACGCCCACTCGCGCTGATCATTGAAGCCCACGTCGCGGATGAACCCCACATGGATCGCGGGCGAGGCCAGGAGATAGCCGAGCAGCGCGATCGTCAGCGGTCGCTCGCGCCGATGCCCGCGCAGGCGCACGAGCACCGCCTCGACCCCGCACGCCGCCAGGCACACGAACGGAAGCACCAGGTGCAGGTGATAGCGAGCCTGCATGAACGGCGACTTCGGCACCACGTAGGCATGCGTCGCCAGCGATCCCAGCAGCCAGCCCACGAGGAACACGAGCAGGCGCCAGCGCTTGCGCCGGCCGAGATCGACCACCCCCACCAGCGCCAGCACCGTCAGCCCGGGCGGGGTGAAGCGCGGGTTGAGCAGCGAGTTGTATTCGAGGCTGAACAGTACCTCGATCGCCGAGCGCACCGTGGTGAAGCTGAGGCCCTCGCGGACCTCGCGACCGAACTCGGCCATGAGGTGGGGAATGCCGAACCCGATCGTCAGCGCTGCGATCACCGCCGCGATCGCGAGCACCCTCCCCCGCGCGACCGGCGGGTGCTCGGCCCACACGCCCCGCTCGATGAACGGCGTGGCCAGCAGCAGCGGCGCGACGGTGATGTTGAGCGGTCGCAGCAAGAAGATCAGCACCATCGGCACCGCGAGCGCCGGGAGCATCACCAGCAACCAGCGCAGCTTTGGCTCGCGCGCGGCGGCCTGGATCATCGCGAACGCCAGCGCGATGAGCGTGAGCGAGGGCATCGACGACACGTCGCCGTGCGAGAAGCGGATGTGCAGCGGCAGCACGGCCACGATCCCCGCACAGATCAACGCGGCACGATCCGAGCCCAGCAGGTAGCGAGCCATCGTGAACACCGCGAGCGGAGCGACCAACGAGCACCCCAGCACGGTGCCGGTGATCACCGAGGTCATGAACACGGGCCCGGGGTGAACGAGCGCCAGCGCGGGTCCCTCGTAGATCATCCGCGCCACGACCATGAAGCGCGTGTACGACCAGGGCTCGAGCGTCGCCGGCTCGACGAGCCCGAGTCGCAGGACCACGCCCAGCGCCACCACGCCCAGCAGCCCCCACGCGATCCAGCGGGGAGCCTGCCGCAGCGCCTGCCACAGCAGCGCGCCGCCGATCCCCGCCAGTACCAAGAACATCAGCAGGCCGTCCTGCGCCCAGCCGAGCACCCCGCTGGGGAAGCGACTGTCCGGCTCGCCGCGGCCTGCGACCGCGCCGTGGCTCGCCCAGAAGCGACCGTCGTCGTTGCGCTCGAGCGCCGCGCCGAGCTCGGCGAGCGCCGCCTCGCTCCCCGAGGGCCGCTGGATCACCAAGAGCGCAAAGCTCCGCCGCAGCTCCGCGCCGGGCGGGGCATGGTCGGGATGATCGAGCGTGAGCTCGCCAAAGCGCTCGTGCGGCCCGGCGATCCACACGCGGATGGTCGCGCGCTCGATCGCGATCGAGTGCAGCCGCCAGCCGGGCGCCAGCTCGTCGCCCAGCCGATGCGGGGCCAGCAGCGCCTGCACCTCGTTCTCGCGCTCGGGCGGAATGACCGGGCGCGCCTCGGCCGGCCGCGCCCCCACCACCAACAACCACGCCGCGAGCAGGCCCCACACCAGCACCCGCACGCGGGAGGACACGGCGCGGCCCATCCGCGGCACCGTACCACCAGTCGACCACGACCGCGCTCGGCACCCCCCGCTCGGGCGCGGCGGCGCCCAGCCACGCCTCAGCTCATGCGCGCTAGTCCTCGAGCTCGAAGTTCGCGTGCACGACCGTGATGATGTCCTTCTCCACCGTGCTCGTGTCGTTGTTGCCGTCCCAGCTGCTGCTGCGCGAGTTCGGCGGGTTGATGTTGATCACCCCCATGTCTGCGCCCACCAGCTCGCCGAGCTCGCCGCCGGCGGCCTCGATGATGTTCTCGGCCCGCGCCCGCGCATCCTTGGCCGCGGCGGCCAGCATCTCGATCTTGAGGTCGCCCAGCTTGGTGTAGTGATACGCGGGCGTGCCCGAGGAGATCGAGATCCCGTGCTCGAGCAGCTGCGTGACCTCGCGGGAGGCCCGCGCCACGATCTCGACCTCGGGCGAGCTCACGCTGATCTCCTGGCGAAGCTGGTACCCGGTGACCACGTAGCGCTCGATCCGATCCTCGCCCGTGCCCGTGACCTCGAGCTCCTGCAGCTGCTGCACGTGCGCCGAGGACACCCCGATGTGCTCCTTGGCGATGCCCGCCTTCTCGAGGAAGGCCACCGTCTGCGCCACGTGGTCGCGCAGCTGGCGGTAGGCCGCGCTGCGATCGGGGTTCTGCACCTCGATGCTCGCGCTCCACTGGATCAAGTCCGACACGATCCGGCGGGTGGCCGAGCCCGTGACCTGGATCGAGTGCTCCTTGGGCTTGGTCTTCACGCGCTCCCAGGTGCTGGCCGCCACCCAAGTTGCGGCGAGCAGCGCCACCGGAAGCACGAGCCAGTCGACCTGGCCACGACGGGGAGAGGGGGTTGGTTTCTGGGGTGATTCGGGCATGGCGCGGGCCGACGCTCGACCGGGGTCGGGCTATTCCCGGGGTCTCGCGGGCATCTGTGGCATCCTGCGGCGATCCCATGACGCATGATCCCGACGACGACGACGTCCCGTTGCGCGCGCTGGCTCGCGGCTTTCGCAAGCGCACCATGGTCACCGTGGGTCTCGCCTCGCGCGTGGGGCTGGGCTTCGCCAGGCGCACGCTGTTCGGCCGCGGCTCCGATCGCGAGGACCCCCCCGCCGGGCCCGACACCCCCGCGATCGACGACTCCGATGCGGTCGCGGCCGCCGGCAAGCTCGTCAAGGAGCTGGGCGCGCTCAAGGGCCTGGTGATGAAGCTGGGACAGATCGCCAGCTACATGCCCGGCGCGCTGCCCCCCGAGGCTCAGCGCGTGCTGACCAAGCTGCAAGACAGCACCACCGCCATGGAGTATGCGCAGGTCGAAGCCGTGCTGCGCCAGGAGCTGGGCGGCGAGCCCGACGCGCTGTTCGAGGGGCTCGAGCCCCAGCCGTTTGCGGCCGCCTCGATCGGCCAGGTGCACCGCGCTCACTTCGAAGGCCGGCCCGTGGCGGTGAAGATCCAGTATCCCGGGATCGAGGAGGCGCTGCGCTCCGACCTCAAGACCGCCGGCGTGCTCGGGCGCCTGGGCACCATGGGCACCGGGATCGATGGCGCCGGCCTGGTCGACGAGCTGCGCGACCGCGTGCTCGAGGAGTGCGACTACCTCGAGGAGGCCGGGAACCAGCGGGCATTCGCGGCCCTGTTCGAAGGCATGGAGGGCGCCCACGTGCCGGCCGTGGTGGATGCGCGCAGCAC
>JBFIJN010000539.1:0-5777 GCA_041600735.1 Nannocystaceae bacterium
ACCCCCATCATGGCCGCCGCGCCGATCACGACCATCCACGCGCCCTCGCCGTAGAACAGGGTGGAGCTCATCGCCACCAGCGCGAGCACGAGCGCCACCACGGGGGTCACCGGGTAGCCGGGCGTGCGATACGGGCGCGGCATCTCGGGCTCGCGACGGCGCAGCACGATGTGGCTGACCATCATCACCACGTAGGAGAGCAGCGCAGCGAACACCGCTACCTGCATCAACAAGTCGGCGGTGGCCACGTCTCCGGTATTGAACGCATCGACCACGAGGAGCGTGCCGTAGCCCACCCCCGCCGGCACCACCAACGCCCAGTGTGGCGCCCGGTTGTGGTTGGTGCGCGAGAGCCAGCGCGGGAAGTAGCCGGCCCGCGAGAGCGCGAAGATCTGGCGCGAGTACGCGAAGATGATGCCGAAGAAGCTCGCCACCAGACCCGCGAGGCCAACGACGGTGGTGATCCAGTAGATCGTTCCGCGACCGCTCACCGCTTCGATCGCGGCGGGCAGCGGATTGGCGCTGTGGGCCAGCTGGGCGGTGCCTGCGGCTGCCGGGGCGAGCGAGAGCACCACCAACGAGAGCACCACCAGCGAGAGCATCGCGGCGATCATCCCGCGAGGGAGGTCGCGCGCGGGGTCGCGAGTCTCCTCGGCCGCCTGCGGCACGCCCTCGACCGCCAGATAGAACCAGCCCGCAGCGGGCAGCGCCGCGAGCACGCCCGCCCAGCCGTGCGGGAGCCAGCGCGAGCCGCCGGGATCGGGCGCGACATCGAAGAGCCGCGACCACTGCACATGGGGCAGCACCGCGACCGCCCACACGAGCAGCACCAGCACCGAGAGCAGCGTGATGCCGAGCAAGAGCCGCAGCGAGGTGCGGGAGCCCAGCAGGTTCACGCCCACGAACAGCACGTAGGCGACCACGGGCACCACCGGCTCGACCCACGCGGGCGGTGCCGCGAACATGCCGGCCACGTAGCCGCCGATGCCCGTGGCGATGACCGCGGGCGCCACGACGTACTCGATCGTGACCGCGAGCCCGGTGACGTAGCCGCCCCACGGGCCGAGCGCGCGGCGAGCAAACGCGTAGGGCCCTCCCGCCACCGGGATCGCGGTCGCGAGCTCGGCGATCGAGAAGATCATCGTCACGTAGAGCGTGGCCATGATCGCGGTGGCGATGAGCAGCCCGCCAAAGCCGCCCGCGTTGAGGCCGAAGTTCCAGCCGAAGAAGTCGCCCGAGATCACATAGCCGACGCCCAGGCCCCACAGCAGCAGCGGGCCCGCCGAGCGCTGGAGCTGGCGCTGCTCGAGGTACCCGGCCTCGACGTCTTCGTACTCGACCGACTCGGCCATCCCCGCAAGGGTAGCCGACCGCCGGTCAGCCCGGCTCGCTCGACAGGGTGAGCCGCTGCACCAGACCGCGGGTCGCGGGCGAGAGCTCGACCTGCCGCTCGTCGGCCGGCGTCGCCATCGCGCGCTGCAGGTCGAGCACGTTGCACAGCCTCAGCTGCTCGAGCGCCTCGGGGTTGCTGCTGAGATCCACGTAGTTCTCGCGCACGGCCTCGCCGGCCTGGCCGATGATGCCGATCGGACCGCGCCCTCGCACCCGCCGCCAGACCACGGGGCGGCCCGGCACGCTGCGCTTGCCCGAGGCGGCCTCGTTGCCGAACTTCATGCGCGGCTCGCCGGCGGTCTCGCTCAGCTTGAACACCGCGCTCACCCGATCGCGCGTGAGCGGGTTGGTCATCGGCCGCGCGACCAGGAACCCACCAAAGCCATACACCTGCGCCTCGGCGGGCCAGCTGGTGAACTCGCGCAGGCGCTCGAAGTAGCGGGTGGCCTCGTCGTCGAGGCTGTCCTCGAGCACGTGCGCGGGCTGGAGCTTGCTCTCGCGCAGCAGCTCGCTGGCGTGGAGGTACTGGATGTACTTGTTGCCCGAGTCGTAGCGGATCGCGCACGCGTGCTCGCGCTCGCGCATCACGTGCACGGCCGCGGTGATGCCCACGCCCATGGTGTCGAAGGTATCGAGCAGGTAGCTCGGTGCGGTCACCCGCATGTCTCGCATGGCCCGGAACGCGGGCAGGTCGGCCCCCCAGCGCTGCACGTGCTCGTGCCCCATCGTCCCCACCGGGGTCATCCCCAGCGTCTGGGCGAGCTGCACGTTGCTGGTCTGCGTGATGCCCTCGTCGCGGCAGGCCTCGAGCGCGATGCGGTGCTGCTCCATGCACACGGCCGAGCGCATGCCCACCTCGAACAGCCGCGAGCCATCACCGCTCACCGCGGCGACCAGCGAGCGCGCCCGCGCGCGCACGCCCTCGCGGTAGGCCTCGTCCTCGCGCGTGACCTCCACGCGCCCCCCGAGCCCGACCGCCTCGGCCACCGACTCGATGATCGCGGCATGCTCCGCACAGGTCGCGTGCAGCAGGCCCTCGGGACGCGGCCCCGGCTGCTTGAGCGCGGTGGCCAGCTGGATCGGATAGTTGAGCCACAGCAGCATTGGCTCGAGCCACGAGACCAAGAAGCTGGGGCCCGTGACGGTGAGGATCGGCTCGCGCTCGTAGACCCAGCTCCCCGAGGGCACGGCCTGGATCTCGAGCGCATTGCCCTGCGAGAGCGCCGATTCCATCGCGTCGCTCAGCCCGTAGCCGTGCGCGCGCGCGAACGCCTGATCCGCCGCGGTGGGCTCGAGCCCCGCGGTCAGCCTGCGCACCGTCGCCGCCAGGTCGAACGGCACGTAGTGGAAGCCGCCGAAGCGGAAGGAGAGGTAGAAGGTCTCGCGGCGCAGCGGGAAGCCGGCCTGGGCCATCGAGAACTTGTACGCGTCGGTTGCGAGCACGCTCGAGGTGGTCATCGCGGGTGGCCACCCTAACACACGCCAACGACGAAGCGCCCGGTCCCGCGCGCCGCAGCGCACGGGGACCAGGTCGCGCGAGGCTAGAGGAGCCTCAGGTCTGCGGCACGATGCAGACCCCGATGTCCTCGCCGCCGGGAGGGGCCGTGCCGTCCTCGTACCAGGGCGTGCACTCCGTGCCGGCCGGGCACTCTGCCGCGGGGTCGGTGACGTCGCAGAAGGCGGCGCAGCAGCCGATCGCGCCCGCGCAATCGGGCACGACCTCCGCGGCCGCACACCAACCGCCGGGATCACAGACGTTGATGTACTCGCACGGATCCCCGATCGCGCCGAGATCGGGCCCCGATGCATCGGGCGAGCAGAAGAACCCGTTGTCCTCGGGATAGCAGGCCGAGCCCTCGGGGCAGTCTTGGAGCAGCGGGTCGCACTTGGCCAGGCAGAGGATCAGCACGCCATCGTTGCTGATCGAGCAGCCCTCGTCGGGGTTGGAGCAGAACGGGGCGTCTTCGGTGCCCTCGCAGAAGCCCACGCAGATCCCCATGTTGGTCTTGCCGTCGACGTCCCAGCACATCGCGGCGATGTCGCAATCGTCGATGCCACTCACACCGCTGCCCTCGACCGTGCACGTGTCGCCGGGCTGACCGGGGCTCGCGTCGATCGGCGAGCAACGGGTCGCGTTCCACGAGTCGCCGCCGTCGTTCGCCCACGGCATGCACTTCTCGCCCTGCGGGCAATCCTGCGCCCACACGTCGCACTCGTTGGCCGCACCGCCGCCGTCGGGGTTCATGATGAACACGCTGCCGGTCGCGTCGCCGGTGTCGTCCATCGGCATGGTGGTCGTCATCACGCCGGTGTCCATGGGCATCGGCGTCGTGGGATCGGGCTGGTCGCTGGTGCCGGTGTCCTGCGGCCCCTCCTCCGCACCGGTCATGTCATTGGCGTCTTCCTTGCCGCCGCAGCCCACGGCCAGCAGCAGCCCGAACACACCCGCACTCAATGAAGACAAGGAATGAAACCGCCCGCGTCGCATCTCGCCGAGCATACACGAGAGGAGCCCACCGAAGCCGGCATAGCCCACAGATCCTCTGGCTCGAGCTAGGAACAACGGCGAAATCTGCGTGCGGAAATTGCGCGTACGTTGTTTCCCGGACGGGGAGATCTGCCGGGTCGCTCGCCCTCGAGTGAGCGCATGGGCCGGTCGGCCCGCTCAGCGGATCCCGTCCGTGCTCAGACAGGTCCTCGCCGCGGTGGGTCCAGGTCCTCGCGCGAGCCCTAGCTCCGCGAGGAACCATGCGGCTCCGGAACTGCGCGCGCACGGGATCCGCTGAGCAGACCGACCGGCCCATGCGCTCACTCGAGGGCTAGGGGGTGTCCGATGCGTCGGCGGGTCCGTCGCCGTCGTCGGGTGTCTCGGCCTCGGGCCAGCCGATCGCCTCGAACACCGCGCGCGCGTGCTGGACCTTCGACACGAAGCCCTCGACCGAAGCGGGCAGCGGCTCGTCGTTCTCGATCCACCCGCGCACCTTGCCGGGCCCGCGCGCGTAGGCGGCCAAGGCTAGTCGCTCGTCGCCCGCGAAGCGTCGCAGCTGTCGCGACAAGTAGAACGTGCCCGCGTGCACGTTGAACTCCGCGTCGTACACCTTCGCCGGCCGATGCAGCGCGCGGCCGAGGGCCTTGGCGGTCTTGGGCATCAGCTGCATCAGCCCGCGCGCGCCGCTGCGATTCTTGGCCTTGGTCTTGAAGTTGCTCTCGACCCAGATGAGACCGTTGACGAGGTAGGGATCGACCTCGTGCTCGGCCGCGGCGTCGGCGACGAATGGTTGCACCGCGAGGATGCGGCGCTCGTCGCCCGGGCCCCATGGTTTGTCGAGCGCGGGCTCGGGCTCGGGCTCGGGCTCGGGCTCGGGCTCGACGGGCTTCGGCGTGGGCTCGACCACTGCCGTCACCACGACTGGTGCGGGGGCCTCGACGATCGGCGAGGGAGCCGGCGCAGTGAGAGGCTCGCTGGCCACCGGACTGCAGGCCAGGCCGCTCGCCAGCAACACCTTGGCGATGCGTCGACGCATCGTGACACTACTAGCAGCCCCGCGCGTGCGCGCCCAGGCGAAAGCTCGGGGCTCCACCCCACACTTGCGACGACTACGGGGCGTCGTCGACCGCAGCCCACGCCGCAGGCGCTTCGTAGCGCTGCACCTCGCCGCTGCCGTGCACCTCGATCGAGCCGCGCTCGCTGTCGATGCTCACCCACATCGTGCGACCCCCGCTGCACGTGCCGGTGTTCACCATCACGCCGTGAGCGAGCGGCGTGATACCCGGACAGTGGGTGTGACCCATCACGACGATCGGCGCGGCGTGCTCGTGCACCAAGCGCTGCGCGCCACGAGCGTACGGGCCCTGCGGCCCGCGAAAGCGCCGATCCTTGATCGACACGTCGCGCTGCTCGAGCCACCACGCGAGCGGCCGCAGGCCCAACGCGCGCAAGCGGCCGGTGCTCCACGTGCCGAGATCCGCGGCCCACTGCGCGCGCACGGCGATCGGATCGAACTGGTGGCCGTGGATGAACAGGGTGGAGAAGCGCTCCCCGAGGCGCACGTGCTCGGGTGCGCCGAGGGTGGCTGCGATGGCGTCGTGATTGCCGTGCACGTGCACGTAGGGGGCGCGAGCGAAGCGCTCGGCGAGCTCGGGCACGCGCTCGCGCGCGCGCTCGAGCATGCGACGCGCGGCCGCGGAGGTGGGGACGAGCGCGTGATCGGTCTGGTAGATGTCGCCGAGCAGCACCACTGCGTCGTGATCGGCTTCGAGGCGATCGAGGAAGCGAGCGAAGCGAGCGAGGTCGTGGCGGAACCCGTCGGTGTGGTGACGGGAGCCGATGTGGAAGTCGGAGAGAGCGGCGATCCGCACGAGCGGGAGTGTCTCACTGGCTGGGC
>JBFIJN010000540.1:0-5772 GCA_041600735.1 Nannocystaceae bacterium
CGGGGATCTCACGAGGAGGGTCATCGAGCACGCATCCGATACGCGAGCTCTCGGACTACCATCGACGTGATGCAGCTCCATGTCGTTGCCCGGGTGTGCAGGAGACCTACGTTGCGGGACTCCGCGCGCCCGACGAAACGCGGGTCCGCGACCAGCCGAGCGAGGATCGGGCCGAGGCAGGGCGCAGGGCTGCTGTTGATCTGCACGGCCCTCGCGTGCGGCGGAGGCGCGGGCGGGGGCTCGAATGGCACGAGCGCCACGGACGCCACGGACGACGACAGCGGCACCCTGGGCGACGCGACCGCGGCCACGAGCGGCACCGACGCGTCGACGGACAGCAATGGAACCATGGGCACCGCGGACTCGACCGCGACGGACGGCACGGACACGGACACGGACACGGGCGGTCCCACCGAGTGCGAGCTCTCCAACCCCCAGCTGCACTACGACCAGAACGGAATCCACCTGCTGCCGGACGAGCCCTACGGAGTCGCGGTGGGTGACCTCGATGAGGACGGGCTTGGCGACATCGCGGTCGCGATGTTCGGCCCGCAGCAGATCGAGGTGATGCTGAGCGCGGGTGACTGGCGCCGACCCGTGCACTCGACGATCGACGTCGACCTGCACCCGTCGACGGTACGACTGGCCGACATCAACGGCGACGGGCACCTCGATCTCGTCACCAACGGCATCAATGTGTACCTCGGAGATGGCTCCGGTACGCTGACCCACCTCGGTCACTTCGAGGACGACTCGGGCGGGCTCTCGTACGAGCTGGTCGTGGTCGACCTCGACGGCGACGGGGATCTCGACGTCGCCACCGCCAATCTCCAGGGGCAGAGCGTCAGCGTGCTGCACAACAACGGCACGGGGGCTCTGGCGCTCGCCCAGGTGGTGAGCACGTGGCAGGCGTGGTCGATCGATGCCGGAGATTTCGATGGCGACGGAGATGTCGATCTCGTCGTGGGAACCGGAGACCCGACCACGACCGCCGACGTCAAGCTGCTGCGCAACCAGGGCAACGGGATGTTCGCGGCCTACGAGGAGTACGGCGACGCGATCACCGTAGACTATGCGCGCGCGGCCGACCTCGACGGCGACGGCGACCTCGACGTCGTCGGCTTTCGCGGGGTCGACCTATTGTTCTTCTGGCTGGAGAACAACGGCGCGGGCAACCTCTCGATCGAGCACGAGATCGACATCGCCGGGTACTCGCCCGAGGGCCTGCAGGTCGCCGACCTCGACGCAGATGGCGACATCGACCTCGCAACCGTGGGCTTCGAAGAGGCCATGGTCTACGAGAACGACGGCCTCGGGAATTTCGTGGGCGTGCGCAGCCACATCGGTCGACAGGTGGAGCGCATGGCGCTCGGCGACATCAACGGCGATGGCCGGCTGGATATCGCGACGATCGGCGAGGACAGCAACGTGGCCGTGACGATGCTGGGCGACGGCGTGGGCGCCCCGTATCCTCCGAATCGGTGGGTCAGCGACTCCGATCCCGAGGCCGCGGTGCTCGGTGACTTCGACGGCGACGGAACCATCGATCTGGCCGTCGCGGTGGCGGGAATCAACGGTGGCATGGAGGTCGCACGCAATGTCTCTGGGGTCGATGTCATGCTCGAAGAACAGAGCGGGCTCGACGACGCGTACGACATTGCCGCGGGCGATTTCGACGGCGACGGCGTGCTCGATCCGATCATGGTCGGGGAAGGTGCGACGGCCCGGGTCTTGCTCAACGGCCGCGGCGGCAGCTTCGAGATGGTGTCGTCGAGCTTCGGTCAGGGCGTCGGTCGTGCGGTGTCGGTGGGCGACATCGACCAGGACGGCAATCTCGACGCGATCGTGCTGCAGGACTGCTACGTGCGGGTGGGCCTCGGTCTCGGCACGGGAGAGCTGTCGAATGGCGGAATGTTGTCGATCGATGCGAGCTACTGCCGCGACAGCGCGCTGGCCGATCTGGACGACGACGGCAACCTCGATGTCATCGTGGTCCACTATCAGCCGGCCGGGCTCACGGTGTTGCCGGGCCTGGGCGGCACCAACTTCGGGGCGGCCCGCATGCTCCCGCTGCCGGGCTCGCCCGTGGCGATCGCGACCGGCGACGCGGACGGCGACGGAGATCTCGACGTCTTTGCCGTGTGGGGCGACGCCGGGCTCCTCGTCAACGACGGCGGGGTCCTGTCGCTCGGACCCTCGCTGGTGCTCCCGAGCTTCGCGAGCTACGTGAGCGCAGCTGACCTCGATGGGGACGGCGATGCGGAGGCCGTGCTGTCGAGTCCAAACTTCGATGCCTTGTTCGTGCTCGATCTCGTCGGCGGCAGCGTCGAGGTCGTCGCCGAGCACGCCGTCCTCGATCCCCGAGGCGTGGCGATCGAAGATGCCGACGGCGACTGTGTCCCCGACCTCGCGGTCGCGGGCGGCGGATCCGAGACGGCCACCCTGCTGCGCGCCCTGCCCTGAGCCGCCCCACGTGCTCGTTCACGGCATCGTTGCGGCATTGATGCTCGGCCTCGCGCCTGCCCCGGCGGCGGGCGACGAGGCGATCGAGCTCGACTGGCGCGCGCCGGTCGGCTGCCCCGAGCGCGACGAGGTACGCCGCTCGATCGCGCGACTCGTGCCCGCTGCGGACGTGCGGCTGCGGGTCCGCGCGGAGATCATGGCCCGCGGTCGAGGCTTCGAAGGCACGCTCGCGCTCGAGGGTGACGACCCCGAGTCTGCGCGGAGCTTGCAGGCCGACGACTGCCACGTGCTCGCACGAGCCATGGCCGTGGTGATCGCGGTGAGCCTCGATCCCTTCGCGGTCGCCGAAGCGATCGACGGCCCTGCCACGATCCCCGCGGCGGAGGTGCCCGAGCCCTCGAGTCCGCCGCGCGAGACGCTGGTGTCGCCGCGCGCGCGAGCGGGCGCGAGCGATCGTCCTGCCCCCCGCCCCACTCCGGCGCACCCACGAGCGCGCCCCTCCGACGAGGCGCTCGAGCTCGGGGTGCGGCTCGGCGCGGGCGTGGGCGGCCTCTTGTTCCCGGGCGCCGGCGTGGGCCTGTCGCTCGCCCCCTTCCTCGGTACGTCGCGGCTGCACGTGCGCGCGGTGGCCGAGTACTGGGCGCCCCAGCGCATCCGCTTCGATCCCCTGCGCGACGCGAGCGCCGAGGTTCAGCTCGTGAGCGGAGGCGTGCGCGTGTGCCCGCAGCTGGTGCGGGGACGCGTGCGCGTGCCCCTGTGCGCGGGCGCCGACGTAGGCGCGATGCTCGGCCGCGGCACCGGCCGCGATCTGGCGAGCGCGAGCTCCGGCCGCCAGACCTGGGTGGGCGCCGTGCTCGAGCCGGGCATCGCGGTGGGCGTCACCTCACGTGTATCGCTGTGGCTTGCGCTCGAGGGGGTGGTCTCGCTCTATCGCCCGCGCTTCGCGATCGACGGCGGGCCCGAGCCGTGGACCGCGGGGTCCGGGGCGCTACGGGGCCTGGTGGGGGTCCAGCTCCACACCTCGCGCAAGAGATCGCGAAAACCTTGATGAGCCCGGCGATCGGCGGCACCAACCAGGGGTAAGAAGGAATCCGCGTGCCCGACGGCAGCCGCACCCTCGATGCTCCCCAGGACCGCGACGCCGCGGCCCTCGCCACCGTGTATCGCGCACACGCGCGCTACGTGTGGAGAGTGCTGCGTCACTGCGGCGTGCCCGACTCCGATCTCGACGATGCGGTGCAGGAGACGTTCTTGGTCGTGTTCCGCCGGCTCCCCGAGCTCGAGGCTCGCGCCGCGCTTCGCACCTGGATCTACGCCGTCGCCGTGCGCGTGGCGTCCACGCGGCGCCGCAGCGCGCGGCGCGAGGCCGCCCGACGCGACAAGGCCGGAGCCCAGCTGCATGCCACCGGCAGCGCCGATCCCGAGGCTGCGCTCTCCAAGCTCGAGGCCGCGCAGCTCGTCGACCAGCTGCTCGACGGGCTCGACACGGCCAAGCGCACCGTCTTCGTGCTCGCCGAGCTCGAGGGGGTGAAGGTGCCCGAGATCTCGAGGATCCTCGGCGTCAACCCCCGCACCGTGCACTCGCGCCTGCGGCTGGCGCGAGAGCGCTTCGGCTCCGAGCTGCGCCGCATGCAGGCGCAGGAGCAGGGCAATCTTCGCGTGGCGCGGCTGCGCCCGCGACCGCTGCTCGAGCAGGCGGCCAACGAGCGACCGCCCGCACCCCGTCGCAAGGCCGCGCTGGCGGCCTTGGCCGTGCGCATCGAGCAGGGCGCCGCGCCGCTGCTGCCCGGCTGGGAGACGCTCGCGCTGTCTTCGAGCGCCGGAGCCTGGACGGTACCGGCGGCCGTGCTCGGCCTCGTGGGGGTGGCGGCCGTCGTCGCGGTCGCGGTCACGGCAGCCCCCGTCACGCCCAGCCCGGATCCGATGACCTCCACGCCACACGAGCTCGATGCCCCCGGCGAGCCCACGATCGTGCAGCCCACCGCCGCGGCCGGGGTCGACAACGCGAGCGGCACCGAGACTCCGGTGGTTCTCGAACCGCTGCGGGTCGATCTCGTGACCGAGCCCGCACGCACCCCTCGTCCGAGCGCCCGACGACCAAGCGTCGCCGATCCAGCCCCGCTCGCGGACCCGACCCCCGCGAACGCCGAGAGCTCGCTCGCCGCCGAGACGCGGCTGCTCGAGAGCGCCCGCCAGGCCCTGCGTGAGGGAGACCTCGACACGACCCTCGCCGTGCTCGACGCCCACCAGGCCGAGTTTCCGCGCGGTCTGCTGCTCGACGAGGCCCGCTCCACCCGGCTGCGCGCGCTGTGCAGCGCCGGCCGCCGCGACGAGGCCCTCGCGCTCGCCGAGCGCCTCGCCCCCGCGCAGCCCGACTCGCGCTGGCACCAAGTCGTGGCCGCCGCCTGTGCTACATCGCGGCCGCGATGACGAAGGTCCTTCCTTGTGTGGAGATCGAGCCGCAGTCCACGGCCCAGCGCGGCACGGTGATCTGGTTGCATGGCCTCGGCGCCGATGGTCACGACTTCGAGTCCATCGTGCCCATGCTGCGGCAGCCCGGGCTGCGCTTCGTGTTCCCGCACGCCCCGGTGCAGCCGGTCACCCTCAACGGCGGCTTCGTGATGCCCGCGTGGTACGACATCCTCAGCCTCGATCGCAGCAGCCCCGATCGCGAGAGCGAGGCCGACATCCGCCGCTCCACCGTGCTCATCGAGGCACTCATCGAGCGCGAGAAGGACCGCGGCGTGCCCGCCCATCAGATCGTGCTCGCCGGGTTCTCGCAGGGCGCGGCGATGGCCCTGCACGTGGGCCTGCGCCACGCCGAGCCGCTCGCCGGGCTCATCCTCCTCTCGGGCTACCGCGTGCTGACCCGCCACTTCGAAGCCGAGCGCAGCGAGGCCAACCGCCGCACGCCCATGCTGTTCTGCCACGGCACTCACGACCCGCTGTTGCCCATCGAGCTCGGCCGCGAGGCGTTCGACTTCATGCAGGCCCAGCTGCCCGAGGCCGACCTGCGCTGGCACGCGTTCCCCATCGAGCACAGCGTGAGCGAGCCGGAGATCCAGGTGGTCGCCCAGTGGCTCGCCGAGCGCTTCGGCTAGTCCCCCGCGCGAGCTAGCCCCGCCCCGGCTGCCAGCGCCCCTGTCGCTCGGGCGGCGGCGCCAGCCCCTGCACCTCGTCCGGCGTCAGGTTGCGCCAGCGCCCGTTGGCCAGCTTTCCTAGCTGGATGTGCTTGATGCGGATCCGCTCCAGCTTGCGCACGTGGTAGCCGAACACCTCGCACATGCGGCGGATCTGCCGGTTGAGCCC
>JBFIJN010000541.1:0-5747 GCA_041600735.1 Nannocystaceae bacterium
ACAGCTCGGCGGGCACGATGTCTCCCCCGGCGTTCGGCCCACTCTCCGAGCTGTAGAAAACCCCGACCCCTCCCTTGGTACCTCCCCCGGTGCCAAGGGTTTTTTACTTTAAGCCCTGCAGCTCCCGAGCCAACGCGGCACCCTGATGCCCATGCGAACCGTCGTCGCCGCCCTCAGCGGGCTCCTCGGCTGCGGCCTCGCTGGGCCCGCGGTGAACGAGAGCGACGGCGGCACCACGAGCACGGGCAACGCGGCCACCAACTCGCCATGGGTGCACACGTACCCCGAATGATGCGCGGCGGGCTGATCGTCGCGGCCTTGGTGGCGTGCGCTTGCGGGACTCGACCCGACCCCCAGATCGCCGACGAATTCTACGAGCGCCTGCGGGCCGCCCCCAGCGGCTGGGCCCCCGTGCCGTGTCGCGACCGGGCGGCGAAGATCGAGGCGCGCAGCGAGATGGTGTGGCTGGCCCACGATCTCCGCGCACGGATCCGCGAGTTCGAGACCCCGCCGCCAACGCAGCTGCACGAGCGCATGATGGCGTACCCGCTGCTGCACCACGCCGACGACTACCGCTGCGTCATCCAGGATTTCGTGCGCGCCGATCCGCAGCGCGAGCCCGATTTCCTCGAAGTCTTGGGGCTGGTGGCCAATCTCTACGTGCTCAAGGCCAGGGTGCTGCTTGAGCGCGGCGAGACCTCCGAGGGCTGGGCTCATGTGATCGACGCGCTCACGCTCTATCGCGAGCCCGTGGGCTTTGGCTTCGCCGAGTACCTCACGCTGGTCGACGTGCTGCGCATGATCTCGCCGTGGCTCGAGCGCCATCCGCCCGACTCCGCCACGCTGACGCGGCTGGTGGAGGCGGTGGACGCGACGGAGATGACCCAGCCGGTGATCTGCGCGGCACTCCGCCACGACCTGCTCGCGCTCGCGGTGAGCGGCTTTCGCGTGCACTTCGAGCTGCGCGAGCGCGAGGCCGTCGCGCAGCGCTATGGCCTCGGCAACGCGATGCGAGCCTGGCGATCGCCGTGGCCAGGCAAGCTCGGCCGCGCCGAGTGGCAGGCGGTGCGCGAGACCCATGACGCGCTCGTCGATGACTGCGCCCGGCGACCGCTGGGCAAGAGCCTGCAGCGCGCGGCCGAGCCGATGTTCTCGCTCGACGGCCTGCACCCGCCCACCGGCGTGCGGATGCGGCTCGTCGCCGATCGGCTCAACCGGGTGGGGCGGCTCATCGACCTACGCACGAGCGTGCTCGCCACCGTGCGCGCGCTCGAGCTGCGGGCCACGCTCGGCCGCGACCCGAGCACCGCCGAGCTCGCGCTGCGCTTCGGCGAGCGCCCGCGCAACCCCTGGGACGGGCGGTTCTATACGTTCGCGGTCAGCGAGGGCGTGCTGGTGGTGAGCCGTGGTCCCTACCGCGAGTCGATCGTGCTGCCACCCGCCTCGTGAGCGGCGAAGAGTCCCGGACCTCGAGCTCTCCTGCGTCCATCCGAGCGGCCCAGCGCGATCTCGCGCACCAGAGTTGCGCCCTGGTAGAGTCGGCGCATGGCTTGGTCCCTTGGTCACTCGTGGGTCGCACGCTGCGGGCTGGCGACCGCGCTCGCCGGAGCGGGCTGCGGTGACGACTCGCCGCCCGTCGCCACCGACTCTGCCGCGGAAGGCACCACGCAGGGCACCACCGCCGCGACGACGATGGGCGATACCGTCGACGAGGGTGACACGACCCTCACTGGCCTCGACGAGAGCAGCTCGAGCGGAACGCCGCCGCTCGAGGTGCAGGTGCAGACGTACACCTATCCCAACCAACCCATGGTGATCGACGTCGCGTTCTCGGCCCCCGAGCTCGACGCGGTCATCGAGCACACGAGCGATCCCGGCGTGCGCTTCGGCCCCGTGGCGGGCGCGCCCGGGGAGACCTGGGTGCGCGTGCGCGGCCTCGCTCCGGCAACGCTCCACGAGCTCGCGTGGTCGGTGCAGGCGGCCGACGGTGGCATGGCCAGCGGCGAGGTGATGGTGCGAACCGAGGCCCCGCTCTCTGGGTTCCAGCCCTCGTTCGCCATCGAGGGCAGCGGCGAGGGCTACGGGGGCTACGTGCTGTTCGACCTGCTCGCGCTCAATCCACGCGCGCCCGCCTCGCTGTTCGTGCTCGACACCGAGGGCGTCACGCGCTGGCACATCGGGCGCAGCGACGGCGTGATCGGCCCGCCGTCGGTGTACGCCGGGGTCGAGCTGCGACCCGACGGCACGCTGCTGTTCCTGCGCGACTACTCGATCTACGTGATCGACGAGATGGGCGTGGAGCTGGTCGAGCTCTCGTCGACCGCGCTCGGGCTTCCCGGGCTGCATCACGACGTGATCGAGCTCGACAGCGGCAACTTCCTCGCGCTGAGCTACGCGTTCCGCGACATCGACTACCCCGACCTCGGGCTCGTGCACGTGGCCGGCGACCTGCTGGTGGAGCTCACCCCCACCGGCGAGATCGTGTGGGAGTGGGACGCGTTCGATCACCTCGACCCGCAGCGGCGGCGCGAGGGCTTCGATGAGCTCATCTTCGACCCCGACACGCTCGAGAATGCGTACGACTGGACCCACGGCAACGGGATCGTCTACGACACGGCGGCCGACACGGTGCTGTTCTCGATGCGGCACCAGGACTGGCTGGTCTCCATCGATCGGGCCACTGGCGACGTGCAGTGGCGGTTTGGCGAGGAGGGCGACTTCACGCTCACCGGCGGCACGTGGCCGTACCACCAGCACTCGCCGCAGTGGCAGGCCGACGGCACGCTGCTGCTCTACGACAACGGGCTCGGCAACCCCAACGTGGAGGATGCGCTCGAGACCTCGCGAGCGGTGCGCTACGCGGTGGATGCCGCGGCCATGACCGCGGCGCAGGTGTGGGAGGACGAGGCCGAGGACTTCATCTCGATCATCGCTGGCGACGCCGATCGACTGCCCGACGGGAGCATCCTGGTGACGGACTCCTCGATCGACCTCGAGCTGGGACCGCAGGCGATCTACTCGCGGATCCGTGAGATCGACGAGCGCACCTCGGCCACGCCGCAGTGGTCGCTGACCACCGCGCCCGGCTCGTTCATCTACCGCTGTACGGCCCCGGACCGGCTGCCCGGCGAGAGCCCGTGAGGCCAGCCGCGCCCGCGCGCCGCCCGTAGTAGCCTTCGCGCATGTCGGCCAGCGCCGCTGCCCTGCAACGCGTGTTGCGACGCGTGCTCTGGGCATTGGCGGCGGCGCTGGTGTTCGTGGGCCCGCTGGGGCTGCTGGCCTACTTCGGCGGCGCGCGCCTGCTGAGCGATGTGCCGGCCTCGGGCTTCGACTTCGACACCCACGTCTCCCAGGTGTGGCGGGTGCTCGAGGGGCTGCAGGGGTGGGGCCAGGCGTGGGTCTACGACGTGCAGCACCTGGCCGGGTTTCCCAACGGCACGATCTTCGACGCCGACAACAAGGGCTGGGAGATCTTCACATGGGCGCTCGTGTCGCTGGGGGTCTCGAAGGGACTGGCGTTCAACCTGTTCGTCGTGCTCGCGCACGTGTGCGTGTCGCCGGTGGTCTATGCGTCGGCGCGGCTGTTCGGGCTCTCGCGCGGGGCGGCGCTGCTGGCCGGCGGCGCGGCGGTGCTCTACTGGTACTTCGACTCGTGGAACCACTGGGAGTGGTTCGTGGGCATGATCGCCTATGCGTTCGCGGGCTATCTGTTCCTGCTGCCGCTCGCCGCGTTCTACCGCTGGACCGAGGAGCGACGGCCGCGGCACGCGGTGCTGTGCGCGATCTCGATGGCGCTGGCGCACCTGGTGCACCCGTACACGTTCTTCGTGCTGGTGGGGCCGATGGCGGCGCTCTATCTGCGCCACGCGCGGGGCTTGGGGCGGCGCGAGCACGCGGTGGTGTGGGCGATCGCCGGCTTCACGGTGCTGGTGAACGCGTGGTGGCTGCTCAACGCGCTGCAGTTCTGGCACTACATCCTCGACTCGACGATGTTCGGGCGCACCACGCTCGACTCGTTGATCTGGGATCTGTTCGGGCTCGTGGGCGACCCGGCGGCGCAGGGCGTGGTGGGCAATCGCACCGGATTTCGCCTGCTGCTGCTCGCGGGGGGCATCGTGGGCACCGTCGCGTGGTGGCGTCGCGCCGACGCGCGCGCGCTCCCGTTCGCGGTGGGGCTCGCGGTGTTGTTGGTGCTCACCTACCTCGGCGGCTACACGTTCTTCGCCAACATCCAGCCGCACCGCCACGTGGGGCCCACGGGCTTCCTCGCGATCATCCCGGCGGCGGGCGTCGTGGAGCTGGCCACGCGCGAGCGACTGTGGGGTCGGATCTCGCGACCGGCCTGGGCGCTGATCGCCGTGCTCGCGGTCCCGGCCGCGCAGCACCTCTCGCGCGACGTGCTCTACTTCACCGCGCGCTCGCTGCCGCCGCCGGCCAAGCTGCTCGATGGCCAGACCGTCTGGTACACGCGGCTGGGCTACGGCCCGCACGGCGACTTCAGCTACGGCGACTGGACCCACGACGAGCTCGCAGACTGGGTGCGTGCGCACGACGACGGCACCGCGCGCTTCTTGGTGGAGAGCTGGCACATCGGCGAGCAGCTCACCTGGAAGACCGATGCGCAGATCTTGGGCGGGTTCATCTGGACGAACCTCGATCACAGCTGGGCGAATTTCTTTCGTCGTCGCCCGCAGGGGATCGCGCCGCCCGCGGAGCTCGACGCGTACCTGCGCCAGTATGGCGCGCGCTGGGTGATCATCTCGACGCCCGCGGAGCAGGCCCCGTGGTGGGACACGAGCCCGGTGCTCGAGAAGGTCGCGACGGTCTCGCACTTTCGCATCTACCGCGCGCGTGCCCCCGTGAGCCTGTTCGCCGCGGGCCGCGGGACGATCACCGCGGACACGAATCGAATCCTGGTGAGCGGCAGCGACCCCGAGCGCGACGTGGTGCTGCGCTATCACTGGCTCGAGACGCTGGCGTGCGGGCCCGACTGTCGGATCGAGCGCGAGCCGATCGACGAGGTCGACAGCGTGGGGTTCATCCGCGTGCCTGCCCCGCACCCGGCGGAGTTCGAGATCCGCAACGTCTATCGGCGCCTCGAGCAGTAGCTCGCCAGCGTCGGCCGCAACGGACCCCCGCTGGTCGCGGCCGCGGCGTTGTGGGAGCATCGCGACGCGGATGCCCGCCGAGCTCGAGATCGTCCTCGATGTTGCGCGATACCGGCTCCGGCGGCTCGAGATGGCCAACCTCGCCGCCGCGGTGGCGATCATGCTGGCGCTGCGCCTGCCGGCGGGCGAGCTGCTGGTGCGCACCGCGTTCGGGGTGCTGCTGAACCTGTTGGTGTATCTCAACAACGACTGGTTCGATCTCGAGGACGATCTCCTCACGAGCACGAGGGATCGCGCGAAGACGGCCTTCCTCAGCTCGCACCGCGCGGCGGGCATGCGGGCGCAGCTGGGGCTGCTGGGGCTGCTGGGTGGGTTCGCGATCGTGTGGGGCGGCGGGCTCGGGTGGTCGCTGGTGCTCGGCGCGGGGATCTGCGCGGCCTACTCGGCCTGGCTCAAGCGACGACCGGTCCTCGACGTGGCCGCGATGATGGCGTGGGGCGTGGCCATGCCCGCGGTCGCGGTGCCGCCCGGGTACGAGGCGGGCTGGTGGCTGCTCGGGCAGCTCGCGCTGTTCTCGGGGGTGTTCGAGACGATCCAAGTGCTGCGGGACCGCGAGATCGATGCGCTGCGCGGCATTCG
>JBFIJN010000542.1:0-5720 GCA_041600735.1 Nannocystaceae bacterium
ATCGGCAACTCCGTGGTCTGGGTCGGCAGTGACGACCTCGCGCAGACGCTCGACGCCGTCGAGCAGACGATGGACAGCAACGGCGCGGGCAACTTCGTCTACGCCCCCGACATCGATGGCCTCGACGGGCTCTATACCGACGCGGGTGTGCTCGCGACCGTGGGTCAGCCCGCGGTGGGATTCGCCGCCGGAGCGGTCTATTCGTTCCACGGCGGGGCCTCGATGACCGCCGATGGAGCGATCTACTGGGTCGCGGGCGTCGATCTCGACGCCAACGGAAGTACCGATACCCGCGCGTTCTACCGCACGCCCGACGGCACCGCGGCCTCGATCGAGCGGTTGCTCGCGGGTGGCGACATGATCGACGGGTTCATCGTCGACGACGACGCCTCGGGCATCGACTTCTTCTACCAGGTCTCCGAGGACGGGGCGCACCGCATCCACGTGCTCAACATGGAGGGTGGCACGGCCGCCGACGGGTTCATCTGGGTCGATGACGTGCTCGCGTGGCGCGAGAACGGCCCTACGGGTGGCGGCGACGCGTGGCAGAACTTCGATCTGGTGGCGATCAACGCCAACGGCAACTACATGTTCACCGGCGACACCAACGGGGCGTTCGCGATCGACGAGTTCGTGGCCTACAACGGCACGATCGTGGTGCGCGAGGGTGACATCGTGGACGGCGTGATCCTCACGGGTCCGGCCACGCTGCGCTTCGTGTCGCTCAGCGACTTCGACCAGGCCGCCTACGGCTGGGGCTACACCGGCATCGGGGGCTTTCGCGAGACGGTGTTCTTCGCGTGCGACGCCAACGACATCCCCGGTACCTCGCAGGTCGTGTTCACCACCGTCGACGACCAGATCGACGTGGACGGGGATGGCGTGGCCGACTACGCCATCACCGATCTCACGCAGACCGGGCCCACGCCGGGCCGGGCGATGGGTGAGACGCAGTTCATCTACGCCGAGGTCGCGCTCGACGACGGCATGGCGCTGACCGAGGCGATGATCGAGGTGCCCGTGACGTGCTGCGGAAACGGCGTGGTCAACCCGTTCGAGGACTGCGACGACGCCAACCTCGAGGACACCGACGAGTGCCTGAGCACGTGCATCGCGGCCAGCTGCGGCGATGGCTTCATCTGGGAGGGGATGGAGGAGTGCGACGACGGCAACGATGACGACACCGACGAGTGCCCGAGCTCGTGCGTGGAAGCGACGTGCGGCGACGGCTTCGTTCACGCGGGCGTCGAGGAGTGTGACGACGGCAACACCGACGACGACGACGAGTGCCTGAGCACCTGCGTGGCCGCGGCATGTGGCGATGGCATCGTGCAGGACGGGGTCGAGGAGTGCGACGACGGCAACACCGACGATGGTGACGAGTGCAACGCCGACTGCACGCTTCCCTCGGCCGGCTCCACTGGGGCGGCCGACACCGGGCTCGACGACACCGCAGGGGAGGGCAGCGGCGGCGGCAGCGGAGCTTCGGGTCCGTCGACGCTGAGCGCAGGGACGGCCGACGGGACCGGGACCGAGACCGAGACCGACGGCGACACCGACTCGGGCGGAGTTACGGACGGCGGCGGCGGGTGCAACTGCACCACCGGCGAGCGCGAGCTGCCGAGCGCCTGGTGGATGGGCCTCGGCCTGCTGGGCCTGGCACGCCGACGCCGGCGCTAGGCCTCGGCCTTGGTCTCGAGCGCTCGCTGGCGCACGGCGGGATCACGCAAGAAGATCGCAAGCGCGATCCCGCCGACGAGCTCGCCGAACCACAGGGTGGCGAGCCGTCCGAGCAACGAGGCCGCGAGCGCGACCGCCTGGGTCGCGCCACCCACCAAGCGGGTGGTGGCGACCACCAGGCTGCCCTCGGTGGCTCCGAGCCCGCCGGGGAGGAAGCTGAGCGCGCCCACGAGGGTGCCCGCCGACCACAGCAGCGTGCACGTGCGCAGCGAGGCATCGACCCCCGCGAAGCCATCGACCAGCAGCCAGAAGCCCACGCACTCGAGCCCCCAGCCGGCCACGCTCAGCACCGTGAGCCACGCGAGCGGGCCCGGGCGCATCAGCGTCACGCTGCTGTCGACCAGCGGTCGGCCCTTGGCCACGAGGCCCGCCAGTCGCGGGATGCGAGCCAGTCGATCGAACACGCCGCCGAGCAAGCGCGGCGAGCCCAGCACGAGCGCACCGAGGCCGACCAGCACGATGGTGACCACGAGCACGGGCAGGTACTCGGGCCGCTCGGCTACCCCGATCGCCGCGAGGAGCACCAGCGCCACGAGATCGGTGAGGCGATCGGCGATCACCACCGGAGCGGTGCGCGTGAACGGCACGCCATCGCTCGCGCGCAGCAGCGTGCTGCGCAGCACCTCGCCCACCTTGCCCGGAGTGATCGACATCGAGAGCCCCGCGATATAGATGAGCAGCGAGCGACCGAGGGTGAGCCCCGGGGCCTGCTCGCGCACGCGCAGCCAGTGCAGCGAGAGCTCCCACTTGCCAAAGCGCAGCAAGTAGTTGCCCATCGACAGCGCTAGCGCGGCCGCGAACATGGCCCACGGGTAGCCGACCAGCGTCTGGCGCAGCGGCTCCACATCGAACCACAGCACCCCGAGAACGTAGAGGAGGATGCCGGCGATCACGGCGTAGAGCGTGCGTCGCAGCAGCGTGCTCAAGCGGGCCCTTCCCGGCGGGGCTTCGTGCTTGGTGCGCGCGCGTATTCCTCCCACAGCCGTGCGAGCGGCCCGGGCACGGCAGGCGGCAGCGCGGCGCGACGCGGGCCGGGTCGCTCCGCACGGCGCCACAGCGCACCGAGGGCGCGCGTGGAGAGGCCCGTCTCGCGCGGGGTGGTGCGCGGCAGCTGGGGCCACGGCGTGCGCGCGGCGGGGCCCACGACGCGGATCGTCTCGCCGTGTCGGCGGCGCAGCGGGAGGCCGAGCTTGCTGCCGAGCCATGCGTCGGCCACCTGGGGATCGATCGCGGCGGGCCCGGTCACCGGCGAGGCGAGGCGCAGCCCCAGCGCGCGCTCGGGCGAGAGCAACAGCGGCGCGGCCTCGTCGTTCGCATCGAGCGGAGCCCACCAGCTGCCATCGATCACCACGCACACATGGGCGAACACCTCGGCCACCAGGCGGGCGGCGCCGTCGACCGGATCGCGGGTCCAGCTGGCGCCCCAGGCCGCGGCCAGTGCGGCCAGGCCTGCACCGATCGGTCCGCGCCACACGGGGCCGTCCTTGCCGGGCCGCTGGTGATGCACGCATGGCAGCACCAGGCACAGGTTGCTACCGATCACTTCCGTGGGTACGCGCAACGCCTGACGCGAGCCCATCGCACGCACGCTGACGGTGGGGCCGCCCTCGGGCCGCGATGCGACGCCACGCGCGGCCAGCTGGGCGCTCACGGGATCGCTGGCGCCGCGCTCGCCAAGGTGCAGCGCCTGGGCGCGCAGGCCCCCCTCTTCGATCGCATGGAGCACGCCGTCGAGGCTCCACGGCGAGGGGCGCAGACCCGCGTGGGCGCCCCAGCGCACCACGGCGACCAGCAAGGGCCGGCCGCGCGGGGCATCGCCGAGGGCGGCGGCCGCCACTTGGTGCGCAGCGCGGGTGGGGTCTGCAACCGCGATGGGTTGGGCGCGGAGCCGAGCGGGCATGGGGCGAGGCGCAGCATAACCCCATCGGCGAAGCGGGGTGATACGCTGCGCCCGTGACACGGGTTGGGACAGCGTGAGCGGGCACCCATGAGCGCGTTCGACCGCCGGCGCCCGGATCTGCACCCGATCGACTTCCACGGCATGCTGAGCGTGGCGCCCCAGATGCAGGTGCTGTTCGAGCAGCTGCGTCGGGTGGCCCGAACCGAGGCCTCGGTGTTGCTTCGCGGGGAGACCGGCACCGGCAAGGAGCTCGCCGCTCAGGCGATCCATGCGCTCAGCCATCGCGCGCAGCACTCGTTCAAGGCGGTCAACTGCGCCACGCTGACCCCCGACCTCGCGGCCTCCACGTTGTTCGGCCACCTGCGCGGCGCGTTCACGGGGGCGGTGTCCGATCGTCGCGGGCTGCTGGCGGTGGCCGATGGTGGCTCGGTGTTCCTCGACGAGGTCGCCGAGCTCGGCCTCGACATTCAGGCCCGGCTGCTGCGCGTGCTGCAGGAGCGCAGCTTCGTGCCGGTGGGCGGTACCGAGCCCAAGCACGTCGACATCCGGCTCATCACGGCGACCCACGCGTCGCTGCGCGAGGCGGTCGAGCTGCGGCGGTTTCGCGAGGATCTCATGTACCGCATCCGCGTGGTGCCGATCTTCATCCCTCCGCTGGTCGAGCGCACCGGCGATGTCGAGGCGCTCACGTGGGCGTTCATCGATCGGTTCAACGAGCAAGGACCGCGGCGCATCGAGGCGATCGCCGACGACGTGTACGAGATGATCCTGGGCTATCCGTGGCCGGGCAACGTCCGCGAGCTACGCAACGTGATCGAGTATGCGTTCGCGCTCGGTGAGGGGCCGGTGCTGCACGCGAGCGAGGTGCCGCCCGAGCTGCGCGGCGAGCTGCCGCCCAACGCCAAGAAGGCCGCGCGCAATCCCGACGAAGAAGAAGGTCAGCGGATCCGCGAGGCGCTGCGCTTGGCCGGCGGGCAGAAGAGCCAGGCCGCCGAGCTGCTCGGGATCAGCCGCACCACGCTGTGGCGGCGGATGCGAGAGCTCAAGCTCAACGACTGAGATCGTGTTGCACGCCGTTGCAGCCCGTTCCACTACCCCGGCACGTCGTGCAACGGGGGCGGCGGCGCGACCTCTTCGAGCGGCTTGCCTTCGCCCGCGACCAGCGCTCGCGCAAGCTCGCACCCGATCTCGAGCCCCTCGAAGCGGCGCCCTCGCACGGTGACCAGGTGCTCCGGCAGAAACGCCTTGGCGGCTCCAGATCGCTGCAAGACCCGCATCTGCCGCTGGTCGAGGGCCACCAGGATGAACCAACGCCCCTCCTGCTGGAGCCGTCGCGCGGTCTCGGCGAGCGCCGCGGCCACGGTCGCGTCCATGCCCTGCGCTCGCTTGAGCCGCAAGATGAGCACGCGCGCGCGCTCGTCTCGCATCGTGTCCTCGATCACCGTCATCAGCTCCGCGGCCGAGCCGAAGAACAGCGGGCCCTCGGCCTGCAAGACGCGGATGCTGGGGACGCGGCCGGGGACCGGGCCGTCTCCGGCCTTGCACTCCTGCCAGCGGCCCTCGTCGTCATGGAACATCTCGTTCACCTCCATGACCCGCGCGCGGCGCAAGAACAGCACCACGCTCACCCCCACGCCCATGTAGATCGCGGTGTCGAGGTCGAGGGTCCAGGTGGAGAGGACGGTGACCACCAGCGCCAGCGCATCGGACTTGCTGGCGCGCAGCGTGCGGACGATGCGGCGCACGTCGATCAAGTCCCAGGCGACCACCAACAGCAGCCCGGCGAGGCTGGCGATGGGGGTGTGATCGAGGATGGGGCCGAACGCCAGCAGCACGCCGAGCATCAGGGCTCCGCTCAGCATCCCGGCCACGCGGCTGCGGGCGCCGCTGTCGGCGGTCACGGCCGAGCGCGACAGGCTCCCGCTGACCGGGTAGCCGCCGAACAGCCCCGCGGCGACGTTGGAGAGGCCCTGGCCCACGAACTCGGTCGAGGCGTCGAGGCGCTGGCCGCTGCGGGCCGCCAGCGATCGCGCGACCGCGCTCGACTCCACCAGTGAGAGCACCGCGGCCGCCACGGCCA
>JBFIJN010000543.1:0-5681 GCA_041600735.1 Nannocystaceae bacterium
AATCCTCGCGCCGAGGATAGACCACGCCCTGCGCTCGCGCCTATGGGGTGTCGAGCAGCAGCGTGTAGTCGCCCTTGCCGCTGTACGACTCCACGCGCCACACGTAGTAGCCGGAGCTTCCGCTGTACGCGATCTCTTCGGTCGACGAGGTCCCGAGCGACGACTTCACCGTGCTCCACCCGCTGCCGCTCCACTTCCACAGCCGCAGATCGAAGTCGGTGCCGGCCGGGCCCGAGAGGTACCCCTTGTGCACGCCCGACGAGCCCGCGTAGTAGTAGTTGCCGTTGGGCTGATAGTCGTAGTCGTTCTTGCCCGTGAGGTTGCCCGAGTACACGTCGCACGAGGGGCACACCGAAGGCGGCTCGACGGGCGGGGGCTCGCCACCACCGCCGCCGCCGTCATCGTCGGCGTACGGCGCTCCACATGCCGCGCTATACCCCGTGTCTGCGCCACCGCTGCACCCGTTGGCCCATGTGCCCGAGCCCGAGCCCGGCGTGAGCGGGAAGCTGCCGCAGTCGGGACCCGGGTTCCACGTGCCATCCGCATCGTGGCACGGGGTGAGATCGTAGCCGGTCTGCGACTCGAACCACGACATCCCGCGGTGCATCATCGAGTAGTAGCCACCCGTCCCGCAGGCGCCTCCGTACGAGGTGATGCCGAACACGCGCCACGAGCCGTCGTCGACCTGCACGAACACCGGGCCGCCCGAGTCGCCCTGGCAGCTGTCCTTGCCGCCGCCGCCGATGAAGGCCTCGTTCTTGGCGGTGATGCTGTTGATCGTGGTCGCGACCTGACGCTTGATCCCGTAGGGACCCGTGTTCGCGTTGCCGAAGCCGACGACCGTGACCGGCTGACCAGGAACCAGGTAGTCCTGGGCCTCGCAGCCCATCAAGATCGGTACCAGCGGCACATCCGTCACCGGTTGTGCCAGCGTGCAATAGGCAAAGTCGTTGCCGTTCCCCGGACCGCCACCCGAGTAGATCTTGCATTGCTGGGTCGGCACATTGCGGCCGGGCCCACCATTGACGGACTCGCCGAGGCGCACGGAGCTGTAGTTGGTGCCGCAGTGCGCGGCATAGAGGACGACGCGCTCATGGACGAGCGTGCCCGTGCAGGAGCCCCCGAGGCTGACTGTGGTCGGCCAACCACAGCTGGCAACGTCGGTGCCGCCGTAGATCTCGGAGTTCGGCGGCAATTCCGCGTCATCGGGGAGCTCGCCGGGCTCGTCCTCATCGGCGGCATCAGCGCCACCGGCCCAGATATCGCCATCACGGCCGTCTTCCACGCCCGTACAGGCCATTGCCAGCCCAGCGATGAGCAGCAGGGTACCTCGGGCAGCGGTGCTTGAGAGGAGGGTGTTGCGCGCCATGTTCCTAGTCGTCCTTCTTCGGGGTCCTTGGGTCGGCCGCCCCCAATCCCACATCGGAGCGGTCGACCTCACGCCGCGACGATAGACGAGTGGTCGTGAGATGCGACCCCCCCTCGAGGGCGAGGATGCGCGCAGACCCGCGACAGCGCGTGACAGCGGCCTACACGCTGCGAGGTGTCGTTTTGTGCAACCAGTGCGGGTGCTGGTGTAACCACCGCGGTCCACCTCGCACCCTCAGCCACCGATTGGGCAATTTGCGTAGCTCGATCGCCTCGAAGCACATTTTTCGAGAATCTTTGTGACAGCGAATCAGCAGTGGCCGCTCCTACGCGAAGCACAAGAATTCGGGGGGTCGTCGCGATGGGCTCGCGGGGCGACCGTGCTTCGCGCGGCGAATTCGAGGCCCTTGAATCGCTCTTCGCGGGCCTGGGTCGAAGGCCACGGCGCGCGTGCTAGCGTGCCTACGAATCGCGATGCACCGCCTTCCTCGCCTGTCGATCCTCGCCATCTTGTCTCTCGGCCTCGCGTTGACGACGGCGTGCAAGCGCACCCAGACCGCCCCCGACGCCAGCCCGAGCGCCAAGACGACCGCCGGCGACGCCGCGAGCCCGCCCAATCGCGTCCGTCGCCAAGCGGGCCTGCCTCGCCCGCTGCGCCTTGCCGCCGATGCGCCCATCGTGATCCACGTGGCGTCGCCCGGCGATGCGCTCGCAGGCGCGCGAGCCTATGCGCCCGCGCTACCGGTAGGCCGGGGCTTGCTTCAGCAGCTCGTGCAGCAGGTCCCGGGAACGGGTCCGCTCGAGCTCGAGCTCGCTGGCGCCATCGATCTCGAGCGTCCGTTCGATGTCGCGAGCGTGGAGGGGCAGCTCGTGGTGCATGTGCCGATCGTCGCGGGCCGCGTGGAGTCGGTGGCAGGCCTGCTCGCCGACAAGCCGCCCGTGGGTCGCTTTGGCGCGGTCGATCTGCAGCGCGGCGCGGCGCCGGGCCCCAAGCTCGCGTGGCTCGATCGCGAGAGCAACACGCTGACCTTGGCGGACGACGAGCGTGGGCTGGCCACCGGTCGTCATCTCGCTCGCGCCTACGGCAAGGAGCCGCTGCGCGTGCAGCTCACGGGCGCCGAGGCGCGCAAGTACGTGCCGCAGTTCGAGCTCGAGTCCCTCGACCTGCACGGCACGGGCGCCCACGACTTCGAGCTCGAGGCCAAGGGCGTGCCGCCCGAGATGTTCGCCCAGCTCGACGCACTGCGGGCAGGCGCGCTCACGGGGCTGCTCGAGTCGCCGCGCATTGCCGTGGGGGCGAGCTCGAAGTACGCCCACCACGAGCGCGACGTGAAGAAGGTCCTCGCCGACGCCAAGCGCACCGTCGACCGCCAGAATTTCCTGGTGAAGGGCACGCTCGAGGATCTGCTGCGTCGCTTCGGATCGGTGGCTCGCAGCTGGAACGGACGCACGATGGTCGGCGTGGGCCCCGAGAATCACCTGCTGCTGGGCGTGGGCGCGCAGAGCCCCCAGAAGATGGGCGGGGCGCTGTTCCACCTCCTCAACGGGGTGCTCGAGAATCTCGATCTCGCACGCTCGATCGGGATCAGCGTCCCGAAGATTCGCTTCCAGCGCAACAAGAGCGCGGCCGCGGGTCACAACATCTCGGTCATCGCGCTCGAGGATGCGCGCAAGTACGTGCCTCCCGAGGCGATACCGCTGCTCGATGGTCGCGGTGATCTGCGCATTGCAGTCGCGTTCCCCGAGCGCTCGGGGGCTGCAATGGTCGTGATCGGTCCCGAGTGCCACACCGTGCTCGGACAGTGGCTCGACGACACGGCCAAGGCTACCTCGGGGAGTGACAGCGAGGGTGACTTCCTGGCCGCCACCGTCGCGGTGGATCCGGCTGAGCTCGAGGGCTTGCTGGCGGGGGGGGCCCGTGCGCTGCTGGGCCTGACGGCCGCGCGGGCGCCCACGCGAGTGACGGTGGCGCGCAACGACGACGTGGTGAAGGTGCGCGTGCAGGGGCCCGAGGTGGAATTTCGTCCGCGGCACGTCGGCGGGCAGCTCGGTCGGCCCGGGGGGGCGGCCCCGGCTCGCAGCGCCGCCCCGGCTCGAACCGCGGCTCCCGGCAAGCCGGCGCGAGCTCAGCCGGTCGCGAGCAAGCCGATCGTGCGCGAGTAGCAGGGCGTAAGGGCGCTCCGGCGCGGTCGTTGGCGTCTCGATGATCTCGCGCTGGAGCCCGACCCGCTCATCGTTCCCGTGGCTGCTGTCCATCGCGCTCGTCGGCTGCCTGGCGGGCGACGACTACGGTGACAACCGGGGCGACGGGGGGATGCAGAGCGACGCCATGATCGAGTACGGCGAGTGCGTCGAGGGTTGCGACCCTCTCGAGCAACTGTGCTCCGCGGGCCAGCGCTGCCTGCCCGATGGAAACACCTTCGTCTGTCAGGGCATGCCCGCCGAGAGCGTGCCGCTGGCGCTCCACGAGGGCTGCGACGTTGCGGGCCAGGCGTGCGACATAGGGCTCATGTGTCTGCAAGTGGCCGTGCCGGGGTGCAGCGGCGGTACGGGCTGCTGCATCGCGTTCTGCGATCTCGCGCATCCGCAGTGCTCGAGCGGCTTGGAGTGCACCGCGTACTTCGGCGAGGATGCTGCGTGCTACGAGGAAGTGGGCGCGTGCGTGCCGTAGCGCGGGGGTGAGGGCACCGCCGAGCTAGCCGCCGGGCTCGGCCGGCTGCTCCTGGAGCGGCCCGCGCACGCTCACCCACTGCCGTGCAGCCGAGGCCGAGCCGGCCATCAGCCCCACCACGCGCTCGAGCAGCATCAGCTGCTCTTGCTGAAGGTCCGGCAGGCGCACGGCGAGCGCGAGCCGCAGCTCGGCGTGCACCTCGTGGGGCAGCGGCAGCCCGAGGAACGCCCACGTGCCTTCGCTGCTGCCGTGCTCGACGATTGCGGCCTGGCCCACGCGCACCTCGAAGCCGGGTACGCCCAGCCGCTTCAGCAAGAGTCCGACGTCGGGCGCGAGCCGCTGCCAGCGCGCGGGCCCTTGATCGTCGGGCCCCTCGTCCTCGAGGCGCTGCATCGCGGCGAGGATCTCCATCACCTCGCGTCGGCGGTCGCGCCAGCCTACGCGGCGCTCGCCCGAGAACGCGGGCAGGTGCGTGAGCAGCCGGTGATAGCCGAGCGCGACCGAGGCGACCATCAGCGCGACCACGGTGCCCAGCACGTTCCACCAGCCGCCGACGCCGATGACCATGAAGTAGGCCAGCGCCGCGAACATGGCGGTGCACGCCCACAAGACCGCCACCGCGTGGCCGTGCGAGAGGCCGGCCGCGAGCAGGCGGTGGTGGACGTGATCGGAGTCGCTCGAGAACACCGGCTGGCCGCGGAGCTTGCGGCGCAGCACCGCCATCGCCATGTCGAAGAACGGCACGGTGAGCACGAGCCAGGGGATCGCGAACTGCAGCTCCGGCACGCGCCACCGCACCGGCCGCGTGTGCAGCAGCAGCGCCGCGAGCAGGAAGCCGAGGAAGTAGCTGCCACCGTCGCCCATGAACACGCGCGCCGGGTGGCGGTTGAACAGCAGGAAACCACCCACGGCCCCCAGCGCGCACGCGGTGGTCCACGCGACGGCGAGGTTGACCGGGCCCACGACCGGGGCGGCCGCGATCGACATGAGGATCGTCGCGAGACCGATGAAGACGATGCCGCCCGCCAGCCCGTCGAGACCGTCCATCAGGTTGACCGCGTTGACCGCAGCCACCAAGAACGCGATGGTGAGCGGCGGGCTGAGCCACCAGTAGTCCCAGCCCAGCAACAGCTCGAGCGCGGGCCAGTGCAGGCCGTAGAGGACGGCGAGGGTGGCGGCGACGATCTGCATGCCGAGCTTGTGGCGCGCGCGCAGGCCCACGAGATCGTCGTAGAGACCGGTGAGCCCCACGAGCAGCGCGCCGAGGAGCGAGCCCGTGAGGGGGGTGACGGAGAACAGGTGGTGCGTGAGGCTGAGCGGGTTGTTGCCGGCCAGGCCCGCGATCAACACCGCGCCAAAGCCGAACAACATCACCAGGCCGCCCGCGCGGGGGATTTCGCCGGCGTGTACCTTGCGGAGGCTGACCTCCTGATCCCGACGCCCGAGCGCCTTCCAGCCGCGCAACACCAGCGGCATCGAGATGGCGGTGACCAAGAAGGCTGCCACCGCGCCCACCCACACCAGGTCGAGCGAGGCTCTCATGCCGGCCCTCCGTACTCGTCACCTGCGGTGCCGAAGGCCTGACATGCCGGCCCTCCGTACTCGTCACCTGCGGTGCCGAAGGCCTGACATGCCGGCCCTC
>JBFIJN010000544.1:0-5671 GCA_041600735.1 Nannocystaceae bacterium
AACAGTTGCACTTCCCGTTTCCGGAGGCTCGGGGCAGTCACAGACACTGCTGCAATCTCTCGAACATGCGGTGTGGCCCGGGGGAAATTGTTCCGGCACCAGGCACCGTGATCCGGACCCGCAGAGCGCTTCCGTGCTGAGGACGCCCTCTGCACCCAGGCAACCACCCCATTCACCCTCTCCCCAGGCACCCTGACACTCATCCCCCGTCGTCGTGTCTTCGCTCGTGTCGAACGTTCCTCCTGACGACGACGTGCTCTCTGGGGTGACAGTCGTCGTCCCCTCATCGACGACGGCCGTAGTAGTCGCGGCGCCCACGCCGGTCGTCTCCGCCGAACTCGTCGTGCCCTCGGTGGTCGCGGCAAGGCACGAACCATCCTCCGTGAGCGACTGCCCACCACCGCACGGACTGTAGCAAGCGGGCTGGGGTTGCTGCGCCACACACCCGTCGAATGCGAGGTCGCCTTCGTACGCGCTCGGAAGGCAGTCCTTGGTGCCTCGCACGCAGTAGGCCCGGCCATCCTCCGCGTGCCGCTGTGCGCAGAAGATGTCGCCATTGATATTGGCACAGTAGTTGGCGTTGAGCTCCGTGGTGAGGCAGCCATCCGCGGAGCCAACGGCAATGAAGCTCAGCGCTAGACCGAGCGGGAGTCCTAGCGCACGTCGCCGCCACTGCTTGGCATCGTGATCGCGTTCGCACCTCATGACTAGAATCTCCCGGCTACGGCGAGGCCAAGTCGCGCGTGGGTGTCGATGATCCTTGGGAACGCACTCACTGGTGCGCTCCGTGCTCGGCCAAACCGCTTGCGCAGCGAGTACAGGAGGGCCCCGGAGACGAGCAGCCCGGCCCCGCCGATCGCCGCGTAGACCCCCGGCGTGAAGAAATTCCTGCGCTCGATCTCCTCCCCCGATGTTAGCGGCGGGCCCACTCTCACCACCATGAACGCAGCCCCCGTGGCAATTCCAGCCGCTCCCACCGTCATCAGCGCAACCCCAGCACCTCCCGCCGGGCCCAGCTTCGCGCGCGAGCGCGTTGGTTCCTCGGCCTCGCGTTCGACGCGGTCAGCCTCGTGAACCACCCTCGGCTTCGGCGGGTGCGCAGGCGCGGCCTCCGGCATGATCAACTGATCCGCCACGACGGGCAGGTCGGTGCGCAGCCGCGCGAGCAGGTCATCATTCGAGCACTCGCAATGCCAGCTGCGGGGCGATCCCACCGACTGTTCCCCGCGCAGCGCGGTGATCGTGACCTCGTAGTCGTAGAGATCACCCGCGATCCCCACGCGCACGGTGCCGCGGCGCTCTCGCTTGGGACGCTCGGCGAGGGCCTTGCGCGCGTCCTCGCTCACCCAGCTGACGATCTGGTCCGCACCGGAGATCTTCGGATCGACGCGAACCTCGAGCTCCACGCCGGCTGCGTCGGTGGCGGGCGCCTGCGCTCGTGCCTCGCGGAACCAGGCGGGTCCAAGCGCCAAGCTGCAAACCAACGGCACACACATCTCGCTTGCTCGTCTCATCGCTATCCACCCCCCTCGAGCTTCTTCTTGCAGAACGCAGTGGCCGCAGCGACCGCTTGATCCCTGCTCTTGCCGCCCTCCTTCACACACTTGCGGTACTCCTCGAGCTCGACGAGCGCGGCTACTCGCAGTCGCGTGCGCTCGAGACGAAGCGCGGAGCTCGACCAACAGCTCCGCTGCGCGGTGACCTGCAAGATCGTGCTCCACGCACGGAGCTTCTTCGCATCGACCGCCTGCGTCCGCATCGCCTCGCACGCCTCCTTGGTTGGACCCGCGGCCTTGCCGGACTTCTGGGGCTTGGGTGGCGGGTCCGGCTCGAGCTCCGGCTCTGGTGTGCGCTCGAGCGCCGGCTCGACCGCCAGCGTCGGTGCATTCACGGGGACCACGGTCTGCGCTCTCGAGCGCTTCCCATCCTCGACACGAACGTTCGGCTCGGGCTGCCGTGTGGGCGTCGCTTGCTCCTCATCCGCCAGCACGGACTCGGGCACCGCCCCGGGAACCGTGGAGTCACGATCGCCCGCCACGATCCAAGTCAACGCTCCCCCAAGCAATGCCGCCGCACCCACGATCATCAGCCCGCGTACCCACGACCTCTCCGGGCTCTCGTACTGGGGCGCCTGAGTCTCGAGCCGCGGGATCGTGGACGTCGGCGCTTCTGGCTGCAGTGCAGGCGACATGCCGGAGCTCTGCAACACTTCTTCGTGGGTCAGCCGCACCTCGGTCGCGCCGGTCCGCACTGGCGCAGCCGCCACCGCGGCCGCGATCTCGGCGACCGGCACCGGCACGATCTCCGTGCCCCCGCTCCGCACCGCAACCACCTCCGCACCCGCGGCCGCCGTACGAGGACTGGTGTCGAGCTCCGTGCTGATGCGGTGCAGCTGGCTGGCAACCTCCTCGGCGGAGGCAGGGCGACACTCGGGATCCACGTGCATGCAGGCGCGCACGAGCGCGGCCAAGCTCCGCGGCACGCCTCGACGCAGCTCTTCGAGCGGTGGGAGCGTCTCCGAGGACCAGCCATCGGGCGGCAGGCGGGTGCCCGACAAGATCTCGAACAACAGCACACCCAGCGCATACACATCGAATGCGGGCACCGAGGGCTCGCCCCGCGCTTGCTCCGGACTCATGTAGCTCGAGGTCCCCATCGGCGCCGCGCTGGCCTCGGCTTCGACCGCCGACGTGCGCAGGTCGACGGCGATGCCGAAGTCGACGAGCTTGATCGCGTCGCGACCATCGTCAGCGGTTCCGATCATCACGTTGGCCGGCTTGAGGTCGAGGTGCACCACCCCATGCTCGTGCAGCTCGGCCAGGCCGCGCGCCACGTCGCGTCCGATTCGGCAGGCTCGCGAGATCTCCAGGCGCTGGTCTTGATTGCGCGAGAAGTCGAGCACCTCCTCGAGGTCCTCGCCATCGACCCACTCCATCACCAAGTAGCGGCGCCCGTCGTCGAGCACCCCCGCGTCGAAGAGCTCGACCACATGGGTGGTGCCGCCGACCCGACGCATCAGCTCGGCCTCGAGGTCGAAGCGCCCGCCGATCATCTCGTCGTGCGCCGTAGAGGGCAGCTGCAGCTTGAGCGCCACCCGCTGCTCGTCGCAGGCCCGGTGCGCGCGGTAGATCGCCGCCATGCCGCCGTCGCGAAGCCAGCCATCGACCACATAGCCCTCGAGCACGAAGCCCTTGGGCAGCCGAGCGGGCAGCGCATTGCTGGCGGTGATGTCGGTTGCGGACTGCATTGCCGCCCTCAAGAGGTGGGTCGAACCGTCGGGCCCTTCTTGTTGACATAGATGATGAAGCGCTTGCCCGGCTTGAAGTTCCACGACGGGCTCGACTGCCAGTCCTCGGTCGGCGTCTTGCGCCACTTGATCGTCTTCCTCCCGGGCGTGACCCGGTGCTCGTTCGAGTCGTTCAGCCCAAACGTCTCCGAGCCCACGCGGACCTGCGCCTTCTCGAGCCCAGAGCTCCCCATCACCCTCACCACCGCCTTGGGCAGCTTGACTGGCTTCTTCGGAGGATCTGGATCCGCAGCGCTCGGCTTCGCTTCGTTTGCGTGGGCTTGGTCGCCGTCGACCTCGACATCGACCTCGCCTGGCTGCGCATCGGTCGGCGAGGGTTCGGGTGCTTGCTCGAGCACCTCGTGCACGGGCTCCGGCTCTTCACCACCGGCCGAGACCACGGTGGGCTGCTCCTCGCTGGGCTCAGCGTCGGCCGGCTCCGCATCGACCGGCTCGGCTTCACTCGGCTTGGCTTCGGCCGCGCTTGCAGCCGATGGCGGCACACTCGGCTGCACCATGCTCGCCGCGAGCGACTTCGCGGCCGCGTCGCCATCGTGGCCCGGCGCGAACAAGTACCAAGTCACGGTCACCGACATCACGGCCACCAACACGAGCCCGAGCCCGATCGCCGCCATCGCCGAGCGTCGCGGGAGCACGATGCTCACCGAGCCGGTTCGCGAGGATGCGCCGCCCCGCAGCTCTCGCCGCGTATCCGTACCCTCATGAGGCACGCCCGCGAAGGCAAGGGGCTCTTGGTCTGTGCCGCTGTTCGAGGAGACCTCGAGGATCATGCTCGCGTCGAGCACCTCGGTGCCCGTGGGGTGCGACGCCGCTCCAGAAGCCTCCGAGGACACGAGCCGCTCGGTCGGTGGAATGCCTGGACCGGGCGAAGGCTGGACGTAGATCGGACGCGAGCCCTGCCCGGCGACGGACATCGGCGCGGCGCTCGTCGACACGCCGATCGGGCTCGATGGTTGCTCGGGTACGTACGCGGGAGCCGGACCGCCGTAGCCATACTGAGGCCCCGGCGCGTGCGTCGGATGCTCGCTCGCGGGCTCGACGGCATGGATCGCGAGTGGCCGCGAGGGCTGCGGGGCTGCATGCGCCGGAGCGCCCGCGCTCGGCCCTCGCGCAGCGGGCACTGCCATCATCGCGCGCAAATTGTTGACGCGCAGCGGCGTGGTGGGTGCCACGGTCGAGACCGGCGCAGCTCCACCCGGCAACACCTGCGGTTGCACGAACTCCGTCTGCCCGGTGATGAGCGGCGTCGACTTGGGCGCGCTCGCGGGGCCCTTCACCGTGGTGATCGAGCCCATTCCACGCGGCGCGCTCGGGGGCTTCACGCGCGGCTTCGGCGGGCGCCCGAGACCGACCTTGGCCTCGACCTTGGGCTTGGCCAGCGGCGTGCGACCACCCCAGCGCGTGGTCGCCTGCTCGGCTGCGGCAACCTGTGACGATTGCCCTGGTCCTACGCGCGGCCGCACCACCCCGGTGAGGCTGCCGCACAGCTTGCTGAGCTCGTCGCGCGCGTCGCCGTACCCAGGGTAGTGCTTGAGCCACGCGACCGCTTGCTCGGCGGTCTGGATCCTTCGATTCACATCGGGCTCGAGCAACCCCAGGCGCAGCCGATCGAGCTCCGGCGGGACCCGGCGCGACATCTGCGAGATCTGCCCCGCCAGCACCACCGTGAACAGGTCTTGCCCGTCCTCGAACTCGCCGCGAAACTTGCGGCCATCGAGCAGCTCGTGCAGCAACGCGCCCACCGCATAGAGATCGACCGTGGGCGAGCGCGTCCTGCCCGACAGCTGCTCGGGCGACATGTAGCGCACCTTGCCCTTGACGTGGATGCCCGAGCTCTCCTCGATGTTGTAGTAGGCCACGCCGAAGTCGGTGAGCTTCACCTCGCCGTGATTGCTCACGAGCACGTTCTGCGGTGACACGTCGCGGTGCACCACGCCGAGCGGGCTGCCGTCGTGCGAGGTGATGCTGTGCGCATAGTTGAGCGCATGCAGCAGCTGCCCGATGATGTACGAGATCACGCGAAAGCGCCGCTGCTCGTCATCGAGCAGCGCCAGCATGTCGCCGAGCTTGAGCAGGTTGAGCCCATCGACCCACTCCATGATGAGGTAGCTGCGCCCGTCCTCCTCACCTTCGTCGAACACCTGCACGATGTTGGCGTGGCTCAGCACTGCCGCGAGCTCGGCCTCGGAGCGGAACATTCGCGCATAGCGTTCATCGCCCACGTAGTGATCGGCGATGAGCTTGATGGCGACGAACTTGCTGCCCTTGCGACCGAGGGCCTTGCGGGCCACCCACACCTCGGCCATGCCCCCGCGACCGATGCGACGCACGAGCTCATAGCCGCCGATCGTCACGCCAGCCTCG
>JBFIJN010000545.1:0-5663 GCA_041600735.1 Nannocystaceae bacterium
CACGCTCGGGGGTGTTCGTCGCGTTGGGGTTGTGGGTCGGCTGCGCTGGCCCGTCACCCGTTGGTGACGACGGCGGCAGCTCGAGCGGCACGGCCTCCTCGAGCGGGTCGGTGGGGCTCGACTCCACCGGGGCCTCCACCGCCGCGAGCAGCTCGAGCACGAACGCGAGCTCCGCCGCCTCGAGCAGCGACGAGACCTCCGCGGCCCCGTTCGAGCACGAGTTCTACACGCTGCTCACCCCCGAGGCCGGGACCCTCGCGCTGCACAGCAATCTTCCCCCTGCCGTCGACGCGTGTCTGGCCCTGCCTGCCGCCGATCCTCCCTGCGAGGACCTCGATGCCGATGGCCTGGTCGATGCCTGGGAGGATGTCGTGCTCGATCGCCTGCGACCGCTGCGACGCCTCGACGAGGCCGAGTCGGCCATCGACGACCCCGATGCCGTGCAAGCCGACGTAGGCCGCGTGACCACGGCCGCCGACGGCTCGTTCCGCCTGATGGTGATGCTCGGCTACAGCCGTGACTACGGCAGCTGCGGCTTCACGGCCCACGACGGCGACTCGGAGCGCGTGGTGCTGAGCCTCGCTCCGCTGCCAAGCGAGGGCGCAGGCGGCGTGGTGATCGACCAGGCCTATACCGCCGCCCACGAAGGCACCGCCTCGGACCACGGCCGCTTCTTCGCGGGTGACGAGCTCGCACAGCTCGTCGTCACGCCCGATCCCACCACCGGCCAGCCGCGCTGGGTCGTGTTTCCCTCGGCCGACAAGCACGCCACCTACGCCACCCTCGAGATCTGCGAGGGGATCTCGCCCGTGCCGTGCTTCGACGAAGACTGCGGCCCCGATGGCGTCGACGATCCCTCTCTCTTCGACGTGCTCCCCGTGGTCGGCAACGCCGGCGAGCTCGAGACCCCACGCCTCACCGACCTCGCCGCGCTGGGCTTCCCCGGCGACGATGCCTGGGCCGATCAGGATTTCTGCGGTGGACAGGGCGGCAGCGGCTGCTCGGCCTCGGTGCGCTCCAAGCTGCTCGTCGATCCGTTCCTGTGAGCTCCATGCGCTACATGAGCTCGGCGGCCGAGCTTCGCAGCATGAAGTAGAGCGGCCGACGATGACCACAGGTCCCGCAGCGCATCCGCGTGACCCGCAGCCGCTGGGCCTCGTGGTTCTCCTTGGCGACCTCGTGCTCGTCCACGTGCGCCGGGCTGCCGCAGCGCGGGCACGGCAGCGAGCTGGCGCGGGGCTCGATGACCGCGGCCGAGGCCACCTCGATGGGGTGCTCGGGGCTGCCCCCCGGCATGCGGGCTTCCCGGCGACTGCGCAGGTGCTCGGCCTCGCGGGCCTCGTCCTCGGCGAGCCGCGCCGCTTGCAGCACGGTCATCCGCGTGCCCACCAGATAGACGACCCACGCCAGCACGGCGATCACCGCCAGACCGAGGCCGATCTGCACCCAGGGCACGTGCGAAGCATGGCAGCTCGAAGCGAGCGGCGCGAGCGACCGAGGAGCCCCGCGCGGCGCATGGCGCGATGCGGCTAGAAACGCCGCCCGGTCGCTCAATCCAGCGAGCGAGGCCGCGGGCGCAGCGGCGCATCGGTCTCCCGTAGCTCGCGGAGGAACGTGAGCAGATCGCCGCAGGCATCGAGCCGCGCGGAGGGCTGCTCGTCGAGGTGGGCCTCGAAGCGCCGCAGCAGGGTGGTGATGCGCGCCAGATCGTCGATGGCGAGCTCCACGAACACGGCGCGCGCGAGCTCGAGCGCCAGCGCCCGAGCCTGCACGCGCACGTGATCGAGCGCCTCGAGCAGGCGCTCCTCGACCCGGGCGCGCGCGTCGTCGTCGAGCACGTGCGCGAACGTGGAGACGATGCGCTGCTTGCTCTGGAGCGAAGCGATCGTGCGATCGCGATCTCTCAGCGCGTCATAGCGCCCCTCGAGCTGCTCCAGCGGCTGCATGGCTCACACCTCGGGCCACGCCACTTCGATGAGCTCCGCCAGCTCGCGCGCCGACGCGGGGCGCCGCGCCGGATCCTTCTGGAGCGCGTGCAAGATCACCGACTCCACCCCCTCGAGCCCTTGATCGGCCGGCAGGTAGCGCGAGGGCGGCACCACCTCCCCGGTCGTGTGCGCCTGCATCCATGCGATCGGGATCCGCATCCACTCCGCCACCACGTCGCTCACGACCCGATCGGCGACGAACGGGGTGCAGCCGGTGACCAGCTCGTAGAAGATCACCCCGAGGCTGTACACATCGGCCGCAGGCGTGAGCGTCATC
The DNA here is from genome assembly GCA_041600735.1 of Nannocystaceae bacterium. Classification (GTDB taxonomy): domain Bacteria; phylum Myxococcota_A; class Polyangia; order Nannocystales; family Nannocystaceae; genus Paraliomyxa. The sequence goes on from JBFIJN010000545.1 coordinate 2,266, forward strand.
GTCTTCATCTGCTCGGGCTGCGCGTAGTGAGCGGTGCCCACCAGCATGTGGCTGCCGGTGGCGTCGTGGCCGATCACCGAGCTGCCGTCCCACGAGCGGGCGAGGCCAAAGTCGAGCACCCGCACCATCACCTGCGAGTCGACGAAGATGTTGGCCGGCTTGAGGTCGCGGTGCACGATGCCGCGGTCGTGCACCTCGGCGAGGCCCAGGCAGCACTGGTGGATCACGTGGCAGGCCCACGCGGCATCGAGCGGTCGATCGAAGTCGTGCCAGCGATCGAGGGGCAGCCCCGTCAGCAGCTCCATCAACACATAGATGTGGCCGTCGCGGCGCAAGCCGCAGTCGTAGACGCGAACGGCATGCGGGTTGGTGAGCGCACGCATCACCGCGACCTCCCGCAGCGCGCGCTGAGCCGTATCGGTCTCGGTCACCGGCGCCAGCGAGACCTTCAGCGCCATCGGCTCGGAAAAGCGCGGGTCGATGACCTTGTAGACGTGGCCAAAGCTGCCCGAGCCGATGTGGTCGAGGATTTCGAAGGCGCCGTAGCGCTGGCCTGGTTGCATCACCACGGACGGGGTCTCCGGCAATGATAGTGGTCCGCGGCGCCGAAAGCGGGACCGGCTACGACCGGCGCCACCCAAAGCGAACATCGACCTGCCGATCGGCCACGACAGTAGCCATCTGCGTGCCCCCCGGGTACCCGTGGCTGGCCACGGCCCTTGCCAGTGAGCGGAGTCCCGCGCCATACCCCTAGAATTCGAGGGTTTGGGGCCCATCGAATCTTGGCACGGGCATCGCAGAAGGGCCGCGCGTCCTCTGCCCCTTCGGGGGAAGGAGATTCATCATGAGCATCTTCACCATTCTCACCTACGCGATGTTGACCTTGGTCGTGGTGACCGGCGTGGCCTCGCTCCCCCGCGAGCTTCGTATCCGCCGGAGCCGCCGCTGGCTCGAGCGCCCCATCCTGCCCGTGCAGACGCGCCGGGCGCTCCGCCCCCGCGCGTGATCCCGCGCCCCAAAGTCCATCAACCTCAAACGAGACCCCGCGTCGCGCCCCATGCTGGTGGCGGTCGCGGGGTCGCTACTTTTGGGCTCAGCCATCGATCAGGCCCAGGCTCATCCCCGTGGGTAGGCTCGCACCGCCGTCGGCGACCAAGACGAGGCCCGTCACCAGCGAGGCGGCGTCGGAGGCCAAGAACAGCGCGACGCTGGCGATCTCGTCGATCCGCCCGAAGCGACGCAGCGGGATCGCCTTGGTCACGCGCTCGAGCTGGCCCGGCGGGAGCAGTCGCGTCACTCCTTCGGTGTCCGCGATGGGCCCCGGCGCAATGCCGTTGACGCGCACTCCCGCCGGTCCCCACTCGAGGGCCATGCCGCGCGTCGTCGCATCGACGGCCGCCTTGGCCGAGGCCGCGTGGATCTGCATGAGCGTGGCCCCGTAGTGGAGCGTGGCGGAGATGTTGATGATGCAGCCGCCGCGGTGGAGCGCGCGATCGTACGCCGCACGCGAGACATTGAACGTACCGACCGCGTCGATGTCGAGCACCGTGCGAAAGCCATTGCTCGAGAGCTGGGCGGCGGGGCACAGGAAATTGCCCGCGGCCCCGTTGACCACGATGTCCAGCCCGCCGGCCCGCTCGAGCAACCCATCGATCACGCCCTCGACGGCCGCGTAGTCGCGCACGTCGCCCGGCAGCGCCCAGACCCGGCCCGGCCCCAGCGCGCGGAGCTCTTCCGCGGCCGCCTCGAGGCGATCGACCTTGCGGCCCACGATCCCCACATCCGCGCCGTGGGCCACGAACGCGGCCGCAATGCCCTTGCAGATCCCCGAGCCACCGCCGGTGACGAGCGCGACCTTGCCCGCGAGTAGATCGGATCGAAACGTGCTCGTCATCGGGGAATGATGCCGTCACTGCGCGCGGATCTCCATGCCGCGCAGTGTGACTACACAGGCCGGCCCGATGGGAGCATTCGTACGCCGAGGGTGCTCGCTGGTGCGTACGAGCGGGCGGATCGTAGAGTCCCGCCGATCCCAGGCTCCATCATGCGCACCACCAAGCTCGCCTCTCTCGTCTTGCTCGCCCTCGTCTCCGTCTCCGCTGGCTGCGCCACCGGGCGCCGGGCCTTCCCTGCGACCACCACCGATCTCGGCCTCGAGCGCGTCGTCCTCTATCGCAACGGCATCGGCTACTTCGAGCGCCACGGCGAGGTCGAGGACTCTACCCTCCGCATCCGCGTGCGCCGCGATCAGATCAACGATCTCCTCAAGAGCCTCACCGTCGTCGACAAGGACGGCCAGGCCGTCAGCGTCTCCATGCCGCTCGACCCCGAGAGCTGGGCCTCGGCTGCTCTCTCGGCCCTCACCCCCGGCCAGGGCAGCCTCGCCCAGCTCCTCGACGGCCTGCGCGGCACCGACGTCACCCTCTACACCACTCTCGGTCGCGTCCGCGGGCGCCTCGTCCTCGTCGAGCGCATCGTCGACGAGCCCGATCCCGACGCCGTCGCCTCCCGCGGTGGCGGCGGGGCCGACGGACCCTCGCAGCGCGACTACAAGGTCACGCTCATGAAGGGCAACCAGCTCGAGATCGTGCGCCTCTCCAAGGTCCGCGATGTCGAGCTCCACGACGGCGATCTCGCCATGCAGCTCCATCGTCGCCTCGACGCCAGCTCCGGCGAGGGCATGTTCCAGCAGGTCGAGGTCGCCATCGCGCTCGTCGGCGCAAAGTCTCACGATGTCAGCGTCAGCTACGTCGTCGCCGCCCCGATGTGGAAGCCCACCTATCGCGTCGTGCTCCCCGAGAACGGCAAGGGCCAGGCGCTCTTGCAGGGCTGGGCCGTCGTCGACAACACCAGCGGCGAGGACTGGACCCAGGTCAAGCTCTCGCTCACCTCGGGCGAGCCGATCGCCTTTCGCTACGATCTGCACACCCCGCGCACCGTCACCCGCAGCGATCTCACCGAGGCCGGCGTCTACCGGCGCGCCACCGTTGCGCTCGGGGAGACCACCTACGGCGAGTACGACCGGGCCGAACCCGCGCCCGAGCCCGAGCCCTTCGGCGGCGCGGACGAGATGGCGCAGCTCTACGACTTCGAGGACCAGGATGGCGAGGCACGAAACGGCTGGGGGGACGACGGCGGTCGTGGGGTGAGCAAGAAGGCCAAGCCCATGGAGGGCGACGGTCTTGGCGAGGCGGCCAAGGGACGCGCGGCCGGAGCCCCGGGCTCGGGCCCGAGCCCGAGCCCAGTGGTCGAGGCGCAGACGAGCGCCGTCGATCTCGACGCGCTGCGCCGCAGCACCCTCGCCGATGCCCGCGCCAAGCAGGTCAGCGGCATGACGCGCTTCGATCTCGACGAGCGCATCACCGTTCCCAACGGCAGCTCCACCATGGTCGCCATCC
>JBFIJN010000546.1:0-5637 GCA_041600735.1 Nannocystaceae bacterium
GGCCATGAACCTGGCGTGGCACACGGTGATTGGTGGCAACCTGGACGCGGGTGACCTCTTGATCTGCGAGAGGAAGGCGACGTTCCTGGTGAGCGGCACGATCCGCGCGCGCGTCGTCCTCGGCCGAGAGATGGAGTGGGAGCTGTGGAACGCGCGCCACCCCATCGAGGCGGAGTTCGTGGAGCTGAGCCGCTACGATCCCAAATTGGGCAAGGCGTTCGACCGGACGGCGGCTTGGTGGTCCGCACTGGGCGAGGTCGTGAAGCCAAAGCTCCTCGCCAAGTCCCTCAATCTCTGGACCCTCTATCGGAAGTCGCCGAAGATCTTCAATGGACCTCCGAACATGCGTCGATGGATCGACGAGACTCGCCGCAGCAGCATGCTCCCGTACCCGCTGACGTTCTCACCCGAACCGCCGCAGCAGGACTTGCCCGGCTAGCCGCGCTGTTCTCCACGATTCCCGATACCATGACGGGCGGATGGCGGTGGTGTCCCTAGCACCCTCGGGCATGGGCACGAGGCTCGTGGGGTTGAGCTGCCTGCTGCTGGTCGGCGCGGTCCGTGCTTCGCCCGCGGCGCCCACCGACGTCGAGGTGGCTGCGCGCCGGCGGCTTCAGTCCGATCTCGGTCTACTCGCTCGCCGCTGTGCGAGCGACGCGGGGCTCGCGATGGGGCGGCCGGTCGCTGGCGTCTCCGCGCATGTGGAGGCGAAGGTCTCGTTCGACGGCGCGAGCGGGGCGGCCACTTCCGTGGACGTGAGCGTGGACGACGGGCAGGAGCCCGCGGCGCATGATGACGCGCTGGCGCTCATCCGCACGTGCGTGCACGACGGGACCCGCGGGTGGGCCTCGAGTCCGCGCGAGGGCGCGCCCAAGCCGGTGCGGATCACCGCCGACGTGAGCGTGCCGTTCGCACGGCATCACGATCCCGAGCGCCTCGCGGCGCTCGAGCTCTCGCTACACGCGCAGCTGGCCTCGTGCCTGCAAGACATGGCCAAGTGGCACGACATCTCGCCGGCCACGGCGGTGAGCATGAGCGGGTCGATCTCGATGAGGTACGAGCCCGAGACGGGAGTCCCGCGGATCCAACACCCCGCCCTGCGCATGCGCCCTCAGCCGGCCCCACCGAGCCGACCATGGCGGTCCAACGAGGGGATCGCGAGCGTCGCGTCGGTGTTCGAGCAGTGCTTCTACCCGTGGACGTACAACCACCAGCTGGGACCGTTCCGCGAGGGTGAGGCGGTCATCGAGGCTCGGATCACGGGGCGCTTTCCCGCGCCTGCGGAGCTGACCGCGGCGCAGCGCGAGCAGGCGGAGCGGCAGCTCGATCGTGTGATCCATCGCTGCATGTATCGCGCGGCCGCCCGCCAGCGGCTGCCCGCCGGGGAGCGAGTGCACTGGTCGGTGGACTGGCGCCAGCATGCGTATCAGTCCGAGCTCGACGTGCCCACCCTCGACGTGCGAGCTCCCGCCTCCCCCAGTCTGGCGGCGCCGATCCAAGCGGAAGTGGCGCGGTGCCTCGCGTCGCACGAAGGCCTCGCGATCCCGCGCAGCTCGAGCGAGGCGAGGTTCTCTCGCGCGGGATTCATCGTGGTCCCGCGACCGCTCGCCGATGACATCACACGAGACCAGCTCTCGGCTTGGCTCGATACGCGACTGCGCGCGTGTACCCGAGCGACGCTGCTCGCCGATGCCGGCGTGCTGCGGCCGCACACGCGCAAGGGCTCGTACGGGGGCCTCGCCGTCACCGTGAAGGCCTCGGCCCGCGGCGCGTCACGAGTCGGTGAGGACGGACGGCGAGTGACGGAGGTCAGCTACACCGTCGAGGTCGCCAACGATCACGACCTTCCGCCCGCCCGGCGGGCCGACCCCCGCCAGCTCGCCACCGCCGTGCGCCACTGCCTCGCCCAGGCCCAGCCCAGCGATGGACTGGTGGATCCGTTTCGCAAGGGCCGCGTCACCGCCAAGGCCGAGCAACACCTCGAGGACCCTTCCCCACCCTCCTACCGGCCAGAGCCCTTTCACCCGTGAGCAACATCGAGCCGCTATGCTCGACGCCATGGACATGAACCTAGTGCCCCGGAGTCTACTCTTCGTGTCGATGCTCGCCACCGCCGCGTGCGGAGCCGGTGACGACAGCAGCTCGACGACCGTCCTCGACGGCGAGTCCTTCGACCAGACGGCCACGGGCACGACCTCGGCGGGCTCCGAAGCCGAGTCCGCAGGCACGAGCGCGAGTGGGACGATCGGAACGACCGCCGACGGCGACACGACCACCGACCCCACGGCGGGCACCGACACCGGCGCTGCGGGGCTGGGCCCGACACAGCTGTATCGCGGACCGGTGGCGGGCGGCATCGTGCCCGGCTGGGATCCCGAGGCACCGCGACCGCTGCTGATGATGGGACGCTTGGGCGAGTCGTGGCAGACGACGCTGGCGCGGATCGGCGACGATGGCTCGCTGTCGGAGAACGCTGCGCAGGAGATCATCGTGTGGGGCTGGGAGGTCGAACCCCCGCAGCTGTACGACGGACCCCTCGGCGGCACGCTACCGTCGTGGTCCGCCGCTACGCCCTACCCGATCGTGCTCATCGGCGAGCGCACCTCCGACGGCGCGTGGCTGACCACGCTGGCGTCGATCGACGAGGCGGGCACCCTCGGCGGCACCGTCGTCAATCGCTTGATCGTGTGGGGCTGGGCGAGCGCCGAGCCGGCCGCGCCATCGGTGGTGTACGACGGCCCCGTCGCTGGCGGCTCGCTCCCGGGCTGGAACCCCGACGATCCGGTGCCGCTGGTCATGCTCGCGCGACCGTCGGGCACGATGGATTGGTGGGCGACTCTGTCCAGCATCGCGGCAGACGGATCGCTCGGCGACAACGTGGCCGAGCAGATCGTCGTCTGGGGCTGGTAGCGCGCGACCGTCGAATAGATGCCCGCGCACTTGCAGAAGAACCGCGCGGCGAAGCTCGGATGGTTGTAGAAGATCGGACGAGACCCGATCGATGGACGCCTACCGCTTCGCCTGGTTCATGCCGCTCACGCTGTCGCTGACGCTCGCCTGCACGGGGGCCGACGCCGTGGACGACGGGGCGTCCGAGGGCAGCACGACGGCCGGGCCGACCACCTCGAGCGGCGAGACCGCGAGCGCCACCGAGCCGCCGGGCACCTCGGGCTCCACGAGCGTGCTCGAGACGGGCGTGCTCGACACCGGCGTGCTCGACTCGAGCGGAGAGCCCGACGATCCCGTGCCGCCGCTCCCGGCGGGCCTCGTCGTGTACATCACCGGCGACCCCGAGGATGCCGATGTCGAGCCCACGGGCCCGGGTCTCGTGCTCATGGGCGGGGGCGCGGACGTGGACGAGGCATTCACGTGGTGGGGCGATTACATCGCGGGAGGCGACGTGGTGGTGCTGCGCACGAGCGGCGCCGACGGCTACAACGACTACCTCTATGGCTTCGGCGCGGACTCGGTCGAGACCATCATGCTCTCCGCCGCGTACGCCAACGACCCCTACGTGATCTGGAAGCTGCGGCACGCCGAGGCGATCTGGATCGCGGGTGGCGATCAGGCGACCTATCTCTCCGCATGGAAGGACACCGAGGTCGAGGCCGCCGTGGAGCACGCTTGGGGCCGTGGCGCGGTCGTGGGGGGCACCAGCGCGGGGCTGGCCGTGCTCGGGCAGTTCATGTTCGCGGCCTACAACGACACGGTCTACTCGTACGAGGCGCTCGAAGATCCGTACAACCAGTACATGACGATGGAGCAGGGGTTCCTCGCGCTGCCGCTGCTCGCCGGGATCATCACCGACTCCCACTTTGGCGAGCGCGATCGCATGGGCCGGCTCATCGGCTTCCTCGCCCGCATCATCACCGACGGCTGGGCCCCCGCGGCCACGGGACTCGGCGTGGACGAGGCCACCGCGGTCGTCGTGGGGCCCGATGGGATCGGCACGGTGATCGGGGCCGGATACGTCTATGTGATGCACGCCGAGCAACCGCCGCAGACCTGCATGCCCGGCGTGCCGCTCGAGTACGACGGCCTCGTGTACTACACGCTCTCGCCCGGCGACACGCTCACGCTACCCGGGGCCGTCGTGGCGGGCGCGGGCGCTCCGATCGCGGCGAGCGGCGGTGTGACGATCCCCGCCGATCCGTACCCCTAGCGCGGCGATCGGATCGGCGACCGAGCCCCTTCAGCGCTCGCGCCGTACGATGAACCACGCGACGAGGCCGAGCAGCACGGTCTGCGCCACGAGCGAGACGATCAGCATGGGAGCGTCGGGCATGGGCGGGGTGCCGCCCACCAGCAAGAAGCCCACCACGAGCAGCACCACGCCGCGCGCTCGGTGCACCTCGGCGGCCCATAGACTGAGCAGCCAGATCGCCGTGAAGCCCACGTAGCCCGGCGCAAACGGGCTGCGCAGGGCTCCCAGGGTGAGCACGGCGAGCCACAGGCCGGCCTGGATCCGGCGGTCCCCGGCGCGTCGGGCCGCGATGAGGGTCAGCGCGACCGCGACGAGTGTGTAGATGGTTCCCGTGGTCGACGCGGTCGCCCACACGTCGGTGAGCGGCAGGCCCAGCGCCTGGAGCTTGAAGGGGGCGCCGAACGGGGCGGTGTTGGTGGCGATGTCGAACACCGACTTGGTAAAGAACTCGAGCGCTTCTCCCGAGCTCAGGCGCGGCAGCTCGTAGCGTACGAAGGCCGTGAACGGGGCGAGCCCAAACACGAGCAAGGCCAGCAGAGTCCACGCCAGGCTCGCGCCCGCGGTCCACAGCGCGTCGCGCCAGCGCCGACGCATCAGCAGCACGATCCCCAGCAACCCCGGCGAGATCTTGGCCAGGATCGCGAACGCGAGGAGCGTGCCGCCGAGCACCGGGCGGCCGCGCTCGAACGCGATCATCCCGACGACGGCCGCCACCATCACCGAGAGGTGCACGTTGCCGACCTGCAGCGTGACGAGGCTGGTCACTCCGCCCCACACGAGCGGAGCGAGCAGCAGCACGCGAGCCCCCGCGCGACCGTCGACCTCGCCGATCCAGGTCGCGACCACCCACAGCCCCAGCGCCAGCCACAGCCCGTTGAGCCCGAACCACAGCGCCCGCTGCATGGCGAAGTCGTCGCCAAACACCAGCAGCAGCCGCGGGAGCAGCAAGAACTGCGGTGGATAGGCGAAGGTGTCGAGGTCGAACGGCGCATACGCCTGGGCTTGCGCGCGGCCGTTGTCGGTATGCCCGAGCTCGGGCCACCAGTCGGCGTCGTAGAGATTGTCGACGCGGGCCGTCGCGAGCTTGGCCGCCTGGACGTACGCGGTCGAGCACGCGTGATGGGTCAGCTGCGGGACGAGCTCCGAGACGGCGGCCTCGGTGCGCGTCGAGTCGCCCATGAACGTGCTGAGCCGCGCCGACTGGACCACGGTGACGCTCATCAGCAGGACCACGAGCGCCGTGGCCACGCGTCGGCCGCGAGCGATGCCGTGGAGCTCGGCGGGGACTCGCGCGAGCATGATCGGCAGCACCGCGCTGGCCAACGACGCGACCCCGAGCAGGGCCACGAGCGCGGCGATGATTCCCCGCCCGGAGCCTCCCACGAGCACCGCCGAGACGAGCGCGGTCGCTCCCGCGCACGCCCACCCGAGAA
>JBFIJN010000547.1:0-5616 GCA_041600735.1 Nannocystaceae bacterium
GAGTTTCTGCCGCATCGAGCTGGGCATGGCGCGTGCAACGATGGGAGACTATGAACGTAATGCAGGCGACCATTGGCGCACTAGGCTTGGCTTGTTGTCTCGCGTCGACCGCGGGCTGTGACCTCGAAGACGGCGAAGGCCGGGACACGCTCGAGGTGTCCTTGCGTACGGGCGACTGGGGCTGCCGCACCTGCGGGTACTCCAACTCCCCCATGTTCGGCACGCACGCCCTCGATCGCTTCATCGGCGAAGGCGGCCCGGCCGGCGCGGACCTCAAGCTCACCGAGGGCGCGAGCCCCCAGGGCGACCGCAGCTCGCTCCGCGTCCAGGGGCAGGAGATCATCGTCGAGACCCCGAGCGGCGCCGTGCAGGGCGCGGCGCTGGTCGGCTGGTCGCTGGTGTTCACCGACGGCGTGAGCGAGTTCCTCGTCGAGGTCACCGCATTTCAGGAGCACCCGGACTGGGTCGACGGGGCCATGATCCCCACATATGGCCTCAGCTACCGGGACCCGCAGGATCCCGATGGCCCGGCGCTCAACGTGTGCCCCGGTCTCGGCCTCGACCATACCTCGGTGGTGCTCATCACCGAGGAGCTCTACGACAATGCGGCCAAGACCGTGGAGCCCGATCAGAAGACCTGGGTGACGATGGCGTGCCGCGGGCACGCGCTGATGAAGCTGAAGTTCCTCGGCTACGACCCCAACGATGGCTACGGCTCGAGCTGGGAGCAGCGGCAGGCTGCGCTCAAGATGCTCACCGCCGACTACTGCGGGGAGGGTCACTCGTTCACGACGATCGGTCAGCCGCTGAGCTGGGTCGACGAGCTGGAGAACTTCCCGGCGGGGCCGTACATCGACGGCATCGTGGAGGCGAAGTGGACCGAGGATGGCGCGTCGTGCCTCGACGATCCCCGCGCGGTGCCTCGAGCCGAGGTCGAGAGCTTCTGCAACCCGCCCCCCTGCGACGGCGACACCGACCTCGACGGCGCGCGCTGGCTGTCGGTGATCCCCAAGCCGTGAGCCCTCGGAGTCCGCGGTGAAGACCGTCCGAGCGTCGCAGAGCGCGGGGACGAGCCCCAAGGAGCACGGAGCTGCGACGCCCCATGCTCCGCAGCCCGACGCCGCCGGCCCGGGTGGCGGAGCCTCCGACGCTACGATGGATGGGCCCACGGATGCGCCGGTCGCCGAGCCTTCCGCGCCGGCCCGCATCGGTCGCTATCTCGTGATCCAGGTGCTCGGTCGCGGCGGCATGGGGATCGTGCTCGAGGCGTTCGACCCCGAGCTCGACCGTCGTGTCGCGCTCAAGCTGCTGCACCCCGAGCGCGCTCGCGGGGCCGCGCGGCTGCGGCTGCTGCGAGAGGCGCAAGCGCTGGCCCGGCTCTCGCATCCCAATGTCGTGCAGGTCTACGACGTGGGCATGCACGGCGATCAGGTGTTCATGGCGATGGAGCTCGTGCGTGGGCGAACCATCTCCGCGTGGCTGCGCGAGCAACCGCGGCCCTGGACCGAGATCGTCGAGCGCTTCGTCGCCGCCGGCAAGGGACTGAGGGCGGCCCACGAGGTGGGGCTCGTGCATCGCGACTTCAAGCCGCAGAACGTGCTGGTGGGGGATGACGGACGCGTCCGCGTGGCCGACTTCGGGCTCGCGGGGGCCGGCGAGCTCGAAGCGCTCCCGCCCGCCGAGCCCGGCGGCCCCTCCACCACCAGCTACCTCGCCACCCCGCTCACGGCCACCGGTGCCGTGCTCGGGACGCCGCGCTACATGGCACCCGAGCAGCACGGCGCGCTCGAGGTCGGACCCGCCGCCGACCAGTTTGCCTTCTGTGTTGCGCTGCACGAGGCCGTGTTCGGCTCGCACCCGTTCGAGGGCGACTCGAGCATGGGGCTTGCGATCAACGTCATCGAGGGTCGCCTGGTCGCGCCACCCGACGCATCGGGCCGACCCAAGTGGCTGCTGGCTGCGATCCGCCGCGGCCTCGCCCCGAGCCCCGCCGAGCGACACCCCAGCCTCGATGATCTGCTCCACGTGCTCGAGCACGAGCCGCTTCGCCGACGCCGCCGCCGCTTCGCGGGCGTGCTCGCGCTGCTGCTAGGGCTCGGCGTGGGTACCACGGCTTGGCTGAGCGCGAGCCTCGATGCTCCATGCAGCGGCGGTGGAGCGGCGCTCGAGGACGTGTGGTCGCAGCCGCAGCGCAGCGCAGTGATCGCGGCGATGGAGGGCGGCGGCGAGACGGCCGAGGTCGTGGTGCAGACGCTCGATGCTTACGCGGAGCAGTGGACGAGCTCGCATCGAGCGGTGTGCCTCGAGCATCGCGACGAGGCGATGTCCTCCGAGACCTTCGATCGCGCGATGGGCTGCTTGCAGCGCGACCGCGCGGCGCTCGACGGGGTCGTGGAGACGGTGGCGACCGGTGCACCGCAGGCTGTGCGCGCGGCGACCAGCGCTGCGGCGAGCCTGCCCGCGCCCGCGCGGTGCCGCGATCGTGAGCACCTGGCCCGGGATCCTGCGACTCCGACCGACCCGACTCAGGCGGCCGCGGTTGCGGAGCAGCGCGAGCGCCTGGCTCGCGCCGCGGCGGTGCACGATGCAGGCGCGCTGCAAGCAGGGCTCGACGAGCTCGCCGAGATCGGGCGCCAGGCGGACGTGCTCGGCCATGTCCCGCTCGTGGCCGAGCGAGCGCTCGTCGGCGGGCGGCTGGCGATCGATCGCGGGGACTGGTCGCTCGCCCGTCGCGAGCTCGATGTGGCGCTGGTGCGTGCGCTCGAGTCTCGGTCCGACGCGCTCGCGGCCGAGTCTGCCGCCCGCGCCCTGTTCGTCGACGTGATGCTCGATGGACCGCAGCCGCGAGACCCCGAGGACGAGGCGATCGCACGGGCGCTGGTGGAGCGCGTGGGGTCTCCGCCCGCGCTCGCGGTGCTGCTCGCCAACAACGTGGGCGTGGTGCGAGGCATGAGCGGCGACCGCGAGGAGGCGGTGCGGTGGTTCGGCCAGGCGCTCGCGCAGGCCGATGCGAGCGGCGAGGTCGATCCGGTCGATCACTGCGGCATCATCATCAACGTCGCGCGCGAGACGAAGGATCCGGCCGCGCGCGATGCCTTGTTCGTGCGCGCCGAAGAGCTGGCCGAGCGCTGGCTCGGCAAAGACCACGAGAAGACGCTGGAGATCGCAGTGCTCCGCGCGCAGCACACCGTGGATCCGCAGCAGGCGATCGATCGCCTGACCCCAGCGTGCGCCCGCGCGGGATCCCGCCAGCCCCCGGAGTGGTTTCGCTGCCTGTGCCACTGGCGGCTCGCCGAGCTCCACGAGCAGCTCGGAGCCGCCCCCGAGGCCCGCGCTGCCCTCGACGACGCCTTGGTCTGCGTCGAGCGGGCCCGCGCCGCCCCCGTTGGGGCGCTCGAGTATCCCGATCTGATCCGCGTGGTCATGCAGGCCCATGCGGCCCTGCTCGACGGGGACCCGGAGCGCGCGCTCGTCGAGCTCGACCGCGCGCAGCAGGGCTTGCAGACCCACGCGGAGCTGAGTTGGGTCGCTCTCGATCTCGCCGATGTCGCGCTGCTCCGCGCGCGGAGCCTGCACGCGCTCGGGCGCGCGGGCGAGGCGATCGAGCCACTACGCGCCGCGATCGCGGCCTACGATCTCGAGCTCACCCGCACCGAGGATCGCGCCCCGCACCTCCGTCGCGCGCGCGCCACCGAGCTGCTCGCGTTGTCGCTTCGCTAGTGTGCTTCGGGCGTCTCGCCCGACGCTTCGCGCTGCTGACGAGCCTCGTAGGCAAAGCGGGGCAGCAGATCCCTCATCAGCACCGAGTCCATGCAGCTCCGAGGACCTTGCGCGCGGCGAGACCCTCGGGATCGTCCAGGATGATCGTCAGTGGCTGCCCCGGCGCCGACAGGCTCTCGATCTGGTGGGGCGTGACCACCACGCCCACGAAGCGGCTCGGCAGCGCCTGCGGCCCAACCGTCGTCGGGAGCTCGAAGTCCGCGCGCGCCACCACGGGTGTGGGCTCGACCCGGGGCTCGGCGACCTCGCCGGCCGCACACCCGCAGATCGCCAGCGCATACAGCGCGATACCGACCGTCGATCCGCCCTTCATGAACCCCGCGAGACGCCGTCCTCGCGCCAAGGTTCCTGCTACCCCGTGGCGCCGCTTGCTCTGGTTCTTGCTGCAACCTACCGTGCGCGCGATGTCGAACGACCCCACCCCTGCCCCGGCCGCGCCCCCCTCATCCAGCAACAAGTCGGGGCTGGGCATGCTCGGCATCTTTGGCGTGCTCATGGGCGGTGGCTGCCTGCTGTTCGCCGTGCTCGGCCTAGTCAACACCGCGCTCGGCTGGCACCTCGTGCTGCGGGTCTCGGGTGCCGAGGTCGAGATCCCCGACGACTACGAAATCTGCGTGGGGTTGATCGCCGTCGGCGTGCTGTTCATCGGTTTCTCGCTGTTCGGCAGCTTCGTGATCGCCCGCTTCAAGGAAGCCAAGGGCAAGCCGGCGGTGCGGGTCGCCATCGTGGTCGGCGCGGTGGGGCTGTTGGTGCTGGCCGGACGTGGTCTGCAGATCTTCGCGCTCATCAACACCTACGGCAGCATGCTCGCCTACTACGCCACCGACGGCGATCTCGAGGACGTCCAGGCCGAGCTCGCCAAGGGCCCCACCCCCGAACATCTCGATGCCGCGGTCTCGCGCGCCGCCCAGTACGACAACTACCAGGCGCTCGAGCTCCTGCTCGATGCCGGCGCCGATCTGCGCGACGCCTCGTCGCCTCCCGAGCACCGCCACTGCGTGCTCGAGGGCGTGGGCCCTGGGTTCGTGCAGGTCGCGATCGACCACGGGGTGCGCCCGGACTCGTGTCCCAACAGTGAGGCGTTGATCTGGCAGGTCGTGCGGCAGCACCGGGATGATGCGACGACCGCGAAGGTGGTGGAGTTGCTCGCCGCCGCGGGGTGGTCGCGGACTGCCGTGCCGAAAGAGAAGGACAAGCCCGCGCTCGAGATCGCCGAGCGGGACGGGCTGACCGCGACCGCGGAGCTGCTACGCGCGGGCGCGCAGTAGCGGTCGGCCATGACGGGGGCGACGCTATCTCCCGAGGCACTGCGCGCGAGCTGGGAGGCGCTCGCGGAGCCCACCCGCGCCGCGATCGTCGCCGCGTTGGTCCTCGAGGCCGACGCCGAGCTCTCGCGAATCGACGGGTTCTACCCCGGATCCTTGCGCGACGAGCCGAGGGTGGATGTGCTCGGCGTGCTCACGGACACGGGCGGAGCGCAGCACGTGCACTTTCTCGCGCATCACCTGAGCTACAACTATGCACAGTCGGGCTCGGACTGGGCCAACCACTACGTGCTCGTCGGTGTCGCGGTGCTGGAGGGTGCCACCGTTCGCGCGCCGAGCCTCGCGCTCGCGGTCTCGAAGAATCTCCGCGAGTCCGACTGGGAGAGCTACCGGAGTCAACTCGCCGAGGCCGCGATCGGGGCCGCCCGCGACGCCACGATCGCGCGGCTCTGCGGGCTCGCACCGCCTCTGCCCGAGACGCCCGCAGCTCAGGTCCCGAAGGAGGCGCCGGAGTGGCTCACCATCGTGCGTTGCCCGAAGTGCGGGGCCACCGATGCGGGTGCGACCGAGC
>JBFIJN010000548.1:0-5607 GCA_041600735.1 Nannocystaceae bacterium
CGCGACTTGATCGTCGGTGCCGACGGCGAGGCGCACGACCCGGCCGTCGAGCGGTGCGGGCACGCGGTGCTCCATCTTCATCGCCTCGAGCACGAGCAGCGGCTGGCCGCGCACGACCTGCTCGCCGCTGGCGACGAGCACCGCGGCCACGCGACCGCCGATCGGCGCGAGCACCTGGCCGTCGCCCTCGTCCGCGTCGGCGCTTCGTCGCGGGGGCGGCTCGGTGAACGTGAACGCGTGGCCCTCGTCGTCGAGCGCGACGCCCTCGTCGGTGAGCGCCCAGGACAGACGTCGCCGCACGCCCTCGTGGACCACCGCGAGCACGCCCTCGTCCTGGCTCACCACCTGCAGCGCGAGCGGCTCGGTCCCGCTGCCGTCCACCGTGAAGCGGCCGTGCCCGTGGTGGCTCACGCGCAGCGTGCGGGTGTCCTCGTGCTCGCACAGCACCACCGGCCACGCCGGCACCCCGCTGCTACGCCAGGGCCACGGGTCGAGTCGAGCCTCGGCGGGGCTCGCGATCGCCGGCGAGCGCAGCACGGCCGCGGCCGCCCACGCGAGCGCCGACGGTCGCGGTCGCGGCGGTGGATCCTGCGACAGCCAGCGATCGACCGCATCGGTAGTGATGGCCGCGCTCGCGAACGGCTCGCCCTCGAGCAGCTCGAGCAAGAACGATCGATTGCTCCCCAGCCCCAGCAGCACGCTGTCGCGCACCATCGCCACCAAGCGTCGTCGCGCGTGCTCGCGCGTGTCGCCGTGGGCGATGAGCTTGGCCACCATCGCGTCGTAGTGCGGCGAGATCACCTGGCCGCTGCGCACGCCATCATCGACCCGCAGCCCCACGCCCGTGCGTGGGCGCCAGGCCGCGATGCGACCCAGCTGCGGGGCGAACCCCGCGTAGGGATCCTCGGCGTAGATGCGAGCCTCGATCGCGTGCCCGCGCAGGCGCACGTCGGCCTGGGCCAGCGGCAGCGGCTCGCCCTCGGCCACGCGCAGCTGCATCGCCACGAGATCGAGCCCCGTGACCAGCTCGGTGACCGGGTGCTCGACCTGGAGGCGCGTGTTCATCTCGAGGAAGTAGAACGAGCCCTCGGCGTCGAGCAGGAACTCCACCGTGCCCGCACCCTCGTAGTCGATGGCCCGCGCGGCCGCGACCGCGGCCTCGCCCATGCGCGCCCGCAGCGGCTCGTCGACCGCAGGCGAGGGTGCCTCTTCGATCACCTTCTGGTGACGCCGCTGCACCGAGCACTCGCGCTCACCCAGGTGGATCACGTGGCCATGTCGATCGGCGAACACCTGGATCTCGATGTGGCGCGCGCCCTCGACCAGGCGCTCGAGGAACACGTCGCCGCGCCCGAACGCGCTCGTGGCCTCCGAGCGCGCGCTCGCCAGCGCCTGCGGCAGCTCGGCCAGCGACCGCACCACTCGCATGCCCCTACCCCCGCCGCCCGCGACGGCCTTGACCAGCAGCGGCACGCCCACGCGCTCGCCCTCGGCCCGCAGCGTGGCTTCATCCTGGGCGTCGCCCTCGTAGCCCGGCACGGTGGGCACGCCCGCCGCGGTCATGCAGCGCTTGGCCTGCACCTTGTCGCCCATTACCCGGATCGCAGTCTCCGACGGGCCCACGAACGTGACGCCCGCGTCCGCGCATGCGCGCGCGAGGTCGCCGTTCTCGGACAAGAAGCCGTAGCCCGGGTGCAGCGCATCGGCCCCGCTGCGCGCCACCGCGTCCATGATCCGCGCGAGATCGAGATACGACGTGGCGGCCGGTCCCGGCCCGAGCCGCACGGCCTCGTCGGCCTCGGCCACGTGCGGCGCGTCCTCGTCGGCGTCGCTGTAGACCGCGACCGTGCGGATCCCGAGATCACGCGCCGAGCGGATCACTCGGCGGGCGATCTCGGCTCGATTGGCGATGAGGAGCTTGCGGATCATTGGTCGGCCCACCGCGGCTTGCGCTTGCCGATGAACGCGGTCATGCCCTCGACGCCCTCGGGCCCGCGCGCGGCGGCGGCGAAGCGCTCGGCCCCCTCGTCGAGCAGGCGCTCGTGGTCCACCGCGCCCACCTGCAGCATCAAGTGCTTGGTCGCCGCCACGGCCCCGGGCGCGCAGCGGCGGATCTCGCCGAGCACTCGCTCCAGCACCGCCTCGAGCGCGGTGCCGTCGGCCGCCAGCTCGTGCACCAGCCCCAGCGCGTACGCCTGCGCGCCGTCGAAGCGCCCGCCGGTCACCGCCAGACGCCGCGCCTGCGAGAGCCCGAGCCTCCGCACCAAGAACGGTGCGATCTGAGCCGGCGGCAGGCCGAGCCCAGTCTCGGGCAGCCCGAAGCTGGCGTCGACGTGGGCGATCGCCACATCGGCCACGCACGCCAGGCCAAAGCCGCCCCCGAGCACGGCCCCCTCCAGCAAGGCCACCACCGCCTGCGGGGCGCGATCGACCTTGGTGATCACGCGCCCGAACGCGCGGTTGACCGCGATCACCGGATCGACCTCGCCCTCCTTTGCGGGGCTCATGCGCGCGGCGGCCATGTCCTTGATGTCGCCGCCGGCGCAGAAGTGGCCCTCGGCCCCGCGCAGCACCAGCGCCCGCACGTCGCGACGATCGAGCACGGCGTCGAGCACCGCCTCGAGCTCGGCCATCATCGCCAGGCTCATCGCGTTGCGCACCTCCGGCCGGTGCAGCGTGACGTGCAGCGCCCCCCGCTCGAGCCGCAGCCGCAGCGTGGCTGGTGCGAGCGCCTCGAGGCTCGCGGGCTCGCTCACTTGCCCGCCTCCTTGCGGCGCGGCAGCGTGCCCATCAGCTTGGCGATGATGCTCATCATCACCTCGTCGGCCCCGCCGCCGATCGAGACCAGCCGACCATCGCGGAAGAACCGCGAGATCTTGGACTCGTGCATGTAGCCCATGCCGCCCCAGAACTGGAGGCACGTGTCGGCGACCTCGCGCGCCAGTCGACCGGCCTTGAGCTTGGCCATCGAGGCCAGCTTGGTCACGTCCTTGCCCGCGAGGTAGAGCTCGGTGGCCTGCCAGGTGAGCGCGCGCAGGCACTCGATCTCGGTGGCGACCTCGGCCAGCTTGAAGTGCACCCACTGGTGGTCGAGCACCGACTTGCCGAAGATCTTGCGATCGCGCGTGTACTCGATGGTGGTGGCGAGCGCCTGATCGAGCCCGCCGAGCACGTTGGCCGCGCCCCACAGCCGCTCCTCTTGGAACTGGAGCATCTGGAACGTGAACCCGTGCCCCTCCTGGCCGATCACGTTGCGCAGCGGCACGCGCACGTCGTCGAAGAAGATCTGCGCGGTGTCCGACGAGGCCATCCCGATCTTCTTGAGCTTGCGCGCGCGCTCGATGCCCTTGGCGTCCATCGGCACGATGATGAGGCTCTTGTTGCGGTGCGGGTGGCCCTCGGAGGTGTTGGCCAGGCAGCACATCCAGTCGGCCTGCATCCCGTTGGTGATCCACATCTTGCCGCCGTTGATCACCCAGTCGCCGCCGTCCTTGCGCGCGTGGGTCTTGATCGCGGCCACGTCGGAGCCCGCCTCGGGCTCGCTCACCCCGATGCAGCCCACGAGATCGCCCGCGATCGAGGGCGCCAGGTACTCGGCCTTCAGCTCCTTGCTGCCGAACTTGGCCAGCGCCGGCGTGCACATGTCGGTCTGCACGCCGATGGCCATGGCCACCCCGCCGGTGTGCACCTTGCCCAGCGTCTCGGCCATGAGCACCGAGTACGAGTAGTCGAGGCCCATGCCGCCGTACTCCTCGGGCTTGCTCACGCCCAGGAAGCCATGGTCGCCCAGCTTCTTGAACAGCGCGTGCGCGGGGAAGATCTCGGCCTCCTCCCATTCATCGGCGTAGGGGTTGATCTCGCGATCGATGAACTTGATGAGCGTGTCTCGCAGTTGCTCGTGCTCTTCGGTGAATTTCATCGCAGTGTCCTCTTCCCCGGCCTCGCTGGCCTCACAGCCGCGCGACTCCGAACGTGTTGGGGTGCAGGCGCCGGGCCTCGGCCTCGCGGCAGACGGCCAGGCTGGTCGCGAGCACCCGCCGCGTGTCGCGTGGATCGATGATCCCGTCGTCCCACAGCCGCGCGCTGGCGAACAGCGCCCCGGCCTCGGCGTCGAGCTTGTCGCGGATCGCCCCGGTCATCTTCTCCATGTCGAGGTCGGAGACGGTGATGCCCTGGCGGGCGAACTTGGCGCGCGTGATGATCTCCATCACCTTGGCCGCCTGCTCGCCGCCCATCACCGAGATCCGCGTGTTGGGCCAGGCGAAGATGAAGCGCGGATCGAACGAGCGCCCGCACATTCCGTAGTTGCCTGCGCCAAACGACCCACCCAGCAAGATCGTGAGCTGCGGCACCGTGGCGTTGGCCACGGCCTGGATCATCTTGGCGCCGTGCTTCACGATCCCGTCGGTCTCGGCCTCGGTACCCACCATGAAGCCGGTGGTGTTCTGCAGATAGACGATCGGCGTGCCCGACTGGCAGCAGGCCTGAATGAAGTGCCCGGCCTTGGCCGCCCCCTGCGGGAAGATCGGGCCGTTGTTGCCGATGATCCCCACGGCCTGGCCCTCGATGCGCGCGTGGCCGCACACGGTCTGGGGCCCGTAGCCGGGCTTGAACTCGAGGAAGTCCGAGTCGTCGACGATGCGGGCGATCACCTCGCGCACGTCGTAGGGCTGGCGATAGTCGACCGGCACCACGCCGAGCAGCTCCTCGGGGTCGAAGCGTGGCGGCCGTGGCGTGGCGCCCGGCCCGGGCAGCGCGAGGCCGTCGTCCCACGGCAGCTTGCCGAGCAGCTCGCGTGCGATCTCCAGCGCATGCGCGTCGTCGGCCGCGAGGTACTCGGCCGTGCCCGACACGGTCGTGTGCATGATCGCCCCGCCCAGCGCCTCTTCGTCGGCCTCCTCGCCGAGCGCCGCCTTCACCAGCGGCGGCCCAGCCAAGAAGATGCGGCTGCGATCCTTGACCACGATCACGTAGTCGGAGAGCCCCGGAATATAGGCCCCGCCCGCCGTCGACGAGCCGTGCACCACCGTGATCTGGGGCAGGCCCGCGGCCGAGAGCCGCGCCATGTTGGCGAACACGCGACCGCCCTCCACGAACAGCTCGCTCTGGTAGAGCAGGTTGGCGCCGGCGCTCTCGACCAGGTTGATGCACGGCAGGCGGCTCTGCAGCGCCACCTCTTGGGCTCGCAGCGCCTTGCGCAGCCCCATCGGGGAGATCGCGCCGCCCTTGATCGCCGAGTCGCTGGCGTTGACCATGCAGCGGCGCCCCTGCACGAAGCCGATGCCGATGATGCACGAGCCGCCCGAGATCGAGCGCTTGCCGTCGTCGTCGTGCATCTTGTAGCCCGCGAGCGTCGAGAGCTCGAGGAACGGCGAGCCGCGGTCGAGCAGGCGATCGACGCGCTCGCGCGGCAGCAGCTGCCCCCGCTTCTCGAACTTGGCCTGGGCCTGGGCCGAGCACGCGCGAACCTTGGCCTCGAGCGCGCGAAACTCCTCGACCAGCGCGAGCATCTGCGCGCGCTGACGGGCGAACTGCTCGCTGCGCACATCGATGGTGGACGACAAGACCGGCATCGCTCTAGCTCCCCTCGCCCTCGCCCTGGCCGCC
>JBFIJN010000549.1:0-5602 GCA_041600735.1 Nannocystaceae bacterium
ACAAGGACGACGCGCGCGCTACCTCGGCGTGGACAAGAACGTCCTCGACCTCACGCGCTACGCCGTCATCGAGAATCTCTTCGCGGCCGACCGCATCGAACGCGCCCTTGCCGCTTGAGACTATCTGTTCGCCGCTCTAGAACTTCACTCGAAGCCCGGTGCCGTGAATTCGCACGGCCACGCCGCTCGCGACCTGACGCTTCTCGGTCCGCCGCCCCAGCACCACGAGCACCGCCCCCGCCACGACCGTGGCCACGCCCGCCCCGAGCAGCGCCCCCCCGACGGGCGCCGTGGTGTAGCGCAGCGGCACGCAGTCGCCTCCGCGCGGGTTGATCTGGCAGCCCGCATCTTGGTGGTGCAACGCGAGCAGCACCACGCCACCGATCGTCGCGGCCGAGCCCGCCCCCACCAGCCCCCACCCCGCGGGGACCAGCGGCGAGCGAGGCGCGAGCCGTGGTGGCGTTGGCTCCACCTGCGGCCCGACGACCGTGGGTCTCGGCGCGCTGGCCCTGCGGCGCCGGACCACGTCGGCGCGCGCATCGAGGGCCGCCAGCCGAACCATGTCGCGCACCTCCACGAACCCGCAGATCGAGCACTCCTTCGAGAACGGCGCCAGTGCGGCGCCAGTGTCCCCCGCATAGAGCGTGAGGGTCACCGTGAACTCGTCCTCCTCGCCCACCACCTGCGGCTGCACGAGGTACTCGGCGCCCGATCGCTGCGCCACCGCCACCCGACAGGCATCGTCACAGTCCGCGACCGCCGTGGGATCGGCCGGCAGCACGGTCACCGCACCCGCGTCCACGAGCTCGGCCTCCACGAGCGCGCTCACCTCGGCGGCGGTATTCGGCGGCAGCTTGCCCGAGACGCGGGCCGGCAGCACCAACACGCGCGAGGGGCCCAGCTCGCTCGCCTCGCTCGCCTCGCTCGCCTCGCTCGCCTCGCTCGCCTCGCTCGCTGGGGTCGCGCCGACGGCCGGCTGCGCCGCAACCGGTGCGCTGATCATCGCGCACGTGCTCACCAAGGCCCACAGCCCGGTCCGCATCGCTCTGTCTCCTGCCCGCCCGCGCACCCGCGTCGTCATCCGCCCAGCTTCTTGCGCACCAGCGCCAGCCGATCCTGCGCCTTCTCGTCACCCAGCGCCACCGCCTTGGCGTAGGCCGCCTCGGCGTCCTCGAGCTGGCCGACCTTGAAATAGACATCGCCCAGCGTCCGCCGGTAGCGGGCGCTGCCGGGCGAGTAGCGAGCCGCCTTCTCGGCATGCGGCACGGCCTCGGCGTAGCGCCCGGCATCGAACTTCAGCCGCCGCAGTCCATCGTGGGCCTGCGCGTTGCGGCCATTGAGCCGCAGCGCCGCGAAGTACTTGCTCTCCGCCGCCGCGGTCTTCCCCGCGCTCCTCAGGCGATCGCCCTCCGCCACCAGCGAGGCCGACTCCTTGCGGGCGGCCTCGCGATTCGCCTCGTCGGCCGCGGGCTCGGCCTCCGGCTCCGGCTCCGGCTCGGGCTCCGGCTCGTCCACGATCTCGGGCTCCGGCTCCGGCTCCGGCTCCGGCGCGACGGCCACGACCCGCTCCGGCTCCGGCTCCGCGAGCTCCGGATCACGGGCCGCCCGGCGCCGCACCGTCACCTGCGCGAGCTGCTCGGCGATCGCCTCGTCGTCCACCTCGATCGCAGGATCCTCGGGCAGCGCGGCCGCGAGCACCGCGAGGTCCTTGCCCGCGTCGATCTCCGCACCCGTGAGCTCGCCCTGCAGCGCGCGCGCACGAATGTCGGCGAGCTCGCCGTTGTTGAAGCCGCTGCGCTCGCGCGCATGGCCGAGGCTCCCGTCGAACAGCGCGGCTTGCAGGTAGAAGTCGCGCGCGAACACCCGCCCGCCCTCGCGCTGCCAGTAGTAGTCACCCAGCCGCAGCAGCGCCGTCCCAAACTCGCGTCGCAGCGTCTCGGCCCGCGCTCGCGCGCTCTCGGCCAGCGCCTCGTCTTCGTCCTCGGCCAGCGCGCTCAGCTCGCTCAACCACACCAGCGCGGTGTCCTTGGGGGCCTCGAGCTCGGGGTAGACCCAGTGGGCCTGCGCGCCGGCCGAGATCGCCGACTGAGCCAGCGCCTCCACCCGCGACTGCTGGGCGGGTGCCGGCTCGGGCCGCACGAACAGCAGCACCATCAGCACCGCGATGATCGTCAGCGCGACCGCCCCGAGCGCGGGCCACAGCCATGCCGGTCGCTTGGTCCCCTGCGCGGCCTCCAGCGCCTCGATCAGCGCCTCCATCGAGGGCCACCGCGCCGAGGGATCCTTCGAGAGGCCCCGCATCACGACCGCGTGGATGCGCGCGGGCACCTTGCTGTCGGGCGGCGGAGTGTTCATCTCGCCGCGGTGGATCGCATAGGCGATCGCCAGCCGATTGGGCCCCGTGTACGGCCGCACGCCATGCAGCAGCTCGAACGCCACCGCACAGAAGCTGTACTGATCGGTCGACGTGCTCGTGGCCGCCCCCATGTGCTGCTCCGGGGACATGTACGAGGGCGTACCCATCACCGTGCCCGCGCGGGTGAGCTCGGGGCCCAGCTGGTCGAGCGCGTCCAGTCCGGGCGCGCCAAAGGTCTCTTCGGTGCGCTCGATCGAGCCGTCGTCGTGCGCCTGGGCCAGCCCGAAGTCCAGCACGCGCGCCCGCCGATGCCGATCGACCATCACGTTGTCGGGCTTGAAGTCGCGATGCACCACGCCTGCGCGGTGAGCCGCCACGAGCCCACGCCCCGCCTGGATCAACACCTCCAGGCGCTCGGCCAGCGGATGCGGCTGCGCCAGCCACTCCTTCAGCGTGGTCCCCCGCACGTACTCCATCGCGATGTACGTGAGGCCTTCGAACTCGCCGACCTCGTAGACGTGGGCCACCGCGGGGTGGGAGAGGCGAGCCATCGCCTGCGCCTCGCGGCGTACGCGGGCCCGGTTGCGCTCGTCCTTGGGCCCACCGCTGCGGATCAGCAGCTTGATCGCGATCCGACGATCGAGCTCCTCGTCGTAAGCCGCGTAGACCGCCCCCATCCCGCCTTCGCCCAGCTTGCCGAGCACGGGGTAGCGACCGATGCGTCGCGGGTCCGGCACGGACCCGATGAGAGGATGCAGCGTTCCACCGGCGCGCACGGTGTCGCCTTCCACGACCTCCGCGCTCTCGACGGCCAACGTCTCCTCCATGTCCTGCAGATCCACCGCGCGGCTCCGTCCGAGTCCGCTAAGGGTATCCGACCCGGCGATTGCGTGAAGTGCGCAAATCGAAGGTGGGGTTGCTCGGGAGGGCATGGTCATCGTCGAGCGGTGCGGTCCGCCGGCCCGCTGTTCACCTTCCGAGCGCGGAAAGCCGCACCTTCACGGCGTCGCGAGAGCCCTCGCGGGGGTGTGCTACACCCAGCGCCGGATGTCCGCCTCGGTGCTCACCCCCGCCCTCGAGCCTTCTCGGCGCAGCCGGATCGTGCTGACGCTCGTGGTGTTGGCCACCACCCTCGCGCTCGACCTGTGGACCAAGGCCTGGGCGTGGGAGCACCTGCGACGCGGTCGACCGGTGGTGGTCATCGACCCGCTGCTCGAGTTCTCGTTCAGCTTCAATCTCGGCGCCGCGTTTGGGTTCCTCAACGACGCCTCCTGGTCGCGGCTGTTCTTCATCGCGGTCACCGTGCTCGCGTTGATCTACATGGCCTGGCTCGCGCGCACGCTTCCCACCCAGAAGGCCTACGGGTTCGTGGCCGTGGGCCTCGTGGCCGCCGGAGCCTCGGGCAACCTGCACGACCGCCTGGTGCGGGCCAACGATGGCGGCCACTACGGCGTCGTCGACTTCATCAAGGTCAACTATCCCTGGGGTGGCTCGTGGCCCACGTTCAACGTGGCCGATGCGCTGCTGCTGGTGGGCGTGCTGATGCTGCTGATCTTCCTGCGCCGCGAGGCCGACCCCGACGAGGCCGATGAGTCCGCGGGCGCCAGCGAGACCGCCGACGCCAGCGACGCCGCCGACGCCGCCGATGCTCCCGAGGCCGCCGATGCTCCCGTGGCCGGGGCCGCCGCCGCTGCTTCCGAGGCCGCCGACACCAGCGAGGGCGCCGATGCTCCCGAGGCCGCCGCCGCCAGCGAGGCCGCCAAGGCTCGCCCGGCCGACGCCAACGCCGAGATCGCTCAGCCCGAACAGTCCGACGACGCGGCCGAAGCCCGGGCCTCCGCGCCCAAGCTCACCGACGCACCCGCGGCCTCGCCCGACTGATCGTCGGCCGTCCACGCCACGCCCAAGCTGCTCCCCAGGCAGGCCAGCAGCACCGCCGTCCGCAGCGGCCGAAGCCTCGCCTTGGGTCCCTCCAGCGCCGCGAGCAGCTCGGACATGGAGCCGAAGCGTCGGTGGGGCTCGACCTCCAGCCCACGCAGCACCACGCGGCGCAGCCAGGCCGGCACCGGTCGAGGCCCGCGCGCTTCACAGCGCTGCCCTCGGTGCTTTTGCTCCGAGAGCTCCTTGCAGCTGCGGCCATCGAACGGGCGTGCCCCGTAGAGCGCCTCGAACAGCGCAGCACAGAATGCGAACTGATCGGTGGCGGGCGTCAGCGGGGCGCCGCGATGCTGCTCGGGCGCCATATAGGCCGGCGTCCCCACGACCGAGCCCGGACACGTGACCTCGATCGGGAGCGAGCTCGAGCTGCTCCCGGCCTCCTCGAGCGTGGGCAGCCGATCCTCCACGCACAACGAGAGCCCGAAGTCCGTCACGCGGGCCCGCCCGTCGCGACCCACGATCACGTTGGCCGGCTTGAAGTCGCGATGCACGAGCCCTGCCGCGTGAGCGGCCGCGAGCCCTCGTCCGGCCGCCATGAACGTGTCGCGCAGCTCGGTCCAGGAGCGGGGGGTCTGCAACCAGCGGTCGAGCGTGACCCCGTCGACGAGCTCCATCGCGATCAGCCAGCACGTGCCCGTGCGATCGGATCGCGGGGCCCGTACCACGTCGAACACTTGGACCACGTTTGGATCGGAGACCCGCGCCATCGCCCGGGCCTCGCGGATGAAGCGATCGCGCGCGTGCACATCCTCGACGTGCAGCGACTTGAGCGCGACCGCGCGCCCGAGCGCCGGATCGAACGCGCGATACACCACGCCCATCGCTCCGCTGCCCAGGATCGCGGTCAGCCGGTAGCGACCGGCCACCTCGCCAACCCGCGAGCGAAGCGCGCGACCGGCGCTCGGCACGAGGGTAGCCTCGGTGGCGGTAGCTGTAGGCATGGGGAGGTGGTCGTCCTACGAGGCGATTCGCCCCCCGGATCGACTCACCTCAGGTTTTACCCACCCAAGCGGCCTTTCACCCGGACGAGCCGCTCACCCGGACGAGCCGCTCACCCGGACGAGCCGCTCACCCGGACGAGCCGCCGGACTCCGCTGCGGCATTCGCGCTGTCGCCGGAGTCGGCCTTCAGCATCGTCTCGAGCGCCTCGCAGGTCCACGGCGTCTTCATCAGCGTCTCCGCGGCCGTGGTGACCCGCGGGTAGGCTTCCGGTCCGACCGCGTCGACGAGCTCCACGATCTTCAGCACGTCGGGGTTGGTGACGTCTTCCTTGCCGACCAGCGTGCGCCACTTGGCCACGCGCTCGCC
>JBFIJN010000550.1:0-5597 GCA_041600735.1 Nannocystaceae bacterium
TCGAGATGAACGAGCGAAGCCTTCGGATTGCGCAGGCCTTGGTGATGCTCGCCCTCGTGGCGAGCAGCGGGCCGGCCGCGGCGGCGCCGCCCGAGGACGACGGCGGCTGGACGTTCGAGGTCGAGGACGTCTCGGAAGACGAGGGCGCGATCGAGCAAGAGGTGAAAGCCGCCACCGTAGAGGCCACTGGCGGTCCAGTGGGCGTGGTCTCGGGCCGCCTGCGCGACTCGGTGACCGGCGACCCGGTGATCGGAGCGGTGGTCGAGGTCGTGAACGGCGAGTACAAGACCAAGACCGACGCGAGCGGCGAGTATGCGCTGCGCCTGCCGCCGGGGATCTACGAGCTACGCCTGCGCAGCGACGCCTCGCAGCCGCTGCGCGTCTCCAACGTGGAGGTGCGGCAGGACGACACGGTGAAGCTCGATCGCGAGCTGCGGCCGCTCGCGGGCGCAGGCCAGGTGGTGAAGGTCGAGGCCGAGATGAACCGCGAGAGCGAGGGCGCGCGGCTGCTCCAGCGCAAGGAGTCGAGCGCCGCGCGCGACCTGATGAGCCGCGACGAGATCGCGCGCTCGGGCGGCGGCTCGACCAGCGGCGTGGCGCGACGCATCGTGGGCAGCACGGTGGTCGGCGGGCGCTACCTGTTCATTCGCGGCCTGGGGCACCGCTACGGCAACACCTTGTTCGACGGCGCGCGCGTGCCGAGCCCAGAGCCCGAGCTGCGCACGGTGCCGCTCGACATCTTTCCCGCGGGTGCGCTCTCGGCCATCAACATCCAGAAGACGTTCACGCCCGATGTGCCGGCCGACTTCGCGGGCGGCTCGACGCAGCTCGAGAGCCGCGACGTGCCCGATGAATTCATCCTCGAGCTCGGGGCCGAGCTCGGGGCGAACACGGCCACGACCGGGCGACGCATGGTCACCTCGGCGGGGTACCCGGGTGCGGATGCATTTGGGCTCGGCAACCTGCCGCGAGCGATCCCCGAGGCTCTCCCCAGCGCCTACCCGGTGGGGCCCACGGTGCTCGACGAGAGCCTGCGTCCGGCGTGGAGCCCTGCGCAGACCGAGCGCTTCGGCGAGTCGCTGTCGACCGACACCCGCGTGCGGCACGGCGCCCTCGCGCCGCCGAACTTCGGCTTCAAGGCCACCACCGGCTACGGTCGGGAGTACGGCAGCAACGGGGCGAAGGTGGGCGTGCTGGCCTCGGCCAGCTACAAGTCCCAGCAGAGCACGCTGCGCGAGCAGGTGCGGCTGTTCGGCGTGACCAACGGCAAGCTCGACACCGCCACGCCGCAGACCGACTTCGATGGGATCCGCACCACCAACACCGTGGCGTGGTCGACGATCGGGCTGGTGAAGTGGAAGGCCAGCAAGCACCACCGACTCGAGCTCTTGGGCCTGTACTCGCGCGATGCGGACGACGAGACCCGCGAGTACTCGGGTGACGCGCGCTCGGTCGCGCCGGTGCCGATCATCAACACCCGCCTGCGCTATGTGATGCGCTCGGTGCTGCTGACCCGCGTGGGCGGCAAGCACACGTTCCCCAAGGCCAGGAATCTCGAGCTCGACTGGTTTGGCTCCTACGCCCAGGCGCGGCGCGACGATCCCTCGATGCGCGACATGGTGTTCTCGACCAACAACGCCGGGGTGACCACGCTCGACATCACCAACGGCGGCGGCAAGCAGCTGTTCTTGGATCTCGACGATCGCACCGAGAGCGGCGCGGCCAACCTCTCGCTGCCGTTCGAGCCGTGGGGGCAGCTGCCCGCCAAGCTGAAGACCGGCGTGTGGATCGAGGGCAAGCAGCGCTCGTTCTTCGCGCGGCGCCTAGCCGTGGGCACGGTGAGCGGCGCCTCGATTCCCACGGGCACCGGCGACGTGTTCAGCCCGAGCACGATCGGCGGCGGCGTGGGCCCGCAGCCGTTCTTCTATCGCGAGACCACGCGCGACAACGACAACTACGACGCGCAGCAGGAGATCTACGCCACCTACGCGCAGCTCGAGCTGCCGCTGGTGCGCTGGCTGAAGCTGGCCGGCGGCGCCCGCTTCGAGGCGAGCTTCATCGACGTGAGCCCGTTCGATCTGTTCGCGCGCAACCGCGGCGAGGGCGGGGCAGACCTCACCCAGGCCGCCTCGCTCGATGACTACGACGTGCTGCCCTCGGCCGCGCTGATCTTCTCGCCGACCGCGAAGATGAACGTGCGCCTGGTGGGCGCGCAGACCCTCGCCCGCCCCGAGTTCCGCGAGCTCGCGCCGTTCGAGTTCACCGACTTCGTGGGCGGCTCGACCGTGATCGGCAACCCGGCGCTGGTCTCGAGCAAGATCTGGAACGCGGATCTGCGCTGGGAGTGGTTCCCCAGCGCCTCCGAGGTGGTCGCCGCCTCGGTGTTCTACAAGTACTTCGACGACCCGATCGAGCGCACCGCGGGGCCGCGGGTCCCGCGACTGGTCAGCTTTCGCAACGCTCAGCGCGCCCAGAACGTGGGCGCCGAGCTCGAGCTGCGCAAGAACCTCGAGTTCCTCGGCGAGCCGCTCGAGGGCTTCTCGCTGGGCACCAACTTCGCCTACGTGTACTCGCGGGTCGAGCTGGGCGCGCGCTGCAATCCCGATCTCGATCCCACCTGCGAGGCCTCGGTGCCCGATGTGTCGACCTCGCGAGAGCGCCCGCTCCAGGGCCAGTCGCCGTTCGTGGTGAATGCCTACCTCGACTACGTCGACGCGGACAGCGGTACCGAGGCGCGGCTGCTCTACAACGCGTTCGGTCGCCGCATCGAAGAGGTCGGCGGCCTGGGTCTACCCGACACCTACGAAGAGTCGATCCACGACTTCGACTTCGTGCTCAGCCAAGAGGTCTACGACAACCTCACGCTGTCGTTCGGGATCGACAACATCCTCAACTATCCTCGCCGCTTCACCCAGGGCCGCGAGCGCGCGGTGACCTATCTGGCGTGGCCTGGCACCACGTTCACGCTGGGGCTCTCGTACAAGATCTGAGGCGACGCGAATGCTCCCTTCCCGTGACGAACATTTCGACTCGGTGAGGCCTAGCCGTCACGCGGCGCAGCCATAACGCAGCCGTCGACGCCCGGACGCACCGGAGCGCTCGCACGAGGAGCAAGTCCAAGATGAAACGCATCACTGGTCTACTGGCGACGCTGACGCTTCCCTTCGCCCTCACGGCGTGCCCTGGAGACGACGCCGCGGGCAACGACACGGGTCATGACAGCGGTCACGGCACCGGCCACGACACCGCCGACGAGACCGGCGTGGCGGGCGAGTGTGCCGATCCGAGCGATCCCAATGCCCCCCGCACCGAGGTGCCGCTGACCATCGACGGCGACACCACGCTCGCGTGCGGCGAGCTCCACGTGCTCACCGGCATCAGCATGGTGACCCGCGGCACGCTGACCATCGAGCCGGGCACCACGATCTTGGGCGGCGCCGGATCGGCGCTGGTCATCGACAAGGCCGCGCGCATCCAGGCCGAGGGCACCGCCGAGCAGCCGATCGTGATGACCTCGATCAACGCCGGCAACGACCCCGCCCGCGGCGACTGGGGCGGCCTGGTGCTGCTGGGCCGCGCGCCCACCAACGTGGGCACTGGCGTGGCCGAGGGCTTCGCCGACGATCCGCCGAGCTACGGCGGTGACGATGCCGCGCACGACTGCGGCACGCTCCGCTACCTGCGCGTGGAGTGGGCGGGCAACGAGGTCTCGCCCGGCAACGAGCTCAACGGCATCACGTTCTACGCCTGCGGCACCGAGACCACGGTGGATCACGTGCAGGTGCACATGGGTCTCGACGATGGCATCGAGATGTTCGGCGGTGCGTTCGCTGCCTCCTACGTGGTGATCACGGGCGCGGCCGACGACAGCATCGACTGCGACCAGGGATTCCGCGGCAGCTTGCAGCACGTGATGATCCAGCAGGACCCGACGATCGGCGACAACTGCCTCGAGTGGTCCAACCAGGGCAACGACTTCAGCGCCACACCGCTCACCGGGCCCAGCATCGCCAACATGACATGCGTGGGCTCGGGCTCGAGCGGCGACAAGAGCAAGGGCGTGACCCTCAAGGAGGGCACCCAGGCGCGCGTGTGGAGCTCGCTGTTCACCAACCTCACCAACGATGGCGTGGTGATGATCAACCAGGCGACGCAGACGCAGGCCGAGGCCGGGGAGATCTCGTTTGGCGGCTCGCAGTTCTGCGGCGCGAACACGTTCGTCGTCGATGCGAGCACCGATGATCCAGATCCCGCGGGCTGGACCAGCGAGGAGCTCGCGGCCTGGATCGTCGCGGACGGCGCGGGCGCGACGGACCGCGACTGCGGGCTGCCCTCCACCGCATGGGGCGCAGCCAATCTGAAGCCCGCTGCGGGCTCGGCCCCCGATGGCGCGGGCGCCATGCTTCCCGGCAACTTCGAGGCCACCACCTACGCGGGCGCCGTAGATCCCAGCGGCGAGGACTGGACCGCAGCCGCCTGGATCACGCCCGCGGGCTGAGCCGGCGCGCCCAGGACCGAGGCCGGGCGGGGAGCCCTTTGTCCCGCGCCCGGCCTTGTTCTATTGGTTCACCCATGAGCATGAGTGCACGAGTCGCTTCGATCGTCGCGGTCGCGCTGGTGGTGGGGTGCAACAGCGAGCCCAAGCCCAAGCCCACGCCCGCCGTTCCCCTCGTGCGCAGCGGCGGGACCGCGAGTGACGAGGCCGCGTCGGTGGTTGGCGACGCGCCGCTCCACAACGGTGAGTACTCGCTCGAGGCGCTGGGCCAAGCGGTGGTGAAGGCGATCGCCGCCAACGACGGCCGCGCGCTGACGAGCCTGTGCGTGGCGCAGCGAGAGTTCGAACAGCGCCTGTTCGGCTCGCTGGTGGTCGACCCCCAGGCCCGGCGCCCAGGGCCCGCGGCCGCGTGGAAGAAGCTGTGGGGCGAGAGCCTGGCCAACATGGGCGCGGTGCTGCGCGAGCACGGCGGCAAGGGCTATACGTTCGTGAGCCTCGAGTCCACGCAGCAAGAGCAGCGCGACGGCCTCGTGATCCACGAGAACCCCAAGCTCACCGTCGAGAACGCCGACGGCAAGCGCGAGCTGAAGGTGCTGGGCCAGGTGCTCGAGCACCCTGCGAGCGGGACCTTCGTGATCCTCTCGTTCAGCCGTTGAGCATGTCGCCCTCCGCCGCGCTGCCGATCGACGCGCTGCTGCCCGAGATCGAGGCGCTGCTGCGGCGTGGGCCCAACCTGGTCGTGCAGGCCGATCCCGGCGCGGGCAAGACCACGCGCGTGCCCCCGTGGCTGCTCGATCGAGGCCTGTGCGGCGAGGGACGCGATGCCGGAGAGATCATCGTCGCGCAGCCGCGACGCTTGGCCGCACGCATGGCCGCCCAGCGCGTGGCCAGCGAGCGCGGCCAGCCGGTGGGGCAGCAGATCGGCTACCAGGTGCGGTTCGAATCGCGCGTCAGCGAAGCGACGCGCATTCGCTTCGTGACCGAGGGACTGCTGGTCCGACGCCTGCGCGACGACCCGCTGCTGCACGGCGTGGCCGCGGTGGTCCTCGACGAATTCCACGAGCGCCACGTCGACACCGACCTCGCGCTGGCGCTGCTGCGA
>JBFIJN010000551.1:0-5594 GCA_041600735.1 Nannocystaceae bacterium
AGCGCGGTGAGCCCGTCGTTGCTGCTCGAGAGCATCGAGATCGAGCGCGCCGCCCACGATCGCGACCGCCCCCCGCTGCTGCCCGCCCCCGAGCTCGAGGCCGCTGGGGCTGGGGCTGCGGGAGGAGACCAACCATGAGCCGCCCGCGCACGCGTCGTGTCATCGCCAATGTCGCCGCTCTCGGCCTGGTCGCCGCCTGGCTGGGCGTCGCCCCGAGTGCCGCGGCGGTCGGGCTGCACTCCGCCGGCCCCGCGCCGAGCGTCGCGGCCCCCCCCGAGCCCGTGGGCGCCGAGGCGCTCGCCCACGCGCGACGAGCCGAGCGAGTCGCCGTGCAGCAAGAGCTCGCGCGGGCGCTCGCGGGGCTGCGCCTGCCCGGCGCCCCGACCCCCTACCGCGCCGAGGCCCGCTGGGTACGCGCCGAGCTGCTGAGCCTCGATGGCTCGTACGGCGGCGTGATCACCGACGTGATGCAGACCCAGACCGCCGGCGTGGCCGAGCTGCGGGTAGGCTCGATCCAGCGCGACGACAGCAACTTCTTGGGTACCGACGCCGGTATCACGCGCTTCGACGTGCCGGTGGATCTCGCCCCCGAGTTCTTGCGCAAGCAGATCTGGCTGGCCCTCGATCGAGCGTTTCGCGGGGCGACCCTGGCGTTCTCGCAGAAGCAGGTCGCGCTCGCCCAGCTCAGCACCGAGACCACGCTCGCCGACCTCGGCCCCGGCGCCCCCGCGGGCGAGCACGTGTCCACCTCGCCGCTCGACGACATCGACCGCGAGGGGCTCGCCACGATGGTCGCCTCGCTCAGCGCTCGCTTCGAGGCGTGGCCGTCGATCGACAATGGCGACGTGCACCTGCAGATCCTGCGCAGCCACGAAGCCATGGTGAACAGCGAGGGCCACGTGGTGATGGCCACCCGCACCCGCGCGGTCTTGGCCGTCGTGGCCGACACGCGGGCCGCCGATGGCATGCACCTCGATCACGGCCTGGCGCTGCACATCAACGAGGTGCCCGTGGCCGACGCGGCCCTGCTCGCGCAGGGCGAGCAGCTCGTCGATCGCGTGCTCCGCGAGCTCGACGAGCTCGCCAGGGCGCCGATGATCGAAGAGGAGTAC
This sequence comes from Nannocystaceae bacterium, assembly GCA_041600735.1. GTDB lineage: Bacteria > Myxococcota_A > Polyangia > Nannocystales > Nannocystaceae > Paraliomyxa. The sequence continues at coordinate 1,113 of JBFIJN010000551.1, forward strand.
GACGGCCCCATCCTGCTCGTAGGCCCCGCCTCGGCCCAGCTGCTGGCCTCGACGGTGGCGACCGAGATCTCGGGATTCCCCGCGCCGCTCTCCGATGGCGGTCGCATGATGGAGCTCGAGCCCAGCTGGCAGAGCAAGGTGGGCAAGACCGTGCTGCCCCCGTTCATCGATCTCATCGACGACCCTGCCGTACCCGGGGGCTTTGGCGCGTACGTGGTCGATGCCGAGGGCTTCGTGCCGCGCGCGGTGAAGCTGGTCGACAGCGGGGTGCTCAAGGATCTGCTGCTCACGCGCGCTCCCAACCCGCACTTTGGCAGCGGCAGCAACGGGCGCGCGCGCATGACCCCCGCGCTCGAGGTCGGGCCCTCGCTGAGCAACCTGCAGCTGCACAGCCGCAAGCGCGCCACCGCCTCCGCGCTCGAGCGCGAGCTGCTCTCGCGCGCCCGTGAAGACGGCTACGACTTCGCCTACGTGATCGAGTCGCTGCGCGACGGCACCGTGCTCGGGCCCGTCATGCGCCCCAGCGGCTCGGCCTACGCCGGGACGGGCAAGCTCACCCTGCCGCTACCCGGTCGCGTGTTTCGCATCGACCAGAGCGGCAAGCGCACGCTCGTGCGAGGGGCCGTGCTCGCGCCCGCCTCGATGCGCGCGCTGCGTCGGATCCGCGCCGTAGGCCAGACCGAGCACGTCGAGCGCATGCGCCTGCCCGTGGGGACCTTCGGGGGCTTTGCCGCCGAGGTCGGGATGGACGGAATCCTCAGCCAGACCGTCGACGTGCAGGTGAGCGCGCCCGAGCTCTTGATCGACGGCCTCGAGCTGCTCGTCGAGCGCGGCGAGCACGAGCGCCTGCCGATCCTTCCGCACCCGCTGCGCCGCGCGGCTTCCCCCGCGGGCGAGCCCAAAGAAGAAGCCCCCGCCAAGCCCTAGGGCCTCGCGGGGGCAACGACTTCAGAGCCACCAGATTCGCCGCAGCCGCTACAGCTTCTTGAGCGCGAACTCGACCGCTTCGATGATCGTGTACTGCGCGGGATCGGTGACCTCGGCGTCCGAGCCCGGCTGCTGCAGCCCCTCGGAGTGCCAGCGCACGATCCCGTGATCGTCGAGCAGCATGATCGCCGGGCTCTGCCCCAGGTTCTCGAACACCGTGAAGGCGTTCTCCATCCCGATCTCGCGGGCCTGGTTGAACTCGGTCTTGTTGGGGAAACGATAGAGGGGCAGCGGCGCCAGCTTCTGGCCGCCCGAGTCGACCGTCCACTGCTTCTGGAACTCGCGCAGATCCCGGTCGTTCATCGCCACCTGTCGGCCGGTGGGGAACTGCACCTGGATGAACATGATCTCGACGCCCTGGTCCTTGAGATCGGCCTGGGCCTTCTGCAGCACCTGCAAGAACGCGACGGCCGAGGCCTGCTCGAGGCGATCGCCGCGGTCCCAGTACACGATGAGGCGCTTCTTGCCGAACAGCTGGCGCCCATCGAGGATGCCGCCGTCGACGTTCACCAGCATCGCCGAGGGGCTCGCGTGCCCGAACATGCGGCGGCGCGCCCACTCGGGGGCCTGATTGAGCTTGGCGGCGCTCGCAACCCAGAACGGCGGCACGTTCTCGAGCGGCGGCATGTCGGTCTTGGGCGAGGCGACGAGCTCCACCGTCTTGGTGCTGCCGTCCTTGCCCTTCACCTCGAGCTGGTGGGGCTGACCATCGATGAGGTTGGCCTTGTCGAAGTCGGCCTCGGTCGACACGGGCTTGCCGTCGATCGACTGGATGAGGTCACCCTTCTCGATCTGATCGCAGCCCTTGGTGCAGCCGTGGTTGTAGGCCACATAGAGGCCGCCACCCTCGAGATCCTTGATGCCCGGAATCGTGGGTCCGCTGCCACCCTTGGACTCGCAGCCCCCCAGGGCCAGGGCGCTCAACAACCCTACGCTGACGAGAATTCGCTTCATCTTCGTGCTCCTGGACGCGGCGCGGACTGTAGGATGCCCCTGCGTTGCCCGTCAAACGCACGGCCCTGGCCCCGCTTACCCCGCCGCGACGGCGATCATGCGCGCGTACTCACAGGCGGCCGCGCACCGCGAGGCCAAGCGTCCAGAACTGCGGGAGCTGCCCCCGCAGGTCGACCCCCTGCTGCTCGCCCGCCGCTTGGAGCACGCCCATCGGCAGCGCGACTCGCTGCTGCGGGTGGTCGAGCACCGCCACGCCGTACCAGGTCCACATGTAATCGAACTGCAGGCCCACCGCGACGTGCTCGTGCAGGTACACGCTCAGGTTGGCCTCCACGGGGACCTCGATGCCGTGGAAGTCGAGCCCCACGTCGCCCGCTGCGGTCTCATAGCGGGCGCGCAGCACGTTGTAGCCCACGCCGCTGCCCACGAACGCGCCGATGCGGCCGCGTGGGCGCACGTGGATCCGCATCGAGGGGCCTAGCTGTGCGGCCCGCAAGCGTCCCTCTTGCACGGCAAGGCCCGCGAAGTCGATGTTGACGAGGCCGGCCGCCTGAGCCGCCAGCGCCTGCTGCAGACGGCCGGGGTCGAGCCCGTAGAGCACCAGCGCATTGGTGCCGGGAGTGATGTTGGTGGCCATCGTGCCCCAGCCGCCGCCCAGGCCCAGCTCGAACCAGCCGCGCACGTTGCCGCCGATGAAGCCGCCCAGGCGCGCCCCCGGGCTGACGTCGTGCCCGGTGCGGCAGAGCGGGCCGATGCAGCCGAGGGTCCCCACGCGGAGATCGGCCACGAGACCGCGGTGCGGGTAGCGGTCCTTGGGATCGTCGGGCGGGGTGGCGGAATCGGCGATGAGCGCGTCGATCTTCGCATCGGAGCACGCCGCGGGGTCGCTCGGCTGGGCGGGCGCGGTGGTCTGCGGCGGGTCGACCGGCGTGGCCGCCTCGACCGCGGGCGATGCGATCGGGGTCGCGACCGGGCTCGCGGCGGGCGAGGCACTCGGCGGCGGCGGCTCGGGCGTGGTCGAGACCACGGTCGAAGGGCGCTGGAGCGGGGGCCGCTCCACGCTGTGCCCTTGGCTCGCGATCAGCGTGTTCTGCGCAGCGGGCTCGGCAGCGGCGGGTGCGCCACCTCCATGGGAAGGAGGCAGCACGGGCGGCCCCGCCCAGACCAACCCAGGCCACAGCAGCGCCCCGACGAGAGCGAGGGTCCGCGCGATCGCGCGGCGGGACTGGGCTCGCCGAGGTCTCAAAACAGCTCCATCTCGCGGTCCAGCAACTGTAGCAATGAATTGAATGAGCGCTATGAGAGTCTCGACTCGCATGAGCGCTGGTCCCTGCACCCCCTGAGCACGGCCGAGGCCCCTCTCGGTTGACCGCCGGGACCGAGAATACGAAAGCGCCCAATACGAAGAGAGCGAGGAGCCCCTTGGGGCCCCTCGCTCGGGGGGTGTGTGGCTCGAGACCGGGGACGAGTCAGCGAAGCAAGCGCCCACCCACCTCACCGATGATCGTGCGGGGGTAGCCGAACAGAGTGGTGAAGGCAGAAGCGACGTGGCGGAGCAGGCTGAAGGGGATCATGCGGTCTCGTTCCTTGGTGCCTGGAGCGAACTGCTCGCGCTCGATTCCATTGCCGCTTCGGTGAATGTTCTTGCTCCGCCGACGTCGCGCGTCCTCACGTTGCTGGGGTGAAACTTCGGCGGGCTCACTTGGGCGGCGGCACGATCGCGCGAAACTTCCCGTCGCTGATCTCCGGCTGATCCAGGCCCTTGGGCGGCGTCCACGAGAAGGTCCCGGTGATCGTCTTGCCGTCGTCGGTGTCGACGTGGACCTTGGCTCCCATGAGCATCAGGTGATCGGCGCCGGTGATCGCCTTCATCGCTTCTTGGGTCGCGCCGTCGTCGGTGGCATCGGCCACCTTGGTGTCGAAGCCCACCGAGATGAAGCGCGAGCCGGTGCGTGCCACCTCGTAGTCGCCGGGGCCCGCGTAGCTCTCGATCTGCAGGTGGAGCTCCTGTCGCTTCACCGTGCCGTCGCTTCGCTCGCTGCGCGAGGTCTTGATGGTCAGGGTCGTCCCGCCGGTCGTCTCGCGGGCCGTCGCGCGCGCCGATGAGCCCAGCCACTCGACCCCGCCGATCTTCATCGAGGAGTCGCCACGGTCCTTCTTCTCGCGCACCCGCTTGCCGGGGTTCTCCTCGCTCCCCGCGGCCACCTTGGTCGCGCCGGGCTCGCCCGCAGCGGCCTCGGCGGGGGCCGAATCGGGTGAGTCCTTGCCCTCACTGCGGTCGCACGCACCCCCGAGCGCGATCGCAGCAGCAAGCGAGAAGGCAGAGCAAACCCGAGACGACGAAGAAGACATCGCGCGCATCATCGGGGACCAAGCCGAGCGTGGCAACCGACGGCGGTGCGTCTTGGCCCTCGATGATGCAAAGATCGCCGCGAGCCGAACCGATCGGGGTCCCTCCGCTAAGGACCCCTCGATGTACCTCATTGGCCTCGTTCCCGTCCTCGCGATCAGCCTCGCCTCCGCCCCGGAGGACACGGTCCC
>JBFIJN010000552.1:0-5593 GCA_041600735.1 Nannocystaceae bacterium
GATCGAAGAGGGCTGCGGCGCCGTCTCGGTGGTGGGCGACTTCGTGGGCCGCAACGCGGCCAAGCTGGCGCGCGCGCGCTCGGTTGCCGCCGGCGCAGGCATCCGCATCAAGGCCATGGCCACCTCGCCGCTGCGCGCCACACTGTTCTGCGCGCAAGACGACGTCGACGAGCTGACGCGAGCGCTCCACCGAGCGTTTCGCGAGGGCTGAGCGCTCGGTCGGCGACCCGCGAGTGACTCGCCGCTAGGGCGGTGCCGCGGCGAGCGGGAGCCGGCGCGGGAACGATCGCGGCAGCGCGATCGGATCGGAGCGCCCCAACATCTCGAGCTCGAGGTGCCGGGCGAGCGCGTGCAGCTCGGCCGGCGGCCCGCTCGCGCACACGGGGCCGATGCGCCGCTGCAGCAGCTCGAGCGCCTCGCGGTGCGGCTCGCCGGGCGCGAGCGGTCGACCGTGATCCGCCGACAGCGAGCGACACGCTTGATGAAGCGCCAGCGCGGGCGAGGGGCTCCACGCCAGACTCGCGAGATACCCAGAGAGCTCGGAGCGCGCCGCGATCCCCATCGCGGCCGAGCACGAGGCGCAGGGCAGCGGAACCTCGAAGCCCTCGGCGTGCTTCGCATCCGCGAGGTGTCGCGCCTCGTGGATGGCCACGTGCTCGGCGGTGAGCGCCACCAGCTCCTCGAGCGCGGCCTCGAGCGCGGGATCGGGCTGGAGCGCTGCGCTCGCGCGCTCGAGCACCTCGACCTCGGCCGGCGTGATGCCGGGACAGTCGCGCCCCTCGTGGCGCCGCGCGACCTCGTCGAGACGCTCGAGCTGAGCGGCCGCCATGCCGCCCCACGGCACCTCGTTGATGCGAAAGCCGCTGCCGCACGTACGACGGCGCTCCTCGATCGTGCGCAGTGTGTGGAGCATCGACCCGCGCGCGGCCGCCGTGGGCTCGAGCCGCTGCATCGCCTCGGCCGACAAGCGAGCCCGAGCCTCGCGACGAATGGGCTCGGCAAAGCTACGAAGCGCCCCAGTGGGGAGATCGAGCCAGGGGTCGAGCAGCGGCCACACTTCGTCGAGCGCGAAATCTCGCAGGCGATCGATTACGACCAGCGCATCCTCATGACCGGCCGCGCCGAGGTACTGCTCGCGCAAGTTCGTGCCGTCGATCCTCGAGGTGACGCGAACGCGATAGAGGCCCACCCCCACCGCGACCGCGGCATCGGTGTGCACGCGATGAGTGGTGGCGGCGAGCAGCGGCCCGAAGCCCCGCGCATGCACGCTGCCCTGCACCAAGAACGGCGCGCCCTGGCGATCGAGGTAGTGGGTCCACGCCCAGGTGAGGTAGAGCGCGCGGTACGGGGCCTCGGCGAGCCGTGACGGCGGCGACAGATCATGCAGCTCGTCGAGCAGCGCCACGAGGTTGCCATCGGGCGCGACCGCCTCGCGCAGCGCCGCGAAGGCCTCGACCTCGGCCTCCACCGCTCCGGCCTCACCATCGGCGCGACGCCCCTGCGCGATGAGCCAGCGCGGCAGCAGCTCGGCGTGCACCCGCGGCAGGTCGACCTGCTCGAGCGCGGGCAGCCGCGTGGGCTCGTAGATCCGCTGCCCTCGCCAGTCGACCTCGCCCCGCGCCCACGCCCGGACCCGCGGCACCCGGCTCGCGATCAGCACCACCAGCCCGATGACCCCGAGCCCCGCCGCCCACCACCAGCGCCTGCGCGCACCCGCAGCGACCGCGAGCAGCTCGTCGTCGTCGTCGTCGCGCCCCACGCCGGGGAGCACGGACACCCACGAGCACGGTCGGGTTTCCGACCGCCGGCGAAATCAGCGCTCTCGAGCCAACTTCACGCGCTCGCGCAGCTCGAGCAGACGTCCAAACGAGCGCAGGTGTCCCGTGCCCTGGGGGGCCGGGGTCGCTCGCTCGCACAGCGCGTTGAAGTAGGCTCCCGTGGTTGCATGCCCCGGGTTCGCCTTGGAGTAGCGCTGGTTGCGTTCTCCAAACGCGGCCTTCAGGTAGTCGAGACACAGCGCCGCGCGGGTGCGATGGGAGCCCATCGGAGGGATGCCCTCCGGGTCTTCTTCGCTGACGTCGTAGTGCCGGAGGTACGCGCGGAGCTTCTCTCCGTCGGGGTTGCGCTTGATGAGCTTGCGGTGGCCTAGCAGCCACGTCTCGATACAGCAGTCCGCGACGACCACCGTGAAGTCGACCGGGCAGTGCGCCCGACGAATCGCACTCTCGACCTCGTCCAGTCGCGCCTCATGGGTGTCCTCTTCGGCATCGACACAGACCACGAGATGGGTAAATGGCGAGCCTTCCAGCGCCAAGTCGGCCACCGCCCCTTCGATGCGCCGTAGATAAGAAGGATAGCCATGGCCCGCGACCAAGAAGAAATGGTTCTCCTCGGCGTCCTCGATGCGGCTCGCAGGCTGCATTCCTGGGAACAGGAGCGGGAGCCACGCGCGGTAGAGCCGGGGCTCGGTTCGACGGCCCTCGACCACGACGTAGAGGCTCACTGAATACCGTCCAAGTACTCCGCCGCGCTGAGCAGCCGAATGAACGCGTCTTGCTTCGACCTGGTATCCAGCGCCGGGATCTCCGATGCCGGCACGATGCGGACGGTCGAGCCCCTGCGGGTGACCATGCCCCAGTGCTCGAGAGGTACATTGTTGATCACGTAGGGATGATGACTCGTGATGATGAGCTGCAGATCTCTCGTCGGCTCGAGCAAGAACTCGGTGACCGCCTCCAGACAGTTCACCCCCATGCTGTTCTCATACTCGTCGACGAGGATCACCGTACCTCGTGGGGCCAAGCTGAGCTCCAGCAGATGACGCAGTGTTCGACGCATCCCGGCGGACATCTCATCCCAGAGGATCGGCCCCTTCACCCCGCTCTCCTCGATCGCGATGCCGAGGAACTCCATCCCTCGCGAGCGCTCGTCGTCGGCTGCAGAGCGACGAAGCTCCGAGAGCGGGCCAATCTTGATCTTCTCGATCTTCGGAAAGATCTCTCGATACGCCTCGAGGACGTTGGCGAATTCGTCGGGGAACCGATTCTGGAGCACGAACGCCTTGTGCCCCATTGGGAGGCTGGTGTTCTGCAGATCTTCGAACGTCTGGATGCTGTCCTGTAGTTGATTGATTCGGCCGAGGTCGAAGGGAATGAACGACCAGTGAGCGGAACGACTACGATGCACCTTGCCGAGTGCTCGATACAGCGGCGCCACCGTCTCTTCTTCTTGTAGCAGCGAGATGACGCTCTCCCTACCCTTCATCCGAATGGGCTTCTCAGACCCCAGCAAGCGGATCCCGTCTTCGTCGCGCACGACGAGCTTGCGGTGGTTCTCGTCTTCGATGATTTCTTCGGTAAAGACCGGAGCGGCTCGCCGCTCGCTGTGGAACTCGAGTCCCGTCTCATCATCGGCATCGAGCTGAATCCGGGTGGAGAACGATCGCAGCGGGGGAGGGCCCGCCGTCACCGCACTCCAGGTCAGGCTGCCGCCGTCGGTCTTGACTTCGATCTTCCACCGGCAATCGTGCAAGCTCGTGTTACGGCCCTGAGCGGCCGCACACACGGCCGCGAGCGTGTTCAACGTTCGCGTCTTGCCGACGCCCGACAGGCCCACCAGGAGGCTGAAGTCGGAGAACCTCACGGGCTCCAGACACCACGGGGGATCGTTGTCCTTGAACTCGTAGCGGAGGATGCTCATTGGCGCGGTACAATGGTTCTAGCACAGCGCAGGTCGCTATCGACGCATCCCCACCGCTCCCTAGCGCAGCACCGTTCGCCTCGTGCTAACCGAGTTCCCGCCCCCGGCGCTCGGACCCCGTGTGCGTCTGGATCCGCGCTCAGTCGATGCGCGGAGCCACGAAGACCTCGATCTCCGTGTCGCTGCCCGCGGCCATCACCGCGCGCAGCCGATAGGTCTGGCCCTCGTCATCGGCGAAGTACACCACCGTCTCACCGGGCTCGAGCGCGAGCTTCTCGTGGGTCGTGTCGTGCACGCCCTCGAGCTCGAGCGCGGAGATCTTGGTGGTGAGCTCGGGATCGCTGAACAAGCCGGGCGCGGCGTAGGGATACTCGACGCCAACGGGGAAGTCCTCGGCCCCGGTGAACCATAGATAGGTGCGGCCATCGTCCCCACGGCGATAGAACACGTCGACGGGGTCGTTGCCGTCGCGATAGTTGCCGAGCAGCAGCTCGGACAGCAGCGAGGCCTGCGCTTGGAGGAAGGGCCGCACCGCCGCGGTGGCCTCGGCTCCGCTCAATCCCACGGGGATCTCGCGCACGGTGAACGCCACACTTGCGGCCCCCTCGGCCAGGTCGGCCCAGCTGGTGTGGTGCATGGCGACCTGGGCCACCTCGAGCACCATCTCCCACAGATACTGATCGCCAGGTGGATCGCCGAGGCCGTTCTCGACCTCGTAGTGTACCCAGCCGCCGGGGGCACCTTCTTGGCCGATGTGGACCTGGGCCAGATTGTTCACGTAGATCGCGAAGTAGAAGCGCCGCTCGAAGTCGTACAAGGCGGCGGCCGTGATCACGCGCTCGAGATCCCAGGGTGGCAGCGCCCACACCGACGTGTCATCGACCGGATCGCCGGGCAGGTTGTCTTGGCACGGCGGGTCGCCCACGCACGAGGGCACGAAGCCGTCGTGCTCGCGCAGGCGCACGCGTAGATCCACGCGCAGATCGTCGGCCAGACCCTCCAGGCGGAAGCGCTCGGGATCTTGGAAGTCGAACTCGAGCGCGTCGCCGTAGCTGGGCCCGGTGGCGTCGGCCACCACGGTGAGGAAGCCCTTGCCCGCGCTGGCGTCCACGCCGTCCATGATGCGGAGGTTGGAGTCGGCGCTCACCACCATCTTGAAGTCGGGCCCGAACACCTCACCGGAGACCTCGCCCGCGATCACACCAGGGTGATCGCCCGAGGGCCCATAGCGGTCGGCGAGCGGGGCGAGGTCGGCGAGCGCGTCGGCGAGGGTGACCTCGAGCTCGCCGCTGGGGCCGACCGCGGGATGCGTGGCCACGAAGTTCTCGCGAAGCGAGCTCACGAGCGCCTCTTCGGAGACCATCGGCGCGGTGTGATCGATGCCGAGCGCGGCCCCCAGCACCTCACCAAACGGCGGCATCTCGCCCTGGCTCGCGAGCGCATCGACCAGGTTGGCCAGGCGCTCCGAGCTGGTGCCGTCGACGTCGACGTTGGCGGGCGTCATCGTGAGCAGCCGGACGAGCGCGTACTCGGGGCTCACCTGCCACGGGCTCACGCCGCCAAACGACTGGCCGAGCGGAGTGAGCGAGCAGTCGTGGTGGGGATCGGGATCGTCTTGCTTCCACGCGGTGCCGCACGCATTGCGCAGCGCATCGAGGGTGTTGGCGAGCAGCGGCGAGGGATCGAGGCTCAGCAGGCGGATCGCGCTGGCTTGCTCACCAAACAGCTCGGCCACCTCGGCGCGGTCCATGCTCAGCACCAGCGGCGCGGGCACCTGCTCGTTGAGTCGCAGCGGATAGCTACGCTCGACCCCGAACTCCGCATCCGAGATCGCGCCCGTGCTCGTGTCCTCGCCGGTGGTCGTGCCCGCAGCGATCCCAGGATCGTCCTTGCC
>JBFIJN010000553.1:0-5590 GCA_041600735.1 Nannocystaceae bacterium
ATCGAGTCGGTGCCGTGACGTCAGGGTAGGCACCGACATCACGTTCGTTGCGCGTTGGAGCCCACTCGATGATCTGCGAAATGTCGTCCGAAGACTGCGGCCGCGTCTGCGCATATCGTGGGTGAGGGTGGTTGGATGTTGTGGCGAGGTTGATCGAAGGGCCGATCCACCGCCTACCAGGCTTGGCAGCATCGATATCGTGACATTTCCGCAGTACCTGGCGTTCCGCAAGAGCCCAACGCCGCTCGGCGATGCCACTCGAGAAGCTGGCGGTCTGGAGCTCCGGCCGCAGCTCGAGGGACGTGCACCTTCTTTCACCCCAATGTCTTGGGCTCGCTGCCGAGCTCGTCGACGATGGGGGGACCTCGAACATCGTCGTGCTGCGCCGAGGTGTCCCGCAACGACGCGAGCGGTCGAGGCCCTCGGCCCCGACCGCTCGTCGCACGCGTCACGTCGCGGCTACTTCTTGGTCGCGCGCACGGTGTACTTGAACTTGTTGGTCGCGCTGTGGCCATGCAGGTGCACGGTCACGATCTGGTCCTTCACCCCGGACACGGTCTTGGTCCAGGTCTTGGTGTAGTTGCCGTTGTCGGCCGTGAAGTCCCACACTTTGACCTTGTTGCCGGCCCCGTCGACCTTGCACACGGTGACCGAGGTCTTGGCCTTGCCGTCGAGCTTCTTGATCTTGATCTCGACCGAGCTCTCGTTGGTCGGCGTCTCGGCGATGAACACACGGTCGGTGGGCCCTACGATCGTCCCCGCGAGGTTGGTGCCGTACACGAGGCGACGGGGGCCGATGTGGCCCCAGCCGTCGCCGGCCATCGTGTTCCAGAACTTGATCATCGCGTCGACCTTGCTCACGTAGGGCAGGTTGGCCGCGAGCGTGCCGAACTCGCTCCAGAGATCGGCGGTCACCGAGGAGACCGAGCCGCAATCGCCAGCGTGGGCGGAGCTGGGGGCGGCCAGCATTGCGCTGGGGACGGCAGCAAGAAGCGCGAGGGATAGGAGGGTCTTGTTCATCGTGGGGGTCCTTGGTAGCGGAGAACGGCGTCGTGCCGCCCTGGTTGCTCTCGTAGAGTCGCGCCACCCCCAAGTGGATCACGCCCCGCGTGGATTGTTCGTCGCGCGTACGGCAGCAGCCGCACGATGTTACGCGCGTCGTCGATCCCCCGATGCGACGCAGTCGCGGGAGAGCGTCAGCAGGGCGGAACGTCGCCGTCGGGCGGCGGGCCGCAGTCGACCCAGCCCTCGGGCGTGCATGTATCGCCGAACTGGTACTGCGGTCCATCGAGTCCGGGGCACGCGAAGGTGATGGCTTCGCCGCACGCCGCAGCCGGCTGGCACTCGATGAACTCTCGCTCGCCCAGGCAGCGCCCGCCGTCGGAGTCGACGATGGGCGCGCCCACGATGGGCATGCACAGGGCATCGGCCATGCACTCCCGCGGACCGAGGCCGTAGCACCCCAGGCTGTCGGTATCGACCGCGTTCGTCGTGCTTCCCGTGTCGGCGGCGGTGGTCTCGGCCGAGGTCTCGGCCGGCCCGGTGGCGTCCATGCTGCCGGTGACGACGCTGGTGGCGGTCTCGCTGGTTGGGCCCGTGGAGGATGTGACGCCGCTCGTCGTCGCGCCGCTCGAGCCCATGGCCTCGGTCGTCTCGCCGCCGCCGTCATCGCCGGTGCAGGCGGCGAAGGCGAGTGTGCATGAGAATAAGAACAGGGTAGAGCGATGCAATTCCATCGCTCGATCATGCCCGCTCGTCCTGGCCGTCGCAATCGCGGCGGCTGGGAGCTCGCGGAGCCCCCCTAGTCGGCGAGGTAGATCTCGACCTTGCGATCGGCCGCCCAGCTATCCTCGTCGGTGCCGGCCGCGTCCAGCTCGCCACGCGAGGACGTCGTCATCCTCGCGTCCGCGAGCCCCTGCCTCGAGAGGTACACCGCGACGCTCCCCGCCCGGCGCTGCCCCAGGCCGAGATTGTACTCGTCGGTGCCACGCGGGTCTGCATGGCCAACCAACCGCATCGACTTGCCGGCGGCGGGGCCATCGATGAAGCACGTGGACAGTGCGTCGAGGGTCATCTTGGCCGAGTTGGACAGCGCTGCCGAGTCGAAGTCGAAGCGCGACTCCGGGAGCTCGCACATTGCGGCGATCTTGGGATCGATGACGATGCCCGCCTTGTTCGGATCTCGGTCCGGGAAGTCCGCTTCGCTTGCGTCGGCTGTCTTCGCAGTCTTCTCGGGAACCTCCGTGTCCTCGGATTTCTTGGCGCACGCCAGCGGCAGGGCGACCAGCACCGCGAGGGGGAGCAAGCGAGTGGGTCTCGTCATCGTCTAGATCTCCTGCTCCCGACCTAGCAAGCGCATACGCGGCTTGGCTGCGCACGATTTGCAGCGGGGGCGCCGGTGGAGTCGGGAGGCTCGGCGGTCGAGGCATCTTGCCGGCGGCGCGAGGTCCGGTGTATCTTCTCGAACAAAGCATGCGCCGCTGCGGCGCCAAGGGGGTCCTCATGGTGCAGTACACGCGTCGCACACGCTCGGCGTCCTTCGATCTGGACCCAGGAGAGACGCGGGTCTACCGACTCCCGCCCATGACGCGCGAGATGCTCGTCATGGACGCCACGGTGCTCGTCCCTCTGCCGCCCGGACCGCCACGGACACGGCGAGCAGCCTCGGCGGCCCCGCTCGGAGGGCTCGGAGGGCTCGCGGGAGGCGGTGGCCTCGCCATCGACCCGGGGAACGGCGGCGGCGCAGGGGGCCTCACCAAGGCCACGGACATCACCGTAGAGCTGCTGCTCGGTGAGGGCGTGCTCGCGACCGACGCGAACCACATCTTCCATCAGATCCCGGGCTCGAGCGAACAGTACTTCGTGCGCGTGACCCGACGCGAAGAGGGATCTTCGGCCCAGCGCTACGCGCTACAGGTCAACTACCCGACGGTCCTGCCGATCCTCGATCGCCGGATCCCGCTAGAGTTCTTCCGCCAGGGCTTCGACCGCAACTGGAACGATCATCCCTATGTGAAGTCCTTCCGGGTTCACGGCGACCGCGCAACCGTGCACTTCGATGCGGACTTCGCCGCGATCTACGGGCTCGAGAACCCGCTCGTGATCGCGTGGAGCCTGCCCATCCTCGACTTCAACGATGTGAATAGCCGCTCGATCCGCTTCAGCGCGGGCGCGGACAAGAACCCGTTCGAGTTCCAGACCGGGGAGGCCCCGTTCTTCAGCTGCACGATCGAGTGCGAGAGCGAGGGTCCGCCCGAGCTCGATCTGACCGCGATGCGCGATGTCGACCTCGGGCGCATCCTGTTCGAGTTTCGCTTCTACATCGTGGTGATCGGCACCCAGCTCGAGTATGTCGCGAAGGTCATCTCGCCTACGCTCGACTCGATCCGCGATCGCATCCCTCGCGTGGACGTGCGCGCGATCGTGAGATCGAAGCTCGAGTCGGAGCTCACCGACCTCCAGCGCAGCCCCACGGGCAGTCGCTTCGGGCGCTTCCTGACGCCTTGGCTGCTCGGCGAGCGCCGTGAGATTCACCGACTCGTCTATGATCGCGCGACGGACGACGTCGTCGTCACGTACGTGGGCCCGCGGCCGCCGCCAGTCGATGGGCTCGTCATGGTCGACTCCACGCGGGAACTGACGGTGCTCCCGCCCGCGCTCGAGGGCGCGCCGGATCTCTTCGACGTGCCCGAAGAGCGGCCGCAGCGGGTTCCCACCGGGATGGGCGTCGAGCCCGGTCGGCGTGTCGTCACGAGCGCGGGCGACATGCCCGCAAAGTTCGACCACGTGGTCGTCCTGATGATGGAGAATCGCTCCTTCGATCAGGTGCTCGGCTACCTGAAGCGCGATCTCGGTCGCGCCGTCGACGGCCTCGCGCCCGAGGGGAGCCCCGAGGCGAGCGCCCAGCTCAACGAGTTCGGGGGCCGCATCTACCGCCCGCGCCACATCACCGACACCAAGTGGATCTCGATGGCGACGTCGGGCCCCGACCACGCCCACGAGGCCGTGGTGGCGCAGATGAGCGACGGCATGCGGCACTTCGTCTCCAACTACGCCAAGCGCGTCGGTGACGACCCCGTGAAGCTCCAGCGGATCATGGACTACTACGGCGCGGCCGAGCTGCCGGCTTATGCCGAGCTCGCGAACGAGTTCGCGATCTGCGACCGCTGGTTCTGCTCGCACATCGGCCCCACGTGGCCCAACCGGTTCGTGGCATTCACCGGCCAGCTCAACCGTGACGGGCACGGCGAGCCGGAGCTCGACAACCCGCACCTCGACGAGATGACGCCGATCGAGGCGCCCACGCTCTTCGATCACCTGACCGCGCGCGGCGTGTCGTGGCGCTGCTACGAGCACGGCTACAGCTTCCTGCGCCTGTATACGCGCTACACGTTCGATCTCGAGAGCATCGTGGACTTCGACGATCCCACGCGTGGCTTCCTCGCCACCGCGGCCCGCGGTGAGCTGCCCGCGGTGACGTGGATCGAGCCCGACTACATCGACCTGCCGCCCGGCAACGACGATCACCCGCCCGCCGACATGGCCGACGGGCAGCGGCTGGTCGCGAAGATCGTGCGGGCGCTGGTCGAGAGCCCGCAGTGGGAGCGCACGATGTTGGTCATCACCTATGACGAGCACGGTGGCTTCTACGATCACGTCACGCCGCCGGAGGCCGCCCCGCTGCTGCCACCCTCGGGGTACCGACAGCTCGGCCCGCGCGTCCCCACGTTCGTGGTGTCGCCTTATGTCTCGCCCCAGACCGTCTCGAGCGTGGTCTACGAGCACGCGAGCATCGCCGCGACGATCCTGCGCCGCTTCTGCTCGCCGAGCCCGCCGCGGATGAGCCCGCGCGCCGACGCCACGAACGATCTGCGCGAGGTCTTCGATCGCGCGACCCCGAGACCACGCGCGGACTACCAGCCCATGCTCGCTCGCTTGGGCGCTCGACCGGGCCGCGTCGTTCGCGATCACCGGACCGAGCGACGATCCACCGCACGGCTCGTGGTGCCGGAGGGGCGGGACGACTTCCACGCCGCGCTGGCCTTCGCGCGGATGGCCACGGGCTCCGCGGGGCGTCGTAGGTGATGCATCAACTGCGCCGCACACCCAGCAGCGTGCGGGACAGCTCGTCGGCCTGCGCGAAGAAGCTCTCGATGCGCCGGGCCTGCCCCTCGCGGTCACCGGCGAGCAGCTCGCTGGCCGTGAGCACGGCGGCGAAGAAGCCCTCCTCGTGCCAGTGGCCGTGGGTCAGCGGGGGCGCCGGTGAGGGGCTCGTGGGCCGCGGCCACGGGCTCGTGTAGGCGTACGGCTGCGCGTAGGAGTGATCGCCAAGACTGACGCCAACATTGATCGACTTCGCGTGCTCCGGGTCGTCGTGCGGCACCAAGGTAATGAGACTGGCCATGTCGAAGTGATGCGGCCACAGTCGCACCTCCGATGCTTGGTCATCGTCGCGAACGAAGCGCTCGAGCACCGCGCTCGCATTGCCGAGCCAGCGCTCCAGCTCCAGCAGCGCATCCCCGTGGGCGTCGATGTCGAAGGACTGGCCCGACCCGAGCGCGTGCGCGGGCATCTCGTGGTTCGGCAGCAC
>JBFIJN010000554.1:0-5528 GCA_041600735.1 Nannocystaceae bacterium
CCACTGGCGAGTCGGCGGCGAGCTCGTCGAGCGTCGCGGTGGCGACCGTGAGCTGCTCGGCTGGGTCTGCGCACTGCGTCGCCAGCCACGCCAAGCGAGCGGCGTCGCGGATCAGCGCGTCGGGCTCGGCTCGCAGACGCTGTAACACCTCCTCGGCCGCGGATTGGGCGGCAAGATCCCCGGCCTTGCACGCGGCTCCGAGAGCTTCGGCCGCCGCGTGGATCCGGGCGAGCGTTGCGGAGGTCGATGTGGGGTCGCGGTAGCGCAGCTCGGAGGGCGCGTCTTCGCTCGCGGCGACGAGCTCGACGGCGAGCGACCGATCGAATGCGAACAGCGTGGCGCTCCGCGGAGGGTCGCCGAAGATGACGACCAAGCACGCGGTGTACAGCGGACACTCCACCCGGGTGGGAAACGCATCGACGGCAGTCCGCGTGCCCTTGCGAAAGTTCCGCAGCCCGTGCTCCGAGACGCCCAACGCGAAGCTGACCGACACCTCGGTCGGGCCCGGCAGATCGGCGTGGAGCTCGATGATCGCGCTCGCTTCCACGGGGGCGGGCGCCTCCACGGGGGCAGGCGGCGGCGCGATCGGGGCAGCTCGACAGCCGACCCCGAGCGCCAGGGTCAGCAGGGCGGTGAGGCGAGCGAGGGACATGGGGAGAAGAACACCATTGCCGAGGGATCAATCGCAAGCGTTACGCGAAGTGGCCCGTTCGGACCTCCCCCCCTCGAGGAGCATCGACACAAAGGCTCGGCGGTGCGAAGTTCCGTGATAGGCTGAGCCCTCCATGACGCGTTGGGTGGTCTCGGTGCTCCTGGTGAACGTGGCGTGCGGCGGCTCGGCCGAGGAGCACGCGAGCGACGATCCCACCATCGATGTGACCGCGGGTGCGAGCAGCAGCGGCGCGGATGACTCACAGGAACAGCGCCTCGACCTGCACGCGCCCGGTGAGCCCCCCGGTCGGGGGCCCGTGGTGCTGGCCGATCCTCCCCCGCCGCCGGTCAGCGGCGGTACGCTGCTGCTGAGCCACGACGGCGCCATTGGGTTCGCGGCGGATCCCGATCGCGATGCGGTCTACGTGGTCGACCTCGCGGCGCAGCGCGTGCTCCATTCGGTCGAGCTCGCGCCGGGCTCGGAGCCTGGCCGCATCGTGGAGAGTCCTCTGGGCGTCATCCATGTGGCCCTGCGCCGCTCGGGCGAGGTGGCCACCATCGACGTGACGTCGGGCGAGCTCGTCGTGCGCCCGGTGTGTGCGAACCCGCGAGGCATTGCGGTCGATCCGGTGGATGGTGCGGTGCTGGTCGCCTGTGCCGAGGGCGTGCTGGCCCGACTGCGGCGCGACGACTCGGTCGAGCGACTCGTGGTCGGGGTCGAGCTCCGCGACGTGGTCGACCCAGGGCCTCCGATCCGGGTCTCCACGTTTCGCGAGGCACAGGTGCTCACCCTCGACGCTACCGGTGCCATCACGGCGCAGCAGAGCCCTCCGGTGGTGGGAGTGCACTCCATTGAATTCGTCGATCTCGACGATCCCGCGCTCGAAGAAGACGACATTCACGACCGCATGACGGCCAACACGGCGCGTCGGACCTGGGGCACGAGCGACGGAGGGTGGCTGATGCTGCACCAGGCGGGCTCGAGCGTGGCCCGCACCGGCGGGGGGGGCTATGTCGGCGGCGATGGCTTCTGCATTCCGGTCCAGGCCACTGTGGTGAGCCACGGTCTCCCAGGAGACACCACGGTGGAGGCCTGGCCCCTCGAACACATCGCGCCTGCGTTCGATGCGGCGGTGACCGACGATCTGAGCATGGTGGCGGCGGTCGGTGGCATGGCGGAATCGTGGGCCATCATGTTCGCGAGCGACGAGCTGCAGCCCCGCACCGTGGTGCCCGCACCCTGCGTAGCCGAGCACCGGGTGTTCCTCCCGGGCGAGCCGACCTCGGTCGTCTTCGACGACGACGGCTATGCGTGGGTGCAGCTACGCGAGCCGGCCTCGCTGGTGCGAGTGGATCCCTGGGAGGAAGCGCTGGTCGCCGAGATCGGGCTGGGCGGGCGCTCGGTGCTCGACACGGGGCACGACCTCTTCCATCGCCCCACCTTTGGCATGGTGGCGTGCGTGTCGTGCCACCCCGAAGGCCGCGAGGACGGCCGAATGTGGGATTTCTCGGACCTCGGCCTGCGCCGCACCCAGGCCCTCGACGTTGGGCTCGAGGGCACCGAGCCCTTCCACTGGCGCGGCGACCTGGCCGACATCGCCGCCATCATGGACCACACCTTCGAGTTCCTCATGGGTGGCGACGATCTCGACGCGGAGTACGTCGAGGCCCTCGAGCGCTGGCTGTTCGCGCTGCCCTCGCTGCGCACGCCGCCGCCGCAAGACCCGGTGATGATCGAGCGCGGCCGTGAGCACTTCGAGACCCTGGGCTGCGCGAGCTGCCACTGGGGCCCCAAGCTCACCCACAACGCCACGATACGCTTTGGCGAGTACGGGATGCTGCAGGTGCCGAGCTTGTTGGGTGTGGCGTTTCGAGCTCCCTACATGCACGACGGCCGCGCGGGTGATCTCGAGGCCGCACTGGACGACATGCTGAGGCTGACCGCACCGAAGGCGGAGCTCTCGACCAAGGTGCGCACGGACCTCTTGGCCTACCTCGCGTCGCTCGGTGCGGAGTGAGCACGGCTCCGGGTCGGAGGCCTTCGGCGCCGCGCTTCACGTCGAGCGCAGCGCCCAGACCCTGCCGGCTCCGACGATCCACGACGCCCCAAAGCCCGCGTCGACGCCCATGGCGAAGCCCAACAGGTCATGGTCGCGATCGTTGGTCATATAGACCGCGCCCATGACACCACCGCCGGCTTCGACGCTGGTGTAGGCGACGGAGATCTTCGACGTCGGCAGCGAGTCGAGGTCCACGACCCATGCGGAGAGAATGCCCTGGTAGCCCATCTCGAGCCCCGCACCGATCCCACCCCCGACGAAGGGCACGAGGTAGGGCGTGTCGCGGTCGCTGAGCTCGTAGGTCACGCTGCCGCTGACCATCTCGCCGCCGATGCCCAAGGTCATGAGCTCGCCAGCTCCGACCCCACCGGCCTTGAACTGCCCGCTGGAGGTGAGATCATCGAGGTAGCCCTGCACGGTCGTGTAGCCGGCGATCTTGTCGCCAAGGCCCTTGGGCAGCGTGTCCTTGCCCAGCTCGAAGGCCGCGCTAACGCCCGGGATCTCTCCGATCAGCGTCATGAGGCCAGCGGTGGCCACGATGCTGGCCCCGTGCGCGGCGGCAAGCTTCACGAAGGCCTTGCCCGTGTTGGAGGTCAGATATTTCTTGGCTGATTTGTCTACGCCGATGATTGGCATCGTGTTTCTCCGGTCTCGTTGATCGATCCGACATGGACCGCACACGGGTGGTCAGGCCGATCACCGATGCGATCACCGAAAGTCCGAGAAATGCCGTACGCCCGCCCTCGGGTCCTTCGGCGTGGAGTCGGACGGGTCGTGCGATCCCCTGAGCGATCGGCAGATGGCAGATCCGGCGGTGAATTCCGGCATCTACAGGCAATTTCTGTCGGAACCGCGGCCGCGCGCGACCACCATGATCGGAAGCACCAACGATGAACGTTTCGCCGATCACGCGGGCCGCCGCGCCCAACCACACCACGCCCAAGCACGTCGCGATCGTGATGGATGGCAACGGGCGCTGGCCTCCGACCAAGGGAGCGTGAGCTGATGGCGAACGCGATCACACGAACGTCGGTCGTCGACCCGAGCGCGCTCGATCCGAGCGCGTGCGAGGCCTTCATCGACGAGCTGTACGCCGTGCAGTGCGTCATCTTCGACGGAGTGAGCCGCGATGACTTTGCCCGCTACGTGGTTCGGTCGCCGGCCGCGCGGACGCGGATCGAGGTGTATCGCGCGGGGCCAGACGTGGTCGGCTACGCGGCGATGCACATGTTCGACTGCGAGGTCGCCGGGCGCCGCAGCACCGTGGTGCGCTGCGAGGTGGGCCTGCTGCGAGAGTACCGGGGCCAGACCCGCTTCGCGCGGTTCTTCATCCGCGAGACCTTGGGTCTGCTGCTGCGTGCGCCCGGTCGACCGATCTTCGGTTTGTCGTGTGCGACGAGCCCGGGCACGTATCGAACGCTGGCCCGTCACGCTCACGAGGTATGGCCGCACTGGTCACGCGAGACCCCGCCGTCGCTCGTCGCGTTGATGGACGAGCTCGCGGCGAAGTTCCACCTTCACCCCGTGGATGCCGACCGGCCCGGCGTGTACCACGTGGGCTGGCAGACCCGGGAGAGCGAAGCGGAGGTGCTGCGCTGGCGCACCAGTCCGAACCTCGCTTCGCGGTTCTATCTGGAGCGCAATCCCGGATACGGCGAGGGGCATGGCCTGCTCGTGCTGGTGCCGATGAGCCCCGGCGATTTCGTGGGCAGCGTGGCCCGGGTGGTCACCCACTACCTGCGACGCATGGTGCGTCGCCAGATCTCGGCCACGAACGCATCGACCGACGGCCACGGCATCTGCGGGTCCTCGACGACATCGAGGCGCACGACTACGACGTGTTCTCTCGCCGCGCGCGGGTGAGCGACGGGGCCAAGCTGCGTGCGCTGCCCGGGATCTGGAGCAGGACCCTGCGTCGAGGCACGCGACCACGCAAGGCATTGGCCCGTTCGGGCCCGATCCAACTCGAGGACCATCAGCAGAAGGGCTCGGCAACGGGAAATTCCGTGATAGGCTGAGCGCGCGACGACGCGCTGGGCGGAACCGGATGACTCGACGATTCTCCAGCGTAGCCGGCGGTGACCTGCTGCTGGTCGGGCGTTCGGCCATCGTGCCCCCGCGAGACGAAGCGACGATCTACGCGTGGCTTCGCGAGGTCGCTGCCGACGAGCGCTCGCGCGCTGCGCTCGTTCAGCTCGCCCAAGCATCCGCCGACGTGGACGACGACGATGCGGTCACACGCGTGCTCCAGACCCTCGCCCGCGCGCTCGCCAGCGGAGAGCTCGCGCTCGTGCGTCTCGATGAGCCCAGGCGGACGCTCGATCCACCGCGAACCGTGCCGCTCGCGAGCCTGTCGGACGAGCCGCTCGCCCCCATCGCCCCCGCGACCCCGAGCGTCGCCGCGACCACCTGGTTCGAGCTGCGGGTGGTCGACCCATTCGGAGCGCCGCTCGCCGGCATCGATGTGGTGCTCGACGACGATGGCGACACGCACCGCACGCGCACCGACGGCGACGGCCGCATTCGACTCGACCCCGCGCGTGGGCCCTCTGCGTACGTCTCGATCGCCGCGACCCAGCGGCTGCGCGACGGGCTGCGTGAGGTCTGGGCCCGGCCCGCTGCCGAGCCGATGCTCGGCGAGGACGATGGCGTCACCGTGCTCCGCTTTCGCGACGACCTGCTCGGCCCGGTCCGGCTCGACGCCGAGCAACCGAAGACGCTGAGCATTCAGCCGTTCGTCGTGCTCGGTCGACTCGTCGGCATGTTCTTCGACACCGCGCGCGACTTCCTGCTGCCGATCTCGCGCGAGGCCATCGC
>JBFIJN010000555.1:0-5526 GCA_041600735.1 Nannocystaceae bacterium
CCGAAGAGATCGCGTACAGCGGAAGCTCCGGCTACTACGTGTGGCGCGTGGAGTCGTACAGCGGCAAGGGCGACTACACGCTGCTGCTCGACACCCCATAGGCGCGAGCGCAGGGCGTGGTCTATCCTCGGCGCGAGGATTCCGATGATGACCACGCCCTTCATCTGCGTACTGATCGCCTTCTTGCTGATCTACGTGGCCAAGGTGCCGATGGCGGTGGCGATGGCCAAGCAGCCGGGCGGCTACGACAACAAGCACCCGCGCGAGCAGCAGGCCAAGCTCGAAGGCATGGGGGCCCGCGCTCGCGCGGCCCACAGCAACGGCTTCGAGGCGTTTGCGCCGTTTGCGGCGGCGGTGCTGGTGGCTCACGCGGCGGGGGCGACCGATCACCGCGCCACCATTCTCTCGGTGGCGTTCGTGGTGGCGCGAGCGCTCTATCTGGGGGCCTACCTCGCAAACCTCGACGCGCTACGCTCGGCGATCTGGGGCATCGGCTTCTTGTGCACCGCGGCGCTGTTCTGCCTGCCGTGGCTGGGCTAGGGGGTTTTGCTTGCCCCGCGGGGAGCGCACGGGCATCGTCGGGGTGGACATGGCCCAAGCCCGCAACGATCGCGACATGCGAGTGCTCCGCGGCGTGAAGTGGATCTTCTTCACGCTGGGCGCCATCGCTGCGCTGCTGTTCCTGCTCGAGCCCGACTTCCACGCGCACCCGCAGCTGGTGTTGCTCGCGGGCACCGGCTTGTTCGCCACGCTCATGCTGCACTGGTTGTCGGCGATCCTCGGGCCGCCCCCGGGCTCGAAGTGAGCGGCTCGAAGTGAGCGGCTAGCTCGCGGTCTCTCGCAGCGGATCGTGCGACAGCGCCCGCATGAACGCCCAGACTCCAGCGGCGAGCACCACGATCGAGAATGCCCCGCAGGCCAGGCCCCACGCCCAGTAGGGGCCGCCCAGCGCGGTGGCCATGTGCGAGACATCGGAGGGCGCCAGGCCGGCGCCGGTGTGGGCTTCCTTCATGAACAGATAGTCGCCGCGCGAGAACACGCTGAGCGAGAGCTGCACCGCCATGAACACGGTGGCGATCTGCACGGTGGCGGCCGAAGTGCGAAGGCCCAGCCAGCCGAACAGCGCCACCAGTACGCCCGCGAATACGATGCCGAAGGGATTGCGGACGACCATCACCAGCAGCGCTACGCCGGCCACCGACATGGCGACGAGGAAGGCCCGCGACCAGCTGGTGCGGCGCGCCGCGATGAAGGCGACCGCGGCCATCAGCGACGGACCCACCAAGCCACCCGCGGCGACGAGCGCCTGCGGCCACCCGGGCTCGATCCTGGAGGAGTAGGCCATGCCCGAGGCATCGGCGAACATCACGAAGCGTTCGAAGCGTCCACCCACCACGATGGCGGTGAGGCCGTGCCCGACCTCGTGCACGAGGGTGGACAGGAGCACCAGCGGGTAGCCGATGAGCTGGCCGAAGGGCACCACGTAGAGCACTAGGGTGAGCACGATGCTCCAGATGAGCGCGGCCTTCGTGCGCCGACGAGCGGCGGTGCTCGCCATCCATGCTTCGATGCGTTGAGTCATGCGGGGGCTCCTGTACCGCGAGCGGCCCTCCGAGATTTCGCCGCGGGGAGTCTTTTCGCAAGCCGGGCGGGCTCGCGCGAGCGCGCGAGCGGCCGACTGCGCCCGTGCGACCGCGCTCGTGCGGAGTGACGGCCGCGGCCCTTGCGGGTCGCCGAGACGAGCGCAGGACGACGTCGCGGGGTGCGCAGGGCTCGCGCCCATGCGGTCGGGAGGCCGGCGGCCTCCCTTCGCACCGCACTACTCGTGCATCTTCACGTACTCGAAGTCGATCGCCTGCCCCTCGATCCCCTTGGTCGGCGGGGCGATCCAGTTGGCGAACTTCCCCGGCTCGTAGACGGGCTTCATGATCGACAGCAGGTAGTCGTTGTCCTCGGGCACCAGCAGCCAGCGCGGCGTGTTGGCCTCGTACTGGGCGGCGGTGATGAGGTTGCCGTCGGGATCGAAGTGGTGGCCCGCGTAGATGCCCTGATGCCGGTGGAAGCGGCGGCTGGGCAGGGTGAGCCGCGTGGGCGAGCCGGTCTCCTCGAGCGTGCGGTTCCAGCGGGCGATCGCTCGCTCGCAGTCGGCCACGTAGGCGTCGCGCAGCACCTCGTTCATCGCGGTGCGCAGCGGCACGTCCTTGTCGACCACGCCGCCGTGCTCGACGACCGGCAGCCGGTACTCACCGGTCATCGCCTTGTGATCGTCGTAGCGGTGCTCGTGGAAGCGCCCCTTGAGCCCGGTGGCGAAGAACGTGGCGGCGTTGCTCGAGATCTCACCGCCGAACAGGTCGAGGCTGTACGTGTACCAGTAGTTGATCGTGCGCTGGATCAGATCGAAGTCGATCCCGCCTTGGGCCCGCACGTCGCCGTTGGGGTCTTGCAGCTGGAGCTCGGCCGAGCGCTTGATGATGCGCTGGAGCCCAGTGTCGCCCACGAACAGGTGGTGTGCCTCTTCGGTGAGCATGAACTGGGTGGTGCGTGCGAGCGGGTCGAAGCCGCTCTCGGCCAGCGCGGCGAGCTGATACTTGCCGTCGCGATCGGTGAACATGGTGAACGCGAAGAACGACAGCCAGTGATCGCACGGCTGGTTGAACGCGCCGAGGATGCGGGGCTTGTCGACGTCGCCCGAGCGCCGCATGAGCAGCTCCTCGGCCTCGTCGCGACCATCGCGACCGAAGTGCTTCTGGAGCAGGTAGACCATCGCCCACAGGTGGCGGCCCTCCTCTACGTTGACCTGGAACAGGTTGCGTAGATCGTAGAGGCTGGGCGCGATGTGCCCGAGCAGGCGCTGCTGCTCGACGCTGGCGGGCTCGGTGTCGGCCTGGGTGACGATGATGCGGCGCAGCGCGTTGCGGTGCTCGCCCGGGACCTCGCCCCACGCGGGGGTGCCCGCATCGTCGCCGCACTTGATCGTCGGCGCGGTGTCGTTGGGGTTGAGGAAGATCCCCCAGCGATAGTCGGGCATCTTCACGTAGGCGTAGTTGGCCCAGCCCCCGCGCTCGACCGAGACCGCCGTGCGCAGGTAGATCGGCATGTGCTCGAAGTCGGTGGGCCCCATGTCGTGCC
Organism: Nannocystaceae bacterium; assembly: GCA_041600735.1. Lineage (GTDB taxonomy): Bacteria > Myxococcota_A > Polyangia > Nannocystales > Nannocystaceae > Paraliomyxa. Next base: position 3,130 of record JBFIJN010000555.1, read on the forward strand.
ACCACTCGAGGTACTTGGGCAGCCACTGCTCCAGCGCGCGCTGCAGCTTGGGGTCGTCGGAGAGCCCGACGTTGTTGGGGATCTTGGCGTCCAGATCGACGGAGGTCGAGGTCGAGGTCATGGCGTCCTGATGTGCGATGAACGAAGACGACGGGGCAGGATGATCCCTAGACCCGCTGCCAGTCGAAGCTCGGGAGCTCCGGGCGGCCGTAGAGGGTGAGAGCCCCTTCGGGCCCGGTCGCGTTGGGTCGGATGAAGATCCAGTTCTGCCACGCCGAGAGGCGCGCGTAGATCTTGCTCTCGGGAGTCTCGGGGCCGGCGAAGCGCAGGTTCTGCTCCATGCCGGTGAGCGCATCGGGCGAGAGGCTGACGCGCTCCTCGATGGCGATGCGCACGTCGTCTTCCCAGTCGATGTCGTCGAGCAGCACGGTGACCAAGCCGGCCTCGTCGGCCTCCTCGGGGCTCATCAGCGCACGCCGGTTGACGAGGCTGTCGAGCAGCTCGGGCTCGCCGTAGAGGTGGGCCTGCAGGCGGGTGAGCGCGTGGTACATGGGCATGGCGCCCTCGTTGATCTCGGACAGGCCGACGCGCTGGTCGGGGCCGTCGGCCGAGAGGTCGAGCATGTAGAAGCGGTCGGAGGCGAGCGCGAGCTCGAGCAGGTTGCCGGCGAATGCGGTGCCGCGATCGCCGAGCGCGAAGAACGAGCGGCTGGTGTTGTCCATGCGCCGCAGCACGCGGCCCATGTGCAGCAGCACCTCGCGCACGAACCAGTGATTGCGCGCGGCGACGAGCGCGGCGTCGTGGTCGAGCACGGTCTGGGCGTCGCCGGTGGCGCGCACGAGCACGAGACCGAGCCCGGTGTGGTTGGTGCGCAGCTGGAGCAGCGCGTCATCGAGCTCGCGATACGCTCGCAGCGCCCATAGCTCGGCGCCGGCTTCGTGGGCGGCCTGGGATCCGCGTCGCAGCACCTCGACGTCGGCCGCGGTGGGCCCTGCGATCGTGAGCGTGGCCGTGCGCGCGCTCTCGTCGACGGTGAGCGCCACGTGGCGGTAGCGGCGAGTGCCGCCGTCGACCTCGGGGTGGAGCGGGGGCAGCTTCACCCCGGTGCGCTCGCCGGGCGTGAGGTGCTTGCCGTGCTTCTCGACGAGCGCCTTGGCGCGGCGCTCGACCTGCTCCTCGAACTTGCTGCGTGGGAACACCTCGTCGACGAGGTTCCACTGCTTGGCCTTCTTGCCGCGGATGCCCTCGGCGGTGGTGGAGAACACGTCGGCGCGATCGCGACGGACCTTGCGCTTGTCGACCAAGCGAGTGAGCCCACCCGTGCCCGGGAGCACGCCGAGCAGCGGCACCTCAGGCAGGCTGACCGCGGAGTTGCCGTCGTCCTGTAGATAGATCTCCTCACAGGCCAGGGCGAGCTCGTAGCCGCCGCCCGCCGTGGTGCCGTTGCAGGCAGCCACGTAGACCTGGCCGCTGGCCACGGCTTGCTCGAGCTCGCAGCGGGTCTCGTTGGTGAACTTGCAGAAGTTCACCTTCCACGCGTGGGTGGAGAGCCCGAGCATGGTGATGTTGGCCCCGGCACAGAACACGCGATCGATGCCCGAGCTCAGCACCACCACGCGCACCTCGGGGTGCTCGAAGCGCATGCGTCGGACGATGTCCGCGAGCTCGATGTCGACGCCGAGGTCGTAGGAATTGAGCTTGAGCTCGTAGCCTGGTCGCAGGCCACCATCGGGGTCGACCGCCATCGTCACGCGGGCGATGGCGCCGTCGTAGGCGACCTTCCAATGGCGGTAGTTTCGAGGCTCGACCTCGAAGTCCACCGGGGCGGGCGTCGAAGCGGCATGCTGCTGCATCACCCGCCCACGCTAGCAGCTCCAAACAGCTCTCAGGCGTGCGCTAACCCGGTCTGGAGGTCATTTGCCAGGTGTGGGTCCACACGGTTGCGGCCCATCGACGGCCGCGAGCGATCGCATCGTGTGCGGGCGCAGTGAGGCCCGACACGACCCCCCGAGGACGGGCAAGCATTGCGCCCTGGCGCAGCGTGGGCTCGCGCGGATCAGAGCTTGTCGCGGAGCGCTTTCAAGGACGATCGCAGCTCGCCGACGACCTTTTCGACCTGCTCCACCGCCTCGCCGGTGGCATCGCGCAGCTTCGTCTCGACCTGCGCGCCAACCTCCCCGATGCGCGGCTCCAGCTTGCGCCAAGCCTCCTTGGCCTCATGACCGGCGTCCTTGGCGGCGCCGCCAAGCTTCTCCCCCACTTGCTTTCCCAGGGCCTCGAGCTCCGCAAAGGACTCCTCGAGCTTCTTGCGCCACGCCGGCCGTTCGTCACTCATCCCCCCAGCATAGCCCCAACCCAACCCCCAGCCATTCCCCCCGCCGCACTCACCGCCCCACC
>JBFIJN010000556.1:0-5478 GCA_041600735.1 Nannocystaceae bacterium
CCATGACGACGTCGACCACCGCCACGAGCGTGGGCTCGACGGGCCCGGCCGACTCGTCGGGCGGCGGGTCGAGCAGCGGCGGCGGCAGCCAGGCCTGCGAGGGGTTCTGCGCCGACTACTTCGCGATCTGCGGCGACTCGGTCGAGAACGACTACGGCAACGAGGGCAACTGCGTGACCGCGTGCGAGGGCTACGACGAGGCCACCTACGACTGCAAGGTCTACCACGCGAGCATGGCCGACGGTCCGAAGAGCGTGCACTGCGGTCACGCCAACCGCGACGGCGGCGGCGTCTGCTGAGCGCTCGCCTCGATGAGCCGGGCGGCGGCGTGGGCTGAGCGCCTGCGTCGACGAGCACCTCGCTCCCCGACGACGGCGCGGTGCGCTGCCCGATCCCACCGGTGTGCACCTGCGTGCGCACCGGATCCGTCGGCTCATGCGGTTCTCATCGGTGATCGCCGGTCGTGAGTTTTGCTCGCGCGTTCGCGTGTGCGCGGGTGAACGTCCCCTGTGAAACGCATGCAATTCCGGGGATTTTGGGGGCGATCCGGTACGGCCACCCGCACGCGAGCACGCGCATGCGTGCAGCAGCGGTCGCGTTTGCGAACCCAGGCCATGTGGGTATGCTCGCCGCCGCTCGCTTGCTCCCTTCCGAGCGGTCAGTTGGCCGCGGAAGTCCCGTTAGCACCTCGAAATCGGGGATTTTGCGGGAGCCAAGGGCGGGCACACGGGGACGACGCCGATGAGCGAAAAGACCAGCGCGGCTTTCTTTCGTGCCGAGGGAGTCCTCATCTCGCGCGGCGTGGTGCATGCAGCCACGTGGATGGCGGCCCAGCGGGCCGGCCTGCGCGAGAGAGCGCTCCGCTTTGGCCAGGCCGCCCTCGCGGCCCCGGTCTTTGGCCTGCTGGGCCAGAACGACCGCAGCCTAGGCAACCGCATCGCCCACCTCGCCTATCGCGAGATGACGGCCGATCGCATCGATGTGCTCGCCGAAGAGTACGTCGAGGACATGCTCGAGGACCACGTGCTCGACAGCGGCGTCGAGCTGCTCAAGAAGGCGCGCGCGGCCGGCCACCGGGTGGTGGTGCTGTCCGAGGGCATCTCCGAGATCATGGAGCGTGCGGTCGAGCGCTACTTCATGGGCGCGCGCGGGGTCGATCAGCTGGTCTGCAACCACCTCGAGTACAAGGACCACAAGGCCACCGGCAAGCTGCTCGAGCCCGTCATCGGCGGCTACGAGGGCGGGCGCTGGGTGCAGGCTCATGCCGCGGAGCACGGCATCGATCTGCAGCGCTCGGTCGCCTACGCGGGGCACGGGCCCGACCTGCTGCTGTTGTCGGCGGTCGGCCGGCCGTGCGTGGTCAACCCCGATCACACCCTTCGCAAGGCGGCCAAGGAAGCCGACTGGCCCGTGGTCGACTACTCGGCCTGAAAGGAAGGTGCGCGAGGTGGGGGCGCCAATTTCGATTCGAGAGACTTACGCAGGTCGCAACATCTTGCTGGCGGGCGGCTCGGGCTTCCTGGGCAAGGTGTGGCTGGCGATGGTGCTGGAGCGCCTGCCGGACACGGGCCGGATCTACTTGCTGCTGCGCGGCAAGGGCCGAGGCGTGAAAGAGCGCTTCGAGAAGCTCGTGAACGAGGGCTACGTGTTCGCGTCGCTGCACGAGCGCTACGGCGAGAAGCTGGCCGAGGTCATCGCGCAGCGCATGGAAGTGGTGGCCGGTGACGTGGGCCTGCCCGACCTCGGCATGGACCCCGAGGTCGCCGAGCGCCTGCGCGGCTCCGTAGACCTAGTGATCAATTTCGCCGGGCTCGTCGACTTCAATCCCGACCTACGCGACGCCGCCGACACCAACGTGATGGGTGCGGTGCACGTCGCCGACTTCGTGCGCAGCTGCAAGAAGGCCAAGCTCGTGCACGTCTCGACCTGCTTCGTGGCGGGGCAGCGCGACGGCCGGATCCCCGAGAAGATCCAGCCGCTCACCCCTGCGGGCGAGCCCATGGACGCGAAGGCCGAGCTCGCCGAGCTGCGGGCGATCATCGCACGCACCGAGGCCGAGAACGCCTCGGCCGAGGTCGACGCCCACCTGCACAAGGACGTGATCAAGCGGCTCGAGGGGCGCAGCGGCGAGGCCAACGAGCGGCGCATCCGCGACCTCGTGACTCGCCTCAAGCGCAAGCGCCTGCGCGAGATGATGGCGCAGGCCGGAACCGACCGCGCCAAGGCGCTGGGCTGGCCCAACACGTACACGTACACCAAGGCGCTGGCGGAGTATCTGCTGCTCGATCGCCAAGACGAGCTCGAGTTCTCGATCTTCCGCCCCGCCATCGTCGAGAGCGCGGTCGAGTTCCCGTTTGCCGGGTGGAACGAGGGCTTCAACACCTCGGGGCCGATCGTCTACCTGGCCAAGACTTGGTTTCGCCACATCCCGGCGCGCGAGGGCAACCCGCTCGACGTGATCCCCGTCGACATGGTCTGCAAGGCGCTGCTCATCACCGGGGCCGCGCTGCTGCGAGGCGAGCACGCGCAGGTCTACCAGTGTGGCGCTTCCGATCGGAACTTCCTGCCCATCGATCGGCTCACCGAGCTGTCGGCGCTGGGCCACCGCAAGTGGCTGCGCCAGCACGGCGAGAGCGCGCTGCACAAGGTGATCCTCTCGCGCTGGGACGCGCTGGCGGCCGATCCCGATCACGTGCTCAACCTGGGCAACGTGCGCAGCGTGATGACCCAGGTGACCCGCTACCTGCGGCACGGCCTGCCCGAGAAGATCCCCTCGGAGCTCCAAGAGGCTGCCGGTCGGCTGGCCAAGGAGACCGAGAATTCCAACCGTCGGCTGCGGCAGATCGAAGACGTGCTCGAGCTGTTCCAGCCGTTCACCCACGATCACTACTGCGTGTTCGAGTGCCGCGCATTCGATCGTCACCCGGTGAGCGAGCCCGAGTTTCGCTTCGAGCCCGAGTCGATCGAGTGGCGCAGCTACTGGCTCGACGTGCACATGCCCGGGCTGCGGCGCTGGTGCTTCCCCAGCTACGAGAACAAGGATCGGGAGAAGTACGAGCCGCGCGTGCGCTTCGTGCTGCTCGAGCCGGCCGCGCTGCCGGCGAGCTCGGGCGCCATCGAGCCCGAGCCGCACAAGGAGACCGGCTGACCATGGCACTGTTCCTCACCGGGATCACCGGCTACATCGGGTCCTACGTGGCCCACGGGCTGCTCACCGGCTGGCCCGACCTGCGCGTGGCCGCGCTCGTGCGCGCCCGCGACATGGGCGAGGCACGCCAGCGGCTGTGGAAGGCGCTGCAGCAGCACGAGCCCGATTTCGATCGGTTCGCCGCGCTGCTGCCCCGCATCGACATCTACCTGGGCGACCTCACCACGCCGGGGCTGGGCCTCGACGCAGACGCGCGCGATCGCTTGGTGCGGAGCACAGAGAGCGTGCTGCACGTGGCCGCCTCGCTCAATCGCAAGTCGGACAAGGCCTGCTTCAACGTCAATCTGCGGGGCACGCTCGAGATCATCAAGATCGCCCGAGCGGCGGCCGATCACCACGGGCTGCGCCGCTTCTCCGACGTCTCCACCGTGGCGGTGGCCGGCCATCGTCAGGGTGAGACGGTGACCGAGGCCGACACCATCGACTGGGACCGCAGCGACTACGATCCCTATGCGCGCACCAAGAAGTTCTGCGAGCACATGATCCACGAGCTGCTGCCCGACGTGCCGCGCGTCGTGTTTCGCCCGAGCACCGTGCTCGGCGACAGTCGCATGCCCGTCACCACGCAGTTCGACATGGTGCGGGCGTTCGCAGCCCTGGCCCACATGCGCGTGATCCCGCTCGATCCCAGCTGGCGCATGGACATCTGCCCGGCCGACTACGTGGCCAAGGGGATCGTGAAGGTCCACATGGCCGACACCCCGCGCTACGACGCCTACAACCTGAGCTCCGGCGTGGCCTCGCCGAGCTACGGACAGATCGTGAAGTCGCTCAAGGACGCCGGCCACAAGCCGACCTGCGTGTTCACGCCGCGGCTCTCGCGGGCGTTCTCGGCCGGCATCGAGGCCGCGATGGGCACCCCGCGCAAGTACGGCATCGCGCCGGCCGCCTCGCTGATGAAGGTGTTCTGGCCCTACCTCACCTACGACACCGTGTTCGACAATTCACGCATCGTGGAAGAGCTCGATGGCGAGCGGCCGCGGCCGTTCACCGAGTATGCACACCCGCTGCTCGACTTCGCCGTGGGCAGCAAGTTCTCCTATCCCTACCGCCCGTGGCCGCAGGATGCCGACGCGCGGCTGCAGAAGGTGGCCTGAAGCCATGGGCAGTGTGTTCAAGAGCGGCTCCCTGTTCAAGACGGGGGTCCTGGGCCGCCTGGTCGATGCGCTCGAGCCCGACCGCGTGCTCATGGAGGTGATGAACGGCTTCATCGAGGCGACCGCGGTCAAGCGCGCGCTCGATGTGGACCAAGAAGACTGGGCCCCCGGCAAGCCGCTCAAGCTGCTGCTGGCCGGCTACGTGGGCTCGCGCAACACCGGGGCCGACGTGCGGGTGGAAGAGATGATCCGCCAGTTCCGCCACGTGGTGGGCGACGATCAGCTCGAGCTCACCATCATGTCGATCAACCGCAAGCTCACCGCGGGCTACTTCCGCACGGTGCGCCAGGTCGAGCTCCCGGTACTGTTCCCCAAGTTCTTGTTCGACGAGTGCCCCAAGCACCACGGGGTGGTCTCGTGCGAGGGCTCGATGTTCAAGTCGAAGTTCGCCTCGGCGCTCTCGACCATGATGGCCGGCGCGCTCGGCATGGCGGCGGCCGAGAACAAGCTGGCGGTGGGCTACGGGGCCGAGGCGGGCGCGATGTCGCCGGCGCTCCGCGATTTCGTCAAGCGCCACTGCCAGCACTCGCTGGTGCAGTGCCGCAACGATCCCTCGCGCGACGTGCTGGGCCGCCTGGGCATCCGCACCACCGGGGGCACCGACACCGCGTGGACCTTCGATCCCGCGCCGCTCCCCGAGGGCGCCAAGATTCTGCGCGCGCACGGCTGGGACGGCGAGAAGAAGGTGCTGGTGGTGTGCCCCATCAACCCGTTCTGGTGGCCCGTCAAGCCCGATCTGGGCAAGGCCGCGGCCAAGACGCTGGTGGGGCAGTTCAAGAAGGAGCACTACCGCTCGATCTACTTCCACCACAGCTCGGCCGAGGCCGACGAGAAGTACGAGCGCTACATCGCCAGCCTCGCGTTCGCCGTGCGCGAGTTCTGCCGCGACCGCGACGTGTTCCCGATCATGGTGGGCATGGAGCAGGTCGACCGGCTGGCGTGCGAGGCCGTCTCGGCCCGCCTCCAAGACGCCGGCATGGCCCCGGTGCCGTGCCTGGTGAGCGACGAGTACGACATGTTCCAGCTCGTCTCGGTGCTGCGAAACTGTGCGTACATGGTGAGCTCGCGCTTTCATGCGATCGTGACCTCGATGCCCGGGCTCGTGCCCTCGGC
>JBFIJN010000557.1:0-5475 GCA_041600735.1 Nannocystaceae bacterium
CCCGTGGCGACAGGCGCGGCTGTTCACCCGCTACTTCGATTTCTCCGGTGGCTTGGTGGCGGTCGCGCTGCGGGCGTGGCTCTCGCACATCGAGAAGGTCGACGGCAACACGCTGCGCATGCGCTGGCCGCGACGGCCCCGAACCGACGGCCTCGAGTCGCTGCGGGTCGAGCTGCGCGCGCTGCTCGTGCAGCTGGTGGTGCACAAGCAGGTGGGCCTGCGAAGACTCGAGCGCATCAGCGGCCTCACCCCGGCGCGGCTCGAGGACGAGCTCGGCGCGCTGGTGCGCATGGGCCTGGTCCGCCGCGACGCCCGCGACGTGCTCCACGTCGATCGCTTCGTCGCGCACCTCGTCACCGATGGCCTGCGGGCGCAGGGGATGCTGGCATGAGCACCGCCGAGCGCTTGCTGGGAGCGACGGGCGAGCTGGCCGCGTGGGTGGTGGGTGGCCTCGTGCTCGCGTGGTCGCTGCGCGCCCTCGTGGCGCTGGTGGGCGTGGGGCCGATCTCACCGCGGCTCAAGAGCTCGATCCTTCGCCTTGCGCCCGTGGTGGGGCTCACCGTCGCGGTGGCCTACGTGGCCTCGGCCCTGGTCGCGCTGCAGGCCGACGAGCCCGCGTTCGCGTGGACGCTGATCGCCTTGCTCGCCACGCTCGCCGTGTTCTCGTGGTCCTCGCTCTACGACCTCGTGCTCGGCGTCGCGTTCCGCACCGCGCAGGTGTGCCAGGTGGGCGACAAGGTGCAGGTCGATGACGTCGAGGGTCGCGTGCTCGAGGTGGGCACGCGCGCGCTCGTGCTCCAGACGCGCGACGGCGACGAGGCCGTGGTCCCGTGGGGGCGAGTGGCCCGCCGCACGCTGCGACGCACGCAGTCGGTCTCGGGGGCCTATGTGCATGCCTTCACGCTCGACGAGCCGGCCGGCGAGGGGTTCGCCGAGCTCAAGCAGCGCGTGATCATGGCCGCCATGCACAGCCACTGGGCCTCGGCCGTGCACGAGGCCAAGGTCGAGCGCCGTCTCGGCGGCGTGGTCGAGGTGAGCGTGTTCGCTCATGATGCCGATCATGCGCCGATGGTGGAGGCGGCCGTGCGTCGAGCGCTGCGGGGCGAGGCGCCCGAGCCAGGCGCGCCCGAGCCGCTCGAGGCCGAGGATCCCTCCGATGTGATGGATCTGCGGACCGTACAAGGGCCAAACGTTCCACCGCCGCCACGCTGGCCGCGGTGAGGCCGGCTCACGAGGTGTGGGCTGGAGGACCGCCGTGCACTGGGTGCGCGCGCAGCCACCCGCCGCAGCCGGCGGCGATGGCGATCTCCGCCGCGAGCCACACCCACTGCAGGCCATCCGGCGAGCCGTCGACCACGAAGCCGACCGCACGTGCGAGGCCGATCCCCAGCATCACCCACATCAGCAGCGAGAGCAGCAGTCGGCCGCGGGTCTCCGTGCGCGCCAGGCCGATCGCCAAGCCGAGGCCGAGCAGGGTGCCGCCCCAGGTGGCGCGGAGGTTGATCATCTCCGAGGGGGTGGTGGCGGTGCGGCCGAGCACCTCGCCGACCTCGACCGGGGAGAAGATCGCGATCACGGCCGCGCCGAGCACGACGACGGCGATGGCGGGACGTAGCGGCACACGAGGACTCTAGCAGCCCGGGTGGCCGCCGTCTCGGGCATGCCCGCACTCGACTTCGCAGCCGTCGGCCGCCGCGCCGCTCACGGGCAGTTGACGCCGATGATCCTGAAGTCATCCACGTTCCACTGCGACACCGTGAACACCCCCGCGCTGTTGATGTTGAAGCCCATGCGGACCTGCATCGCGGGGTTGGCGTAGGGCGCAATGTTGTAGATGACGTTGGTCCACGCGGCATCCTGGATCCCGGGGGAGCCGCCGGTCTGCCACACGGTCTGCCACGCGGCGCCGTCCCACACTTGGATGTGGTTCTGCATGTACGGGGTGTAGTCGCTGTTGAGCCAGCGCCACAGGTCGAGCTGCAGGAAGCTGTATCCGGAGGTGTCGATGACGGGGCTCGTCAGGTAGTAGAACGGGTGGATTCCGCCGGCGGTGTTGGCATTGCCGCCGATCACCACCCCGGCCACGCCGTTGTCCCCGGTGGGCGAGTGGTCGTTGGCCGGGTCGGCGTTGCCGTAGGCGTGACCGACCGAGGCCATCGCCGAGCCGATCGCCCACTCGGTGCCGAGCGTCCAGCCCGCGGAGTTGTCGGAGAAGTCCTCTTCGAAGATCACGCCACCCGGGCAGAACGTGCACCCGGGCAGGCACTGGGTGCCGGTGTTGCCGTCGTCGCACTCCTCGTCGCCGTCGACGACGCTGTTGCCACACGTGCCGCAGCCGCTGGTGTTGAACGTGCAGTTGGCGTTGTTGCAGGCGAGGGTGCCGCTGTCGAAGCCCGCGGTCTGGCAGCTCTGGCCGCCGAGCTGACCCGTGTCGCAGCTCTCCGCGCCGTCGATGACGTCGTTGCCGCAGGTGCCGCAGCCGCTGGTGTCGTAGCTGAGGCAGTCGGGCGCACAAGCGATCGTGCCGCTGTCGAAGCCCTGGGTGAGGCAGGTCTGGCCGAGGAACACGATGTTGTCGCAGACCTCGTCACCATCGACGACCACGTTGCCGCAGGTGCCGCAGTCACTGGTGTCGAACACGCAGTTGTTGGTGCAGTCGATGGTGCCGCTGTCGAAGCCCTGCGACTGGCAGCTGCCGCCCGCGAGGTCGTTGTTGTCGCACTGCTCGCGGCCCTCGGCGACGTTGTTGCCGCACGAGAACATCGTGCACGCCGAGGTGTCGAACGCCGAGCAGTCCCCGGCGCATGCGAGGGTGCCGGCGTCGAAGCCCTGCGACTCGCACGTCTCCCCGCCGAGGTCGTCGCCGTCGCAGGCCTCGTCGCCCTCGACCGCCGCGTTGCCGCACGCCTGAGTGGGACCGGTGGAGCCCTCCTCGCTCGAGGGATCGAGGGTGGTCGTTCCCTCGCCCGACTCCGAGCCCGAGAGGCTGGTGGCCTCGGGCAAGCCGGTCGTGTCGTCGAGGGTGGTCGCCGCGCTGGTGGACCCGTTGTCGGTGGTGGTCGTCGTCGTGGGGTCGACCGAAGCGTCATCGCCACAGGCCGTGAGGGCCAGGCCGGTCCCCGCCAAGCAAAGAAGAAGAGGGCGCAAGCGAGTCATCGCGATTCAATACCAGGATGCGCGCGCGGACGGGAGCGTAATCTCGCGTGGTCGAGCCAGCGGTGATGGCGCAAGAGCAATCGGCGGGATCAGTCGGTGGGATCAGTAGAGCCCGTCGACGTGGGCCCAGCGATCCTCGATCCACTGGCGCAGGTACACGACCTCCTCCTCATACGTGAGGAAATCGGACCGCCAGCTCCAGCCGCCATAGGTGATGTACTGCGCACCCCAGCGGCCCTCGTCACGCCGCGCGCTCGAGGCCGTCTCGTCGACCATCGCGTCCATCAGCGCGAGTACCTCGGTAACGTCGTATACGCCGTGGAGCGCGGCACCGTAGCGAGCGCGCAGCGGATCGCCGATGCCGGGAGCGGCGAGCATGCGCGTGAACAGGTGGTTGGCCCACGTATAGCTCTCCGGGGAGGTCGTGAAGCCCTTGCGCGCGGTCTGCCAGGTCTGCCCGAAGCTATCGTTGAAGTCCCACGGCACGAAGCGCCAGGGCCCGGTACTCGGGTCGTGATAGTGGTAACTGTTCTTACCCGCGGAGTCGTCGCCCATGATGAGGCTGACGAAGATCCACCAGTCTTCGTAGTCGCGCCGGTCGATGCGGGTGTCGAGCTCGGCGAGGAAGTCCTGGTCGCTGGCGGTGGCCACGAAGCTCACCAGCTCGTCGAGATCGTCGTAGTCGCCCGGCTGCCCGGCGACGGGCAGGCCCTCCTCCTTGGTGAGCCCCTGGTGCAGCGAGCTCTTGGGCTGGCCGTTGGCGCGGGTGAGGCGGAAGTTGGCGTCGTGGGTGCGCGCCTTGTAGAGGTTGCCGAGCTGGTGCAGCCCGTGGTCCTCCATGAGGTACTCGTCGACGTGGTCGGAGAAGGTGTAGAGCCCGTAGTACTGCCCGTCCAAGAAGAGGATGCCGCTATACACCTGAACTTGGATGTGATCGGGATCGAGCCGATTCCACAGCTCGTAGGCCAGGCGCTGGCGGACATAGGCGTTGTCGTCGAAGGTCGAGATCAGCACCACCTTGCGCTTGTCGAGGAAGCCGCCCGCCCGGTCGGGCTCGCTGAACTTGTCCTCCTTGGTGAACTTCAGCGTGTAGCTGTTCTTGGGGTAGTTGAGCGAGGCCGCGCCGCGCAGCTTGGCCTCGGCCACGTAGGTATGGCCGCGGTACACGATCGTGGCCGGGGTATAGGCGCTCGAGGAGATCTCGGGCGCGGTGGTGAGGTGGAGGACCGGCAGCCCGTATTCCTCGGTATAGATCGTGGAATCGACGACCGGGGTGTTGGCGGGGTCGTCCCAGCGATCGAGGACCCCGATCTTCACCGTGCCGGTCTCGCCGTAGGGGAGGGCCGTGATCTCGAGCTCGTAGCCCGCGGCTTGGTCGAGGCCCGGGGTCCACAGGAGCGTGGCGGTGGCGGGGTTGTAGATCGCGCCGGGCGGCATCGGGTCGATCGAGAGCTCGATGCCGGGCAGCTCGAGCCCGGTGGCGCAGGTGATCGGAACCGCGAGCAGCTCCCCCTCGAGCGTCCAGTAGGGGCCGCCGCCCTCGGGGTCGCACTGGATCGGGGTGGGGAGGTCGGGCGGGGGCTCGCCGGTGCTGTCGGCGGTGCCGTTGTCTGCGGTCCCGGTGCTGGCGCCGGTCGTCCCTTCGGCCAGGCCCGTGCTCGCCGCGCCCGAGCTCCCGCTGGTGGTCGCCTCGCCCGAGCCGCTCGGCGAGTCGTCGCCGCAGGCCAGCAGCAGTCCGAAGAGGGGGGCTACTACGGGGACGATCGATCGGAGCATCGCGGGACCTCTAGGCAAGCCGGCCACCATCGTCACATGTTCGTGAAGACAAGGTAAGGCTTACATCTCGGCACGGGGCCGATCGCGGGGCTCTCGTGGGCCGATCGCGGGGCTCTCGCGCTAGAGCGACATCAGCAGCTGCTCGACGGTCGCGCGATCGTCCTCGCTCACGCCCGCGGTGCGTACGCAGCGTACGCGGTCCTTCCCGTCCACGAACACGTGGATCGGCAGCACCGCCTGGCCCGCGACCCCGATGCCGCTGGCCCACGACTGCAGGCCCTCGGCGGTCTGCAGCTCGAGCGAGCCGGCGACCTCCGGGTGCGCCTTGGCGAACTCGGCCACCGCGGCGGGATCGCCATCGGCGGAGAGGAACACCAGCTCGAAGTCGGCCTTGCTCCCGAGCTCGTCGCGCCACTTGGCCAGGCGCGGCAGCTCCTCGATACAGGGCTTGCACCACGTGGCCCACACGTTGATCCAGCGGCTGCGGCCCGCTGCGCTGGGCGCGGGCGCGAGCAGCGGAGGCAGCGAGAGCGCGGGCGCGGC
>JBFIJN010000558.1:0-5445 GCA_041600735.1 Nannocystaceae bacterium
AGATGCACGTGGTCCGCACCTGGATCTCCCCTGCGCGAGGCGCCGCGATCGGCTCCTCGTGAAGGCGGACGTCGGAGTCGGCAAGCTCGCCATGCGGCCGCGACTCGAGCGTGTAGAAGCGGTTGATACGGCTCATACCGACGTTGCCCTAGCACGCCTCGGGCGGCGACGCACCGCGGGCGTCGCGGGCGTCGCGGCGGTGCGCTAGGCTGGGGTGGATGCCGCAGTACGAAGGCCTGCCGGTCCTCGCGTTCGCCACCAAGGCTGCGATGGCGAGGTGGATGCGCACCAATCACGCCAAGGTCGATGGGATCTGGATCGAGCTGGCGAAGAAGGGCTCGGGCGTGGCGTCGCCGAGCTACGAGGAGGCGCGCGAGGTCGCGATCCTCTACGGGTGGATCGACGGCCTCAAGCACGCCAACGACGAGCGGACTTATCGCCTCCGCTTCACGCCGCGGCGGGCGCGGAGCCGGTGGTCGAAGATCAACCGCGAGATCGCCGAGGCGCTCATCGACGCGGGCCAGATGCAGCCCGCCGGGCTCGCGCAGGTCGAGGCGGCCAAGGCCGACGGTCGCTGGGCCGCCGCGTACGATCCCCCGTCGAAGATGGTGCCGCACCCCGCCTTCATGGAGGCGCTGGCGAAGTCACCCAAGGCCAAGGCGTTCTTCGCCACGATCAGCGCCGCGAGCCGCTTCGCGATCTCGTTCCGAGTGCACGACGCCAAGCGCGAAGAGACGCGCGCACGGAGGATCGCGCAATTCGTCGCGATGCTCGAGCGGGGGGAGGTGCCCCACCCGTGAGTGGCCAACGCAGTTACGGGGCAGCGTCTATTGGGGCGGGTCGCCCTTGTCGCCCTCCAATGGGACCTTGCCTTCGATGCTCGCGAGAACCTTCAAGTACTCTCGCTGGGCGAGCTCTCGATCGGGTCCGAGGCGGGCTTCGATCTCAGACCCGGTGAGGCCGTTTCTACGCATCTGAGCCTCATCGGCTTCGCGGGCTCTGTTCTTCAGGCCCCGTATGGTCTCCGCGCGCTCGAGCAGAGCCAACTCCGCGCTGGTGAACACATCCTCGAGTGGGAAGACCCGCGCGAACAAGATCCCCATTCCGATCGTGCCAGGCAGCACGAATCCCCACAGAATTGCTGGAGCTTGCAATGGGAACAACAGCTCCACAAGTCCGACGATGATCGAAGAAGCCAGGAAGCCCACGGGGACCCCAAGCGCAAACCGGACCGTTTGCCTCGGTGTTCTCGTAGAAGCCTCGATCGCTCGAACGGTCGCACTATTGGCCTTGGACCGCAAGGCCTCGGACGCCACTCTGCGGGCCAAATCAGCTCCCTTCGACGTCCGAACCAGATGCTCCGGTGCCGCATCGGAGCCAGGCTTACGGCCCTCGGGCACAGCCGCATCGTCGGTCCGAGGCGGGCGCTTGATCTCGAACGCGTCACCGCTATCCATCGGAATCGGGGCTCAAGGCTGGATCGTCAGGTCGAGGTTGGGGTCGCGGCCGGCACCCTGATCAGGAGTAGTGCAAGTTCCCGAGCTGCACCCGATGACCTCGGGTTGGTCGCAGTGGTAAACGCCGGTGCAAAAGAACCACATGTCGAAGCACTCGAATGTCGTGTTGCACTTCTCGACTTCGTACGAACACACGCCAAGGTCCGTGCCCTCGGGATCGAAGCAGTGCTCGACTCGCTCCTCCCAGCAGGATTCCTCATGGGGCGCGCATCCTTCGACGGTGCAGGCCCAATTGGGACGATCCGTGGAGTCCCACGCAGACGAACCATCATCACACGATTGCTCATCATCGACGGTCGTAGTCGTCGTCGTGGCCGGCGTTGGGCTGGGGACGATGATTTCTAGCAGTAGGAACGCCAACTTCAACACGCTGATGCCTCCTCGCCTCGGATGGACTCGAGACGGAAATCGTAGGGCGCCAAGGGCGATTTCACCGTCGGAAAAGGATTCGAACGACGGATACCAACCAGAGCACACCCATGATGGCGGCGAGGATCTCTGCCACCTGCTCGCCTCGCCCGTCCGGGCTGCCGCGAACGGCCTCTACATAGCGAAACAACAACGGACCCGCACACGCCACGGATCCGTAGGCCAGCGTCACGATCGCCAGCGCGCGCCACCTATCGATCAGGATCCGCGGTTGTCGGCTTGGCAGCGAGAGCGCGTTCGTGGAGGGCTGAGTAGAGGCTTCCATGTGGCTCCCGCTCGCAACGCGCCGACGATCCCGTGTGGCCAATCGCTCGGTGGAGCGCTTCAATCGCGCTCACCGGGTGGTGGCAACCAAACTGGATACCGAGGGGTTCGCCGCAGCTGAGGTAGGAGAATCCCTGCTTGATCGGTTGGTGTCAACAGAAAATTGGATGCGACCCCTTGCATTCCCTCGTTTAGGATCCAACGGGCCATCTCGGACGGTTCGCGGGGTCCCGACACGGTGGTGGCAGAATCCGAAGCGCCCGGGCGATACGGTGTTCCAATCAGCCTATGGCACAAATGGGATGGTTGGATGACACGCTCGGGTCCGCGCCCTTGCCGGCCCACGCAATCGAACGGCTCGGCGGCAGGATCGACGCGCGCATTCAGCGGGGAGGCGCGAGCGCTAGGGACACCCCCTAGAGCTTCTCCGACGCGATGCCGACCTTGGCGATCCCGGCGCGGTGGGCTGCCGACATCACGCGGATGACGTTGCCGTACTTGGCCTTGTCTTCGCCCTTGATTGCGATGCGGCCGTCGGCTTGGGCCTTCTCGTTGTTCTCGAGCTGCTTGACCATCTCGTCGTAGTTCTTCGACAGTGGCTCTTGCCCGAGCTTGGCGTTGCCCTCGGCGTCGACGGTGACCAGCAGCGTGGCGTTGGGATCGCTCGGCGCCTGGGTGACCGCGTTCTGCGGGACCGCGATGGTCATCTTCTCGTTGGGGGGCTTGGGCGAGGCCACCATGAAGATGATGAGCAGGCACAGCAGCACGTCGACCATGGGGGTCACGTTGATCTCGGAGACGGTCTCGTCGCCGCCCTCTTTGATGTTGACTGCCATCGGCGGGAGCTAGCGTAGGCCAGGTGGGCTGCGCCTGTCACGCGAAAACGCGGGGGGCCAGGGGCGCCCGCTAGGGGCGCAGGGCTAGGGCCGGCGCACGAGCGCCGCGGCCACGCAGACCTGCTCGATTCCGCGGCCGTCGTTGCGCACGCCGAGCGTGGGGGTCTCGCCGTGCTGCTTGCGATCGAGCACGAACGGGTGGGCCACGTTGAGCACGGGCTGCGTGATCCACCGCGAGCCGAACAGCAGCTTCTTGCCGGAGCCGCGCTGCTCGTGACGCACCAGCACGCCGAGCACGACGGTGTCCTTGTCGGGGAGCACGGGGAACTGGATCGTGGCCTCGCCGTCGGGGGGGATCGAGATCCGCATGCAGCGGTACAGGTAGGGGTCGCGATACAAGAACGAGAGCGCTGGGGCATGGGCGGCCTCGGAGCAGCCCTCGCGCACGTCCTTGCCGAGCAGTCCGCTACAGATGCGCGAGGGCTCCACCGTGACCTCGAGCGCACCGTCGGCCGCGAGATCGCGGAGGAACGTGGCGAGGCGCTCGTCGTCGGGCTTGCCATCGAGCTCGTCGAGCGCGAGCTGAGCCCAGGTCTCTTCGAGCTTGCTCGCCTGCCGCCGGGCCAGGGCCATCACCATGAGTACTGTGCCGATGGCGACGATGACCCACGTGATCTTGCGGGCGCGCGCGCTGGGTTCCGCCGCGGCGATCGGCGGGCCCGACCACACCAGGCCGATGATGCACAGCAACACCATCGCGGCGGAGATCCACCCGGCGTGGCGCTCGCGGTCGCTCACCGCGTATTGCACGACCACGCGTCCAGGGCCGGGGAGGGTGACACCGAGGCCGGTGACGCCGCCGCGGTCGAGGCGGAGCTCCTCGGGCTCGAGCCACTCGCCATCGAGCGAGATCTCCCAGCGGTGAAACGGCGCGCGGCCGAGCGCGAGCACGGTACCGGGCTCGATCTGCGTCACGTCGAGCTCGAGGCGCTCGGGCTCGTCGCTCACCACGGTCACGGTGCCAGGGCCCTGCAGCTCGGCGATGCGCGGCGCTTGAGCCTTGGGCGGGGTGAAGCGCTCGAGCGTGTAGGGGCCGTAGCGGCCGACCTCGTCCAGCGTGCGAACGAGATCGGTCTCGTCTTCGGGCACGGGCAGGTCGTGGATCACGTGGGTGACCCCGAGCGAGGCGTAGGCCGCGGGGCGGCGACGCAGCACGTGCTCGACGTTGACGGTGGGGATGTGCGAGTCGAGCGCGAGGCGGCCTCCGGCGTCGGCGACGGCGAAGATCGGATAGGTGCCGCCGCCCATGTCGCTGCGCATGACGGCGACGAACAGCGGGCGCTCGGACGGGAGCGCGGCCGCTTCCTCGCGGAGTGCGGCCACGAGCTCGGCCTCGCTGTCGGCGAGGCCATCGGCGGGGAGGGTGTCGAGCGCGGCAACCGGGCGCGGGAGCAGGCGGCCGGCCTCGGGCACGAGCGTGGCCAGCAGCGGCGCGAGCACGAGCGCGGCGGCGCCACGACGCGCCCACGCCAGCGCGCCGAGCTCGAGCGGCGCGGGCTCGGCACGGCGAGCCTGGGCCCACGCCAGCAGCCCGCCCAAGCCCACTCCGCCGAGCGCGAACCACAGCGGCTTGAGCGGGATCGCATAGCGCGGGAACTGCAGGTTCTTGAACCCCGACATCACGAGATCCAAGCGCAGCACGGTGATCGCATCTTCGGAGGCGAGCACGAGCAGGCCGACGACGAGCCCGAGCACGGCCCAGCCGATGGTGCCTCCGCGACGCAAGATCACCGCGCCGCCCACCAGCGCGAGCGGGGCGGCGTAGGCCCACTGCCCCGCGAGCAAGCTGCCATGCACGACCTCGGCGCCGAGCTCGGCGAGCGGGGTCCAGGGGACGGGCGCGCGCGCCATGGAATCGGAGGCGCCGAAGAACACCGCGAGCCAGGCCGCACCCACGAGCGCCGCGCCGCCGTGGATCACCGCCCACGCGCGCCACGGGCCGCACCAACGCTGACGACCGACCACGATCAACAAGGCCCAGGCGCCGGCCGAGGCGGCGGCGGTGAGCAGGCCGAACGGGTGGGCCCACAAGCTGCCGCCGAGCGTGAGCACGGCCAAGGCCAGGCGCCGCGGACGAGGCTCGGCGAGCGCTCGCCAGGTGAAGCCGAGCGAGGCGGCCCATAGCGTGGCGGCAAGCAGCTGCGGCCACACGCCGTGGTAGAGCAGGTAATTCCAGCCTCCCTGGCGGCTCGCGCCGGGATCCAAGAGCCACAGCGCGGCGGCGACGAGGCCGGCCCAGCCCGCGATCTCGGCGGGCGAGCGCGCGGGGCTGGGCGCGTCGGCAGCGGGCGCCGCGAGCTCGCGAGTGACGAGCGCCGCCAGCCACCAGGCCACCGCGG
>JBFIJN010000559.1:0-5440 GCA_041600735.1 Nannocystaceae bacterium
CCGGGCCAGCACTCCGCCCCTAAGCATGGCCGGCCCCCTAGGCCACGTGCCTTCCCCATGGGAAGATGACGCATGCAGCACGCCTGGCGCTCCGTTCGATGCCCGAGCTCGGGCGTGCGCTCGAAGGTGTGTGGTGAACGGGTGAGGCCGGCTGCTGTGGCTCTTCGTGGCGTGCTCGGAGGCCTCGTGCTCGGAGGCCTCGTGCTCGGAGGGCTGGGTTGTCGAGCCGCCCCCGCTGCGACGGCTGCCCCAGCGGCGGCTCCCGCTGCAGAGGCGCCACCGCTCACGCTCGCGCCTCGCTATGCCGCGACGTTCGATGCGGACAGCACCGGCTGCCGCGGGATGTCCGTGGCGGCTTACGACGGCGCGGTCGTGCTCACCACGGCAGGTCACCACACTACGCTGGAGCTCGAGCTCACCGCGAAGGATCTCATGGGGGAGCTCCCGTTCGAGATCTCGCCGGCCGTGGAGCGCACGCCCCCGCAGCCCAGGGTGTGTCGATGGAGCGGCGTCGGCACGTCGCGGCCTGGGCACTGGACGGCGTCGCTCGAGCCGGCGGAGGATCTCGATCCGAATGTCTGCGGGCAGAGTGTGCCCTTCACGATCGACTGTCGGCCCGATGTGCTCACCTTGCCAGAGGGCCCTGCGAGTTCCGTGCTGCGCTGCACGCTGGGTAGCCCGTATCCGGCGGCGTTGTGGGTGGTCGTGGGAGGTGAGGAGCTCATGGTGAGCGAGGAGCCGCTGCACCTGCGCATGCGGGCGGGTACGTTTGGGCTTGCGCAGCAGGAATTCTCGCGGACGGCAGCGCCCGAGCCAAGCCAGTGATCGCAGGCCCGCTCGCAAGGGCTCGCGCCACGGCGTGAGACTCACGGGGACAGGCGAGCGAGCACGACGTCGTTGCCACCCATCGGTTCGAGCACGCCCGTGCCGAGGTCGGCCTGTCCGGTCGGCGAGGCGATGACCACCACGCTCTGCTCGAGCCGCTGGATGTCGGTGAAGCTCACCTCGCTCGAGGAGTCGCCGAATTTCTGGCTGTACAGGTGCTCGAGCGTGGCATCGAAGTGCACCAGTAGCGCCGGCTCGAAGAACTCGGCGTAGTACGAGTACGCCGCGCCCACGTCGAGCTCTCCGGCGAATCTGAGCGTGAGGTACAAGCCGTCCGCACCATCGGGGGCGAGCTTGATGGTCCGCACAGCGCCCGGGATCCGCCGCGATAGTTGATGATCACCGTTGGCATCGTAGCGCGCCAACAGCAAGTCGTTGCTGCCGACGGCCGCCAGTGACCCGCCTCCGAGGTCGAGGTCGCCGCTCGATCGACCTGCCAGGAGGATCTCGTCGGTCGAGGTCGAGATGATCGACGCATGGTCGTCCCCTGGGCCCCCGAAGGGCCGCACGAGGATCGGCTCGCCCGTGGCCGCGTCGAGCTTGACGAGGATGAAGTCGTTGCCGCCGGCGTTGGCGATCGGACCGTCGCCGAGGTCGAACGACGACTCGGACGAGAGCAGGAACGTGGGATTCCCGGCCGTGTCGGCGCCGAGCGAGCCGAGGCTGTCACGGGTCGCGGTCGCGAAGCCGCGGCTCCACAGGAGATTGCCCGCGGGGTCGAAGCGGCCCACGTACGCGTCGTCGTCCTGCCCCGTGGAGAGCTGTCCGCCGCCGAGGTCGATGTCCTCGGAGTGCCCTCCGACGAGGATGTGACCCGTCGCGTCGACCGCGACCTGCACCACGCCCTGGTCGTAGGCATGGCGAAAGCGCAGCCCGAACACGTAGCCGCCCGCGGCGGTGAACTTGCCGAGGATGACGTCCCGACAGCTATTACCCGCGAATGGGCTCTGGCAGCTCTGCGAGACCGCCTCGAGCACGCCACCACCAAAGTCGACGGGCCCGCGTGCTCGGCCCGCGACGATCACGTTGCGGTTGGGATCGACGCTCACGTCGTACAGACCGCTGTCGTCCTCGGCAAATCCGGCGCTCCACAAGTGGACGCCGCTCGCATCGAACTTGGTGAGGAACCCACCAAATCCGACCGTGGAGTGCGTTGCACCGCCGAATTCCCCCTCGGTGTGGAACACGCCGACCACGGAGATCTCCCCCATCGAATCCACCGCGACGCGGTGCCCGATCTGTGGGTTCTCACCACCGAAGCGGATCGCCCAGTCGGTGGGGCAGGCCTCGCCGAACGACCCGTCACAGTCGTCGTCGGCTGCGGAGATGCAGTCTTCGGGCTGCGGCGTTAGTTGCCCGTAGCACATCGACAGCTCGAGCCCGTCGACGCAGCTCTGCGTGCCCGCAATGCAGGCTCCGACGCCGACCGTGCCCTCGGGCCCATCGTAGCAGTCGACGACCTCCCCCGGGACACACACACAGCCCTCGTTGACCTCGCCGTCGCAGTCGTCGTCGCCCGGCGTGTCACAGCGCTCGTCGATGGGGCCGACCTCGCCCTCGCACACGTCGAAGCTTCCGTCGTACTCGCACAGCTGCACGCCCGCACGACACTCGCCGATGTCCTGGGTGGCGACGGGACCCGTGTAGCACGGGGTGCCCTCGACCGCGTCACACGGACCGGGAACGTCGGCGGTCTCCTCGACCACATCGCCAGAGCTGCCGGAGGAATCGGTGCTGCTCGACGATCCTCCGGAGCCACACGCGGTGACTACTCCGACCCACACCAACACGACTGCCCGCGAGCGCATGCACGGAGTGTAACCCCTCGCATGCGCGCGGGTGTGCGCGATGAACCGGATGAACCAGCTCGATGTGATCCACATCGCCCTCGACGTTCCGGCATGGGCCTCCCAGCCCATGCTTCGAACGCCTCACGCGGAACGTGGCTCACTTCTTCTTCATGCTCTTGCAGATCGCGACGAGCTTGTCCGCCATTGCCGCATCGGTGAACGTGCTGCCGGCGCAGGACCACGGCTTGCCGCCGACATCCATCTTGATGTCGAAGTTCCACTCCTTGCCGAGCGGGGGGTTGCGCTCCCAGCGGGCCTCGGTCTCGCTGACCACCACGATGTTGGAGTTGTCCGCGTCGCCCGCGAGACTCTTGATCGCATCGGCGTAGCCGGGCGCTTCGCCGACGGACAGGAAGTCCTCGTCGGAGATGGCCAGCTGACGGCTCGGATCATCGAACTCGACCTTCGTGCCTGCGGGGGCCATGGCCACCCAACCCGCAAACTCGGGGCCCCACACCGAGAGGTCGATCTCCTCGTCCGCGGCGGCGGGCGGGTCGGCCTTGGCGACCTCGGTCGGCGCGTCGGCCTTGGCCTCGGGAGCCTTCTCGTCCGTGGCCTTCTTGGCATCGGCCTTCTTGGCGTCGGCCTTGGGATCGGCCTTCTTGTCCGCGGCCGCGTCGGTCTTGCTGTCACACGCGAGGCCGAAGGTGAGCCCGAGGACCACTACGCTCTGAATGAAACGAGTCATGCGCCGGCAAGACGGACGCCGAGGGGGGCGGTTGCAGGAGCCATGCACGATTTCGCGCGATCTGGCCCCGGGTGCCCGTGGTGACGGTTGCGTAGGCCACGCGCGGGGGCTGTTCACGCTTCGTTCTGGAGGCGCCGCAGGGACTCGCGACGCGACCTTGCGCTCCGCTCGATGCCGCAAGTACCGCGCGGAGCGGCGTTCGTTGGCGACCCACGAGGTCGCGACGATGGCCTTGGGGCGGGTGCCTACTTGCGCTTGCCTCGGGCTTCATCGGACGCGGCGAGACTTCCCAGCGCCACCGACCACCCGGTGGCACCGGCCGAGTAGGGGCCTCCGAGGGTCTCGTCGAAACTCGTTCGACTGGGGCGATGCGGCGTGGGCTGAGACCCGGGGCGGCAGCCGTGCTACGAAACGGTGGCTCGTGCGACGGAAGCGCGCCAATTTCATTGCGAAGCCGAGGCCCCGAGAAGAGGCCGGCAGCGGTCGGTGGGGGTCGATTAGCGGCGAAGCCGTCGTGCGGGCAATGGCCGCCATCAGGCCCGCACTGCGGTTGGACCTGGATGACATCCGCGGCGAGCTTCGCTCGATTGCGGGGGTCGAGAGGGTGGTCTTCGACGTGCGGGGCGAGTACGCGTTCGAATCGCTCGGCACGGAAGTGCTGCTCTTCGGCGAGAACGGCCTGCTCGATCCGTGCCCGCTGAAAGGTCGCAAGCTGCTCTGCGGGAAGACGCCTCTGCTCGATCCACGTGATGAGTTTCCGCTGGGGCGTGCAGACATTCTCGGCGTCGATACGACAGGAGATCTCGAGGTCGTCGGGCGAGTAGTCTCGGAACGACTCCGCGAGCTGTGGAATCTGGCGGACCGCAATAGCAGAGATCGCTACAGGGTCTACGCCGGCCGGATGGACTGGGAGGACCAGGGCGATGACCGGGTTGGAGGATGGCTCTTGGACTTCGAGAGCGAGACGTGGGCGGATCGCCGCTGGTAGCCAAGACGGGTTTACGGGGCGGCGAGGGCCAGCACGAGCATGGCGCACGCTCGGGGCAGGAGCTCGCGTCGTTGCTGCCGTGCGGAGAACCTCGCGGCCGCCGTGCCGGCCGAGTAGCTCGGCACGATGCGCAAGCGCTCGTCGGTCTACTCGTATGTGGACGCTTGGGGCTACGGCTGTCGTCGGGGGAACTCCTGGACAGGACCTTCCGGGCCATGGACACTACCTTCGGGATGGATCCGCGGCGGCATCAATGACCGAGCACCGACTCTCGATCCTCCACATCTCCGACCTGCACGCCCGCAGCTTGGAGGTCGACGAGCTGCCGGAGCCCGCTCGTGAGCGCCGGCGCGGCCAGGTGCACCGCGAAGCCGCCAGCCGGGCCCGAGTGCTCGGCGCCGCCTGGGCTGACAACCTGCGCACGCTCTACCCCAACGGCGAGCGGCCCGATCTCGTGTGCTTCACGGGAGACGTGGCCGACTGGGGGCTGACAGCGGAGTACGCCAGGGCCACTGAGCTCGTCGACGAGATCGTGGATGTGCTCGGGATTGCACGGTCGCAGGTCTACGTGGTCCCGGGCAACCACGACGTGCAGCGCTACACCAGCGTGGCCGAGTGGACAGCGATGCGGGAGCTCCTGCGCACGGACACGCGCGCGACCGCGGAGTGGTTGGCGGGAGGCGATCCTCCGCGCGCGGTCGAGGCCGGCGTAGCCGATGCGGTGATGCGGCGGACCGCGGCGTTCTGGCGCTGGGTGGAGCACGGCTTGGGCCGGCCGGAGCTGCTCCCCGCTCGCCATTCCCACCGCCGGCTCGGCTACCACCACGTGCCCGCGCTGTCCCAGCTGCCGTTCGACGTCCACGTGATCGGCCTCGACTCGGCATGGCTCGCCGGTGATGACCACGACCAGGGCAAGCTGTGGCTGACCGATCGCCAGCGCGACATGCTGCTCCACGACGAGCGCGGGCAGCCGTGGACTGGCTTTCGGCTAGCCTTGGTGCACCACCCGCTCGAAGAGCTCGCGCAGCC
>JBFIJN010000560.1:0-5437 GCA_041600735.1 Nannocystaceae bacterium
ACCTTGGCCTCGAGCGCGCGAAACTCCTCGACCAGCGCGAGCATCTGCGCGCGCTGACGGGCGAACTGCTCGCTGCGCACATCGATGGTGGACGACAAGACCGGCATCGCTCTAGCTCCCCTCGCCCTCGCCCTGGCCGCCGAGCGCCTTGGGCACCGTTGCCCGATGAAAGCCCTGGTAGGCCTCGCTGCGCGACTTGCCGCCCATCGGCCAGTGCAGGCTGGCCAGCGGCGCGCCGCCGTCGACCTTGAGCGTCTCGCCGGTGATGAACGCCGCGCCCTCCGACATGAGGAAGCAGATCGCGGCGCTCACCTCGGCCTCGGTAGCCAGGCGCTTGAGCGGCACGGCCTCGCGCAGCTTGGGGATCATCGCCTTCGCCGCCCCGGTGTACGTGTCGAGGCCGGCCGAGGCCACCCAGCCCGGCGCGACCGCATTCACGCGCACCCCCGCCGGCGCCCACTCGATCGCCGCGGTCTGGGTGAGGTTGACCATCCCGGCCCGCGCCGCGCCCGAGTGCCCCATGCCCGGCATCCCGCGCCACATCTCGGCCACGATGTTGACGATGCTGCCGCCGTGGTCGACCAGGTGCTGGGTGAACAGCTCGCGGGCCATGAGGAAGCCGCCCACCAGGTTGGTGCGCACCACCGTCTCGAAGCCCTTTTGGTTGATCATCGCGAGCGGAGCCGGATACTGGCCGCCGGCGTTGTTGACCAGCCCGTGCACGCGCTCGCAGCGGCCCACGATGCCCTTCACCACCTCGGCCACGCGTGCTTCCTCGCGGATGTCGAGCGCGTCGAGGCTGACCGAGCCGCCGTCCTCGCGGATCTCGGCGGCCACGCGCTCGAGCTTGTCGAGCTTGCGCCCCACCAGCACCACGTGGGCCCCGAGCGCGGCCAGCTCGTGCGCGGTGCAGCGGCCGATGCCGCTGCCGCCACCGGTGACGATGATGCTCTGGCCGGCGAACAGGTCGGGTCGAAAGACGGAGCGGTACGGCATGGCGTGACGGGCGTGGCTACCGTACGGCGCCCGCGATGATTACGGAAGCCCCATCCACCCAAATTGCCATGAAACGGGTCTCACACGCGTTCTAGAGGATTCAAAAGCGTACAACCGTACGGTTCGCGCGCCCCGCGAAGGCCTGGACGACGGCGGGCGGATGAAGTAAGAGCGAAACCCGATGAGCCTCGACGACCTGACCACCAAGATCCGCGACAAGATGGGCCAAGACTCCGGCCTCGACGCCGTCCTCAAGTTCGACCTCGCCGAAGACGGCGTGATCGTCCTCGACGGCACCAGCTCGCCCAATTCCGTCAGCAACGACGACAAGGACGCGGACTGCACCGTGGGGGTCGCGCTCGACGACCTGAAGGCGATGATCGCCGGCGATCTCGATCCGATGGCCGCGTTCTCGCTCGGCAAGCTGCGCATCGACGGCGACATGGGCGTCGCGATGAAGCTCGGCTCGCTGATGCGCTAGCCGCCCCCGATCCTGCACGAGCCCGCTGCACGAGCCCGCAGCACGAGCAGGCAGCACGAGCAGGCCCGAGCCCCGCGATGCGGAGCTCGGGCCCTCGTACGAGCGACGCTCGAGCGCTGCTCAGACCTTCGGCCAGGTCAGCTTCCACATGTCATCGAGGAACAGGCCGGGGCCGCCGTCCGAGGTGGCCCCGCCGTTGAGGTAGAGCTCGAACGCCGCGGGCGTCTCGTTCACGAACGAGACTCCGCCCACCCGCGCCGGGGGCACCGGCGAGCCTGGATCGAGCGCGATCTCGGTCCACGTGTTCTCGGCCACCGAGTAGAGCCACAGATCCGTCATCAGGCCATCGAACGCCTGGCCGCCGTACATCACCAGCCCGCCGCCGCCGCGAGGGTCGAAGAACGAGATCACATTGTCGCGGGGCGACGGCGCGGGGCCGAGCGGCTGCAGCTCGGTCCACACGAGCGTGTCCAGATCGAGCGACCAGAGATCGTTGGCATAGTTGGTCGGACCAAACAGCTCGAAGGGCGGCGTGCTGGGCCCCTGATCGGGCCCCAGGCGGTAGCCGCCGAAGATCAGCAGCGCATGGCGGGTGGAGTCGTAGGCGCCGGTGGACCAGGCGCGAGGCACCGGCTGCACGCCCTGGGTCGGCACCAGCGTCCACCCGTTCTCCGGGTCGAACACCGTGACGTCATTGCGCAGGCCACCCGGAGTCCGCGCGAAGCCGGACAGCGTGTTGCCCACCCCGCCGAACGCATAGGACCTGGTCTTGTTGGGGTGGCCCGGCCGCTTGGGCACGCTGAACATCACCGCCGAAGAGCGGCGCACCGCGAACGCATCGCCCAGCTCGTCGGCCTCGACCTGCTCCCAGTGCCCGCTGTTGATGTGGTAGGTCCACATCTCCGGGAACATGTGATCCGAGCCGGTGCGGAACCTGCCGCGCCCGCCCACGACGCTCACACAGTTGCCACACGGCCCGGGGATCATCATGGTGTCGGCCCGCGCCGCGGGGGTCTGGTTGGACGCCAGGTTGGTCCACGTCTGGGTGGCGAGATCGAAGGCGTAGAATTCGTCGAGCAGCGGATCGTTGGGGAAGGTGCCGAGCTGTCCGCCGAAGCGGAAGACCACGCCCGAGCTGGGGCCCGAGCGAGAGAAGGAAGCACCCGCCTCCCACAGCGGACCGGGCACGTCGCCATACTGAGCGACGGGCTCCCAGTAGGGATCGGCAGCCGCGGCGGTGGTGGCCGGCAGCACGAGGGCAAGGGCGAGGAGCAGGCTCGTTGGGAAGCGCGCTTTCATGAAGTCTCCTGGTTGCGTGAGTCTCAGAACCTCGAATGTTGCGGTCCTCCCACGAAGACGCCACCCCAAACGCGACGCGCTCGGCGTGATGTCCCGCGCTTGGCCGCATTCGCGCGACGGCTCGCGCGACGACCGGCCCGCATGAGATGGTTGCGCGGCCATGAGCTCACCCCGAACGTTCTCACGCAAGCACGCCCCGCTCTCCTGGCTCGTGTGCCTGGCCCTGCTCGGCTGCGACAGCGGCAGCAAGGACAAGAGCGACAAGAAGGAGCCTGGATACGCGAAGGCCTTCGACAACAGCAGCGCGCAGGTCGATCCCAAGGCAGCCGACAAGGGGCTCAAGAACCTGCGCGAGAAGGCCGATCGCGAGCACGCGGAAGCGCGCAAGGCCGAGCTCGAGGAGATCACCAACGTCGCGCCCCCGCTCCCCGCCGACGTCGCCACCGCATGCGCGGATGCGGGCGCCGCCATGGACGAGTTCAAGCAGCAGCGCCTCGCCGGCAACGCGGTCGAGCTCGAGCGCTGGAATCGAACCAAGGAGCCCGACGTGCGCAAGTTCGTCGAGGCGTGTACGGCGATGGGCAAGATCGAGATCGGAGCCTGCTTCGCCAACGCGCACCGCAAGGCCTCGCTCGCGATGTTCGGGGTCGAGGCGATCGATGATCTGGCCGCGCGCTGCCAGGAGCGCTGGGGCGAGGGCGCGGCTCCGAGCCCCGTGCCCAACTAGCCCACCCAAGTCGTCCCGCGCTTGGGCGAGTCGTCTTCGACGAGCCCCCCGAAGAGTGCTGCATCACCCAGTGCACGGGCACGGATCTCTTCGACTGTGACGACTTTGCCTATGCCTGCGAGATCTGTCAGTTCTATGTCGTTCACCCGCGCGGACGGGACCACGGTTGCCCACCCGATCAACATCGTAGGGCTCGACCGGCGAGGAGGTCGAGTACTGCGCGAGCATCGACGGAGAGAACCTCAACTGCTACTGGGAGTGCTCCAACGGCCAGAGCTGCGGGCCCGACTGCTACCAGTGCGCGTAGCGGCCTGATGCGCGTGCGCACGGCCCCGAGCCCGTGCGCACGCGTGCTCTGCTCGGCCAGCGCGCGACTCCTCCCCTACTGCGCCTATACTGCGCGGGATGCCTTCGCTCAGCCGCGCTCTGCTCGTGCCGCTCGTGCTCCTCTCCTGCAAGGGCCCCGAGCCCGCGGGTGGCGAGGCGACCGAGACCGACACGAGCCCTGCCACGGGGACGGGGACCGCCGCGACGCTCGATGACACGGCCGATGGCACCGAGACCTCGGCCGAGCCGCTGCCGCAGCTCGAGGGCTACGCCGATCTCCACCTGCACATGTTCGCCGAGGCCGCGTTCGGTGGCGGGTGGTTCCACGGTCAGAGCGGCGGGCCAGCCGAGGTCGCGCTCGCGATCTGCGACGGCGGCGACCCGGGGGATCACGCGCGCATGCGCAGCGATCTCTCCGACCTGTTCGATGCGTGCGATCCCATGCTGGTCGAAGAGACCGCCGCCCAGGTGCCGCTCTTGCAGGCGCTGCTCGAGCTCGACGGCGCGCTCGTCTCGGAGCTGATCGCCCGCATCCCCGGCAGCGACGGCGACACCGGCACCCACGCGGATCGGCGCGGCGGCTGGCCCGAGCTCGACGGCTGGCCGCGCTGGGACGCGATCGCACACCAGCAGGCCTGGGAGGGCTGGCTCGAGGCCGCCTACACCTCGGGGCTGCGGCTCACGGTGATGTCGGCGGTCTCGTTCGACTGGCTGTGCCGCGCGCTGCCGCCCGAGAACGTCGAGCGCCCGCAGTGCGACGAGATGGACGACGTGCGGGTGCAGCTGCAGATGGCCAACGAGTTCGCGGCCGCCAACGACTGGGTCGAGATCGCGCTGACGGCCGACGATGCGCGCCGCATCATCGCCGACGACAAGCTCGCGATGGTGCTCTCGATCGAGGCCTCGCACGTGTTCGGCACCGACGACTGGGAGGCGCAGCTCGACGAGGTCCACGCGCTGGGCGTGCGCACGCTGCAGATCGTCCACCAGCTCGACAACCGCTTCGGCGGCGCCGCGCCCCACAACACGATCTTCCAGATCGCCGAGTTCGGCGAGAACTGCCGCGTGGACACCGATTGCAGCCTGACCGGGCCCGGGATCACGCTCGGCTTCGACGTGGACGCCAGCTGCCGCAACGTGCTGGGCATCACCGACGAAGGCCGCGCGCTCATCGAAGGCATGATCGAGCGCGACATGCTGATCGACATGGCCCACATGTCCGAGCAGCTCATCCTCGACGTGCTCGACATCGCGGTGGCGCACGACTACTACCCGCTCTACCTCTCGCACGCCCACTTTCGCGAGATCATGCTGCCCGCCAAGCAACAGGAGGAGAAGACCACGCCCGCGTGGGTGGTGCAGGCGGTGCGCCAGACCGGCGGGATGGTGGGGCTGCGCACCGCACACGAGGAGGTCAACACCTACGAGGCCTCGACCGTCGCCAACAGCTGCCATGGCTCCGCGCGCTCGTTT
The DNA here is from genome assembly GCA_041600735.1 of Nannocystaceae bacterium. GTDB lineage: Bacteria > Myxococcota_A > Polyangia > Nannocystales > Nannocystaceae > Paraliomyxa. The sequence goes on from JBFIJN010000560.1 coordinate 5,304, forward strand.
GCGCAGGCCTACGACTACGGGCGGCTCGGCCTCAACGTGGCGATCGGCCTCGGCTCCGACTTCAACGGGTTCATCCAGCAGACGCGCCCGCGCTTCGGCGCGGACGCATGCTCGGCCTCGTTCCCCGAGGAGGC
>JBFIJN010000561.1:0-5409 GCA_041600735.1 Nannocystaceae bacterium
GCGGGCGCCAGCCGGGGTAGGCCGCTTGCAGGCGCCGCGCCACCGGCAGGATGTCGTCCCAGCTGACCTCGTCGGCCAGCATTCCCGCCGCGACGCCGAGTCGTGAGACCAACACGTAGCGCACCAGCGGCCAGGCGTGATCGCGAGGCTCCGACTCGGGGGCGCTTCGGGCCAGCTCTTGCAGCACGTGGCCCAGCTCGAGCGGGCCGTAGACATCCCACCAGTGCGCGAGCATGCGTCGCGCCTCACTGCCGGGCAGGTGGGCATAGTCGCAATCCCCGGTGACCAACAAGAACACGTTCTGCACCCAGCGCCGGTAGGGGTCGCGGGCGTCGGCCTCGAGGCGGGCGTCGGGCGAGGGTCGGCGGCGCACCCATAGCCACACCCCGGTGGCGGCGCCGAGGCTCGCGGCCAAGACGAGAGGCCAGTGCTCCACGGCCGACATCATGCCGCAGCGACGGGCTCGAGGAACACCATCGAGCAATCGTCGGCGGCCAGGCGTACGCGTGCACCAAACGGCAGCGCGGCGTTGTGCTCGGCGTCGTGGCCGAACCCAAAGCCCGTGACCACGGGGACGCCCAGGGTGGCCAGGCGCTCCACCACCACGTCGTGCGCGGAGGGTCCGTACTGGCCGGTCTCGGGCTCCTCGCAGGCGGTGAGCTGGCCCACCGCCACGCCACGGATCCCACGCAGGGCCCCCGCGCTCAGCATGTGGGTCAGCGTGCGGTCGATCCGGTACGGGCGCTCACCGACCTCTTCGATCGCCAGCACGGCGCCGGCGAGCGAGGGCATGAAGCGCGTGCCCACGAGCGCGTGCAGCACCTCGAGGTTGGCGGCGATGAGCGGTCCCTCGACCGTGCCCCCGTGGATCACCGTGCCCTCGCTGGCCTCGAGCGGGGCCGGGACCTCGCCACGCAGCAGGTCGACCAGGCGCTGCACGTCGTCGGGGCACGCGGTGGACAGCTGCGTGACGACGGGACCGTGCACCGAGGGCAGCCCCGCGCGCACCCACGCCCAGCACAGGAGCGCGGTGATGTCGGAGAAGCCGACCAAGAGCTTGGGGTTGCGGCGCAGCAGGTCGGGATCGAGCGCGGTGAGCAGGCGGGTGGCCCCGTAGCCGCCGCGGGCCGCCATCACCACGCGCGCATCGGGATCGCCGAGCGCAGCGTGGAGACACTCGAGGCGCAGGCCGTCGGAGCCGGCGAAGTAGCCGTCTTGTTCATGGATGTTCTCGGCGAGCACCACCTCGGCCTCGAGCGCGCGCCGCAGCACTCGCAGGCCGCGGTCGAAGCGCTCGGCCGGCACGGGACCGGAGGGCGCCACCACGTGGATGCGATCGCGGGGGTGATGCGCGGGCGGGAGCGTGAGACTCACCGGCGCTTCCGGCCCCGCTTCTTGCGGCTCTTCGCGGGCCCATCGGCGGCCTCGCCCGACGTGTCGCCCGCCTCGGGCGGCGACGCTTCGCTCGCCTCGCCGTCAGGCGCGGCCTCGGGGAGCGCGTCGTCGGCGGGCGATGGAGGCTCGCGCGCCACGAGCCCGTAGACCTCGTCTTCGTCGTCGGGCTCCTCACGCACGCGCTCGGCCGCGCGCTCGGCCGCAGGCTCGGCCTCGCGCTCGTCGGCCTCGGCCTCGCCTTCGTCGATCACGCCGGTGTCGTCATCCATGATCATCACCGGAGCAGGCATCGCCATCCCGTCAGAGACGTCGATCCCGGCGCTATTCTCGGACACGACCGGTTGCACGACCGGCATTCCATCTTCGAGCGCCTCGGTGCCCACGTTGGCCGCGCGCTCGAGCACCTCGTCGTCGACCCAGCGACCGTAGAAGCCGCGGGTTTCTCCATGCTCCGCAACCTCGACCACCCAGACCACCTCGAGGGCCCGGCGGCGCTCGCCCTCCACCACCGCGAGCACGGTGCGGACGGGCGGCGGGTCGTCGATTGCGACGAACACGCCCTCCACGCCTTCGGTGGCACCGAGCGCCGCGGGGCGCATGGTGGCGTGGTCGGCCAAGCGGACGTGACGGAGCTCGAGGATCGCAGCGGCTTCGGTCATGGGGCCATCCGTGGGGTTGGGGCCGAGACTATAGCCCACCCGCGTGCGCCAGGGATCCGCGTCCTCGGCGCGTGGACACGCCTGGCGACCGAGCCTTACCCTTGCGCGTCGCGCTGGCCCCGTGAACCCCGCGTTTCTCGGCCGGCAGCGCCCCCCACGAGCCCAAAATGCTAGGCAGCATCGTCAAGAAGATCTTCGGCACCAGGCACCAGCGGCAGATGAAGAAGCTGCGCCCGCTGGTCGAGCGCATCAATGGGCTCGAGCCCGAGATGGAGAAGCTGAGCGACGCGCAGCTCAAGGGCAAGACCGCCGAGTTTCGCACGCGGCTCGACAACGGGTCCCCGCTCGACGACCTGCTGCCCGAGGCCTTCGCGGTGGTCCGCGAGGCCAGCCGGCGCACGCTCCACATGCGCCACTACGACGTGCAGATGATCGGCGGCATCGGCATGCATCGCGGGATGATCTGCGAGATGCGGACCGGCGAGGGCAAGACCCTCACCGCCACCTCGGCGCTCTACCTCAACGCGCTGCCCGGCCGCGGCACCCACCTCATCACCGTCAACGACTACCTGGCCAGCCGCGACGCGGAGTGGATGGGGCAGATCTACAATTTCCTGGGCATGTCGGTGGGCACCATCGTCCACGGCCTGTTCCACGGCGAGCGCCAGCGCTCCTACCGCTGCGACATCACCTACGGCACCAACAACGAGTTCGGGTTCGACTACCTGCGCGACAACATGAAGGAGACGATCGAGAAGTACGTGCAGCGTGATCTGCACTACGCGATCGTCGACGAGGTCGACTCCATTCTCATCGACGAGGCTCGCACGCCGCTCATCATCAGCGGCGAGGCCGACAAGCCCGCCGACCTCTACATGACGGTGAACGCCGCCGTGCCCTCGCTGCGCCGCGACCTCGACTACGTGGTCGACGAGAAGGCCCACAGCGTGCAGCTGACCGACGCGGGCGTCGACCGCATCGAGAAGCTGCTGCACTGCACCAACCTCTACTCGCCCGAGAACAACGAGCTGCTCCACCACGTGAACCAGGCGCTGCGCGCCCACTCGCTCTACAAGAAGGACGTGAGCTACCTGGTCGAGCGCGGCGAGGTGATCATCGTCGACGAGTTCACGGGTCGCAAGATGGAGGGCCGCCGCTGGAGCGATGGCCTGCACCAGGCGATCGAGGCCAAGGAGGGCGTGCCGATCCAGCCCGAGAGCCAGACGCTCGCCACCATCACCTACCAGAACTACTTTCGCATGTACCGCAAGCTGGCGGGCATGACCGGCACGGCCGACACCGAGGCGGAGGAGTTCCACAAGATCTACGACCTCGGAGTGCAGGTCATCCCGCCCAACCGCACCATCATCCGCGACGACCGGCACGACCTCGTCTACAAGAACGAGCGCGGCAAGTTCAAGGCGATCGTCGAGGAGATCCGCGAGCGCTCGGCCAAGGGCCAGCCGATCCTCGTCGGCACGACCAGCGTCGAGAAGAGCCAGACCATCCACCACCTGCTCGAGCGCGAGGGCATCGCCCACAGCGTGCTCAACGCCAAGCAGCACGAGAGCGAGGCGGGCATCGTGGCGCAGGCCGGGCGCAAGCACGCGGTCACCGTCTCCACCAACATGGCCGGTCGCGGCACCGACATCATCTTGGGCGGCAACCCCGAGATGATGGCCAAGAAGTTCTACGACCCCGACAAGGAACCAGAGGAGTACAAGAAGCTCTACGAGGGCCTCAAGAAGCAGTGCGAGGCCGAGAAGCAAGAGGTGCTCGCGTTGGGTGGTCTGCACATCGTGGGCACGGAGCGCCACGAGAGCCGCCGCATCGACAACCAGCTGCGCGGCCGCGCCGGCCGCCAAGGCGATCCGGGCTCCTCGCAGTTCTACCTGAGCCTCGAGGACGACCTCATGCGCATCTTCGGGGCCGACCGCATCACGGGCCTGATGGAGCGCCTGGGCATGGAAGAAGACGTGCCCATCGAGGCGCCGCTGGTCAACCGGGCGATCGAGAACGCGCAGAGCAAGGTCGAGGCGATGCACTTCGACACGCGCAAGAACTTGTTCGAGTACGACAACGTGATGAACGAGCAGCGCAAGGCGATCTACCTGCTGCGCCGCCAGATCCTCGAAGGTCGCTACCGCCCCGAGATCCTCGACGAGCAAGCCCGCGACGAGCAGCAGCACAAGCTGCCCGATCCGCCCAAGGTCTCTGGTCCGCACACCATCGCGTCGCTGTCCGAGACGATCCGCGCGCGCGTGAAGGCGATCGTCGACGCCCACTGCCTGGCGCGCGTGGAGGCCGGTGAGTCGGAGGGCGTGCCCGACGATCGCATCGCCGGCGGCAAGTGGCCGAGCGACGGAGTCTCGCCCGAGGCGCTCACCCACGAGCTCTACCGCCACTACGGCTCCACCCCCGATCTGGCGGGCGTGCGCAACGACTACGGCAAGCTGCTCGAGCTCGCCGTGCGCGAAATCGCGTGGGCGCTGATCCAGCAGCGCGAGCGCCTGCACGATCTCGCCAACGACCTCATCGCGCAGGTGGTCGAGCAGACCTGCCCGGCCGAGGTGCACCCCGACGAGTGGGAGATCGCCGAGCTCGAGGAGCTGCTGCTGCAGCGCTTCCACGTGAAGCTGTCGCTCGCCGACGTGCCGGAGAACCTCGAGACGCTGGTGAGCATCTGCTGGACCGCGCTCGAGAAGCTGCTGCTCGAGCGCGAGGAGAAGTTCGGGCTCACGACGTACCTGTTCCACATGCGCCGGCTGTGGCTCGACGAGATCGACAGCCAGTGGATCGCCCACCTCAAGAACATCGAGCACCTGCGCACCGGCATCGGGCTCGTGGGCTACGCCACCCGCAACCCCAAGAACGAGTACAAGCTGCGCGGGTACAACCTGTTCAAGGAGATGTGGGAGGGGATCGAGCAGACCGTGCTCGACAAGGTGATCCGCATGGCGCTGACCGAAGAGGAGCGGCGCCAGGCCGAGGAGGGCGCGGAGTACGAGACCGCCCTCACCCGCGCGAGCGCGCGCCAGCGGGGCGCTGGTGGCCCGCGGCGCGCCGCCGGCCAGGCGCAGCTCGACAAGCTGCAAGACGCGGCGCGCCGGGCAATGAAGCAGCTCGAGGCCGCCGCCTCGGCCTCCAGCCCGAGCCGCGAGCCCTCGGCCGAGGAGGCCACCGAGGCGGCCGCGCATGCAGCCGCCGCGGAGAAGGAAGTGCCGAAGGTCCGCCCCAACGACCCGTGCCCGTGTGGATCGGGCAAGCGCTACAAGAAATGCCACGGCAAGAAGGCGGCGGCGGAGAGCTCTGCCGCGGCATCGGCCGATGCCCCCCACGAGGAGCCAGCGGCCAC
>JBFIJN010000562.1:0-5385 GCA_041600735.1 Nannocystaceae bacterium
CGGGCTCTCGGCGCTCGTCGGCTGCCGCGGCTGCACCGAGCTCCCCGCCGGTCGCCTCGCCCGCATCGACACTCGAGCCGGTCGCCTCCTCCTGGAGCCCGACCCCTAGCCCATTGGGGGCGCCTCGATGCTTGCCAGCACCAAGCCGATCGCGGGGGGCCCTTAGCCCCCTTGGGGGCGCCTCGATGCTCGCCAGCACCAAGCCGATCGCGGGGGGCCCTTAGCCCCCTTGGGGGCGCCTCGATGCTCGCCAGCACCAAGCCGACCGCGGGGGGCCCTAAGCCCCCTTGGGGGCGCCTCGATGCTTGCCAGCACCAAGCCGATCGCGGGGGGCCAAACTAGATCACGTCTTCGGTAAGCCCGGGATCGGGTGCGGCGGGCTTGGGGGTCGAGCCCGTGGCCGTGCTCGGCGCCGCCGGCTTGCTCGCATCGGATCGCCGCGCGGGCGCGGGCGCGGCTCGCTGCCCGTTCACCCGCAGCCGCAGGTCCTTGCCCACCTTGAAGAAGGGCAGGCGCTTGGGGGAGACGTGCACGGCATCGCCGGTCCGAGGGTTGCGACCCTCGTACGACTTGTACTGCCGCACCGTGAAGCTCCCAAACCCACGAATTTCGATGCCCTCACCGCGCTGCAACGCCTCCACCATCGATTCGAAGATGGTGTTGATGACCAGCTCGGCCCGTCCCTTCGTGAGATTGGCCTCTTGGGCTACGACCTCGATCAGCTCGGACTTGGTCACGGCTCACCTCGAGCAGGATGCTCGTCGAAGGGGCATGGTAGGGCCAAAAACCTAGGGATTTCAAGGAACAGCGGACGATCCCGAAAACGCGGCCCAAGCGCGGCTTTCTGAGCCTGGATTTCCCGGTTTCCGGGCTACCCGGGCGGGATCGCGGGCAAGGTCGGCAGGGGATTCTGGCTGCGGCGATAGCCGGGGAAGAACTGCAGGCGGTGACAATCGTGGCGCGCGTAGAAGTCGACCACGTCGGCCCACGCGGCCGTCCCCGCCTGCAGGTAGGCGGCGAGGGTGCGCGCATCGAGATCCGGGCAGATCGCGACCGGCACGAGCGGCTTGTGGGCGGCGGCGGTGGTGGCGTCGTGGCCGAGCGCCAGCGGCGAGACTTGGCTGAGGTAGTGATAGCCGAGGTCCGTCACCTCGAGCACCTCGAGGCGCTCCACCACCACTCGATCGCGCCCGGCACACACGACGATCTCGGCCGACTCTCCGGGACGCAGCGCGACCGCGTTGTGCTCACGAGCGCCCCGCACCTCGCACTGGCCAGCCTCGCCGCGCATGTGCAGCGAGTAGGCGATCGGTCGATCCGAGATGTTCTCGGCCCGCGCCACCGCGTGCACCGAGCTCACCCGAGCTCCGCGCTGCATGTACTCCACCTTGTCGAGCCGCACCTTGATGCGCACGTGGGCCGAGGACCACGTGCGCCCGGGCCCGAGCGTGATGGGCTCCAGCACCTCATCGAAGTACGCGTTGGGCTCGGCCAGCTCGGTCGCGGTGATCGGCGTGAGCCCCAGACGCAGCAGGTCCTCGCGCAGCAACTGCTCGAACTGCTGAGGATCGAGCTCGGGCGGGCGCGCCTCGGCCTCGGCCGCGGCGGCCTGCTCGCTGCGATCGACGCCCGCGCGCAGATCGTCCAGGCGCTTGCTCGTGTCGCGTCGCGCCTTGCCCGACAGATACACGCCGCCGAGCACGGTCAGGGCCAGCATGACCGCAGCAAGGATGCGCAGCGAGGTCGTCATCGCGACCACGATGCCGGCAGCCACCGAGCCAACGCAAGCGCACCTCATCCTTCGAGGTCGAGCAGACAGGCGCGCAGCTCCAGCGGGGTCCAGCCCGCTCGATGGGCCAGGCTGGCCTCGGCGACCTTCGTCCCCAAGCCGCGGGGGCACAACGCGATCAGCACCTCGCGCGCCGGCCAGGCCGCGGCTCGCTCGGGATCGCGTCGCGTGAGATCGCGCAGGAAGGCCACGGGGTCTTCGCGCTCGGTCGGCGCGCTCGCGCGCCAGGCCAGCACCTCGGCCGTGAGTCGGTGGAGCTCGCTCCACAAGCAGACCGCCGCCTTCCCCTCGGCGTGCCACGCGGTGTACGCGCGGTCCGAGGTCTCCGCCCCCTCGCGAGCCCACCGCTCACGGGCTCGATAGCGCTGGGGATGCACCCGCTGGCACTCCCGCAGCGAGCCCGGCCAGCGCCGCGCCGCCTCGCGCAGCGCCTCGCGCGAGTGCGGGGGGCGGGTCTCGAGCACCGCGCGGCGCAGCCACGCATACTTGTGCGCCATCGAGTTGGCCTCTTGCGCGCTGAAGACGGTGTTCCACACACACATGGGGGTTCTCGCGAGGGTGCACGCGGGCCGCGATCCTCGCACGCACGGGGAGCCATCGGCGCCCAGATTTGTCCCCCGGCGCCCGCTTTATGAGGTTAACTCGATCCCGATCCGGAAAACCGGACGGGAAAGTTGTCCTACGTGCACCCTCCGCCTTACGAGACGGACTTCATGCAGAGCGCCGAGAACATTGCGACAGCTCACGTCGGCAGCGAGAGCGCCGAGCAGTCGCATGAGAGCGCCACCTTCCTCTCCCGCGAGGAGCGGGAGCTGCTCACGCGCGCCAAGACCGGCGAGCACCGGGCGCTGCGCCAGTTCTACGGCACGTATCAAGGGCAGGTGCGCGCACACCTGTTTCGCCTGCTGGGCCCCGACTGCGAGATCGATGACATCACCCAGATCGTGTTCGCCCGCGCATTCAATGCGCTCGCCACCTTTCAGGGCAACTCGACCCTCAGCACGTGGCTCTACCGCATCACCGCGAACACGACCCACAATCTCCTGCGCCAGCGCTTTCGACGAGACCGCGTCAAGACGGCTCTCAACTGGTTCAACTCCAGTCGCGGAACGGCCGTGCAGACCTCCCGCGTCGAAGCCCGTGATGAAGCCCACCGCATTCTGCAGCAGCTCTCCCCGGATCTTCGCGAGGTTTTCGTCCTCTATCACTACGAGGGACTAACGTTGCAGGAAATCAGCGACATCCTCGCCAAGCCCGTATCGACGGTGGGGGACCGTCTGACGCGAGCCCGCAAGAAGCTCCGAGAATTGGTGTCCGTCGCCTAGGCGGCGCCAAGCATCCGCCTGACTGGGGTCTATCATGACTGCCGAGATCAACCTGAAGCGATACAGCTGCCACGAGTGCCGCGAGGACGCGGAGCTCGTGATGAGCGACCGAGCCACGCAAGCGGTGCGCGGCCTCTACGACTCGCACCTTCGCGAGTGCCGAGACTGCCGCAAGATGCACCGCCTGCTCTACGCCCTGTACGAGGGGCCGGTCGTGCCGCCGCCGCCCACTGGCGTGTCCGAGGAGAAGGAGTTCCACGCCGCGCTCCGTCGCACCCGCGAGGAGCTGCCCGAGCCCTGGTACCACAAGTGGTCGCTGCGGGCGGGCGTGACCGCCATGGCCGGGGCCGCCGCTGCCCTCACGGTCGCGCTGTTCGATCCCTCGCCCGTCGCCGGCCCCGCCGGCACCGACTCGCCCGCCGCCGCCGAGCGCATCGCGGCCGCGGATCCCGGCGCGCAGGGTGGCATCGATCACCCCGCGCAGAGCTATGGCCGAGTGCTCGGCGGCAACGCAGCCGTGAGCACCCCCCAGACCGCGCAGGCCAACACCGACACCTTCCCCGTCGGCACCCGCTTTCGCGTCCACGACGACGACGCCCTGCAAGTGGGCATGGTCGGCAAGATCGTCGCCAACTTCACGCCGGGCTCCGACATCGAGTGGAAGCAGGCCACGCCGAGCCTGCTCGAGCTCGAGGTGCACCGCGGGATCGCGGCCGTGCGCTACGACCGACGGCCCTCCGATCCCATCCTCTATGTGCGCACGCCCACCGCGGTGGTGCGGGTGATCGGCACCGTGTTCACCGTCGAGGTCGACGAGAACGACGACACGATCGTCTCCGTCCTCCGCGGCCAGGTCGACGTGCTCCACCCGGAGACGAACAGCCTGCGCGCCGAGGTCGAGTCGGGCGATCGCTACGAGGTCGCCACCTCGAGCCACGGCAACGTGGGTCGCGAGGAGGTCGCCGCGGCGCTGCCGCTGTCCAACGAGGTCGATGGCGAGTCGGCCGACTTCACCGATGCGCTGGCGCTGGCCGATGGTCACATCCCGCGCAGCTGGAACGTGCCGGGGCTCTCCGACGACCCCACCGAGCGCACGCTCGTGCACGTGCCGGCGCCCGCGGCCGAGCCCACGACGTTCGTGGTGCCCGTGACGAGCCGTCGCTCGAGCACCGCCGTCAGCGGGTCCAGCCACTACAGCACCGACGCCTCCGCCGACATGGTCGTGAACGACGAGGCCGGCGACCTCATCGACCGCCTCATGGAGGACGTGAAGGTCACCCGCGTCAAGGAGCTGCGCGCCACGCTCGACAGCTGTCGCAAGCTCTACGCCTCGCAGCGCACCCGCTACCGCGCCGCTCGCTGCCTGTCCGACTTCATCTCGCGCTACGGCAGCGAGCCCGCGGCCATCGAGGGCTACCTGCTGGTCGGCATCCTGCGCATGGACTACGCGCTCGACTACCGCGCGGCCGACAACGCCTTCGAGGAGTTCCTGCGCCGCTCGCCTCGCAATCACCCCAGCACCGAGATGGCCATGTACCGCCTGTGGCTCTCCGCCACCGAGGACGGCCGCATCTCCGAGGCCCTGGATCGCGGGCGTCGCTACCTCAAGCGCTTCCCCAACGGCAAGTACGTCGGCAAGGTGCTGCAGCGCTTCGAGGAGCTGAAGGCCGACTACTAGGCCAGCACCTCGATCGCGCGTCGAAAGTCTCGGCGGAGCATGCGATCGTTCACCTACCGCGCGGGTCTGCTGCTGGTCGCCGCCAGCGCCTGCGGAGACCTCCCCACGGAGGCGCTCGGGACTCTCGGTGCCTCGAGCTCGAGCAGCAGCTCGGGGCCCGACGCGGGCACCACGGTCGTCGTCGACGACGGCTCGACCGGGCTGCCTCCCCTCGAGGGCTCCACCTCCAGCACTTCGGGCTCGAGTTCGAGCAGCGGCTCGGGCGGTAGCTCCAGCGAGGGCGATAGCTCCTCCGACGGCGGTGAGACCGGCCAGCCGCTGCCCGCGTGTGGCGATGGCCAGGTCGCAGTAGGCGAGCTGTGCCACGTGCTCGGGCCCTCGATCGCGGTTGCGCCCGCACCGGGACGCCTCGCCCTCGGTGACCTCGACGTCGACGGCGACGTCGACATCGTGCTGGCCAATCCACTGTCGACCATGCTCGTGGTGCTGTGGGGCGTGGGGGACGGCAACTTCGTCGCGCCGCAGCCACTGCTGAATGCCGGGGCCGTCGTCGACGACCTGGTGCTCCTCGATGTCAGCGGGGATGGCTCGCC
>JBFIJN010000563.1:0-5384 GCA_041600735.1 Nannocystaceae bacterium
CACGCGCACGCCAAAGTCGTCCACCTGCACGCCGTCGATCGCGATCACGGCGCGCACCAGCACCGCCTCGTCGGCGAGCCTGCTTCCCGCGTCCCCCAGGGCGCGCACGAGCTCGGCCCGCGGCACGGCATGGAGATGCAGGCGTGGGCGCGCGTCGGCGTCGATTCGCCGGCTCACGTAGGCGAGGTCTCGCTCGGGGTCGCGCGAGGCGTGGCCCGCAGCGCACAGCGCCTGGTCGTACTGGCGCTGCTCGGTGAGACGACGCAGCGGCGGTCGACACCCCAGCCCCGCCAGCATCACGGCCGCCAGCCCCAGCCGAGCCGCGATCCTCTGCATCACAGCCACGCCAGCCTCGCATTGGCCAGCACGAACGCCAGCATCGCCAAGTCGAGCCCCAGCGTCAGCTGCAGCTCGTGCTGCACCGCCCCGCTGCGCTGCAGCCACTGGTGGGAGAGCTCGACCGAGAAGCCATTCTCCGCGAAGTCGAACCACAGACCATTGCGCACGCCGATCGCCATCATCCCGGTGTCGGGCTGCAGCACGACCCGCGGCAGCAAGCCCACGCTCCACGACTCTGCATTCACCCCGTAGACGAGCCCGAGCCCGCCGAGCACGCGGTGCTCGAGCCGCGGCGTTCGCAGCGAGTAGCCCACCTCGGGCGCCAACGCCCACTGTCGATAGCCGCCGTGCAATCCAAACATCACCGAAGCCAGCGCATCGAAGCCAAACGCGGCATACGGACGATCGGTGAGGCGCGCCGAGAACCCGGGGGCCACACGCAGCGCCGGACGCACGAGCGGCGGGCGATCGGTGAAGCGCGTGATCCTGCGGCCCCGTGGCGCCCGCTCGCGACTGGGCGATCGCTGCGGCTCGATGAACCGCGGAGGCTGCACTGCACCGATCGGTCTCGTCGGCTCCACCGTCTCCGCGGGCGCGACCGTCCCCGCGGGCGCGACCGTCTCCGCGGGCTCCGCCGCCTCCGCGCGGCCGATCACGAGCCCCAACAGCCACGCCCACCCCATGCCCGGTGAGTCTACCGAGCCAGCAACGCGACCACCACCAAGACCACCGCCAACGCCCCGACCACCACCGCAACGATCCTCGCCACCGACAGCGGGGCCCCTCCGATCACGCAGCTCGGATCCTGCCCGTGCACGATGGCCCGGTACACCCGATCCCGGTAGCGATAGGCGAGCACGTGCGCGGGGAAGGCCACGTGGCGGGTCTCGAGCCGCGTGGGCAGCACGGCGACCCGCAGGTTGCGATGGGTGGAGCCAGGGATCTGCGCCGCCGCGTGCTGGGACGCGACGTTGCGCAGCGCCGCGCCTACCTCCTTGCGCGCCGCCGAGCGGCGCAGCACGAACTGCTCGACCGTGGCGTGGCTCCAGCTCTCGTGAGGCTCCGACGCGGCCCCGGCGAGATCATAGTGCGGGATGAGAGCCGCGCACTCCTCGAGCTCGAGCCCCTTCGAGGCCGGCACCACCACCCGACGCATCGCCACGCGCCCTTGCCCGGAGTGCGGCGCCCAGCTCGAGCGCCGCGCGCCGGCGTCGGAGTCTGCGGCCCAGCTCAGCTGCACGTCGGCGTCGAACACCCAGCCCGCCCAGTAGAGCGGCTTGATCTCGCGGATCGTGGCCCCGGTCCGCAGGTCGGACGGGCGAAAGAACCCACGCGAGCCGAGCCAGGCATCGAGCGCCGCGCGGGCTTGCTCCGAGGTGACGCGAAACGGAACGAACGCCTCGGCCTGCTCGATCGGATCCTCGGGGGTCTCGAGCTCCATCACCGCATCGCAGAAATCGCACTGCGGCGCCTGGCTCTCGGCCCGGTAGGCCACGGCCGCGCCGCAGCCATTGCAGCGCAGCACCTGCGCCACCACCTGGTCGGTCGTGGCGGCGCTCGGTGCCGGCGTGGGCAAGCCACAGATCGAGCAGCGCAGATCGCCGGCCTCGAGCGGGCTCTCGCAGCGCTTGCACGCCAGGGTCGTCATAGCCAACCTCGCAGCAAGATCACCAAGACGACCGCCAGCACCACCAGCGCGAGGGTGCCTCCGATCATCACCCACGATCGCGGTGGGCGCCCGTGGACCTGCCCGGTCTGGCCGTTGAGCACCATGCGCACCGGCGGTCGATCGGGGTCGTGGCGCACGGCCAGCACCCACACGGGCACGAGCACCGGCTCGAGGTTCTCGTGCTGCAGCCGCGTTTCGAAGCGGAGCCCGCGGTGCCCATCGCCGGGCATGTGGTCGTGCAAGCGGCGACCCACGCTCGCGAGCGCCTCCTCGCGCGCCATCCCGCGGCAGTGCGACGCATCGAGCGAGGGCTCCTCGGCGATCCACCCCGACAGCACCTTGGGCGTGTAGCGACGCAGCGCCCGCAGGTCGAACGGCTCGACCGCCTCGAGCTCGTCGTTGTGCAGCCCCTGCGAGGCGGTCACCAGCAGCTCGTCGACGAACGCCGACCAGCTCCCCGCCAGGCTGCGCCACTCGGTCTCGGTGCGCGTGCGCGTCTGCGTCTTGCCCTTCGAGTCGGTGTAGGTCTCGACGACGGTGTACTCCTCGGCGATCTCGGCCTCGTAGCTCGCGTGCGCCTCGGCCGAGTAGAGATACGCGGGCACGTAGATCCCCCGCATGTCCATCACGTCGGCACGGCGAAAGGCCCGCGGGGTGAACCATGTGGACGCGATCCACCGCCGCGCCGCGGCGCGAGCGGCCGCCTCGTTCACCGTGAACCCCAGCACGAACGTGGGGCTCGCGTGCGCCGAGCTGCGCGCTCGCTCGATCACGATCGGCGCGGTGCAGTACGGGCAGCGCGCGGTGCGAAGCTCCTCCGCCACCTGCAGCGCCGCGCCGCAGCCCTCGCAGCGAAACCCCTGCCACCGCGCGTCGGCGCCCGCATCGTCGACGGATTCGACCATGGGCGGCCTAGAACTTCGACGACACGGTGAGCATCAGCAGCCGGTCGTTGGAGTCGCGCAGGCGCGAGCTCAGCGTCCGCACGAACCGCCACAGCAGCTCGTAGGCCAGCTCGCGATCGACGAACATCAGGTCGCGCAGATCATCCTTGGGCAGCTTGAGCAGGCGCGTCTCCTCGTGGGCGATGGCGTCGGCCGAGCGCGGCACATCGTCGTCGACGATCGACATCTCGCCGAAGTACATGCCCGGCTTGAGCACCGCGAGCGCCTCTTCGCCCACTCCCGACATCCGCCGACTGATCCGCACCGCACCGGTCAGGATCAGATAGAGCCCGTCGCCCTCGTCGCCGTGGCCAAACACGGTGTCGCCCGGGCGGTAGTGCACCTCTTGCACGAGGTTGGCGATGCGCTCGAGGTGCACGGGCAGTAGCCCATCGAACAGCGTGACCTGGCGCAGCATGCGTCGCAGCACGTCGATGCGCTTGGTGTGCTCGTCCTCGGGCAGCAGCTGCCCGCCCCCCTGCCCCACGCGGCTGCCCTTGCGGCCCACGGGGACGTCTTCGTCGTCGACGATGCCAATCTCCTCGAGACCCGCGCCCATGGCCCGGGACACTACCGCACCCCGAGCGAGATCGCCCCACAAAACGCCAGATCGTGGCTCAGGTCGCCGTGCGCGCTTTGCGCACTGACCACACGAACCCGTCGTACCAAAAGTGCATCAGTGAGACCACGATGGTCAGCGACCACCAGGTCATGGCGTCGCCCGTGGCCCAGGCCTCGACCGCGATCCCGTAGGCGGTCGCCGAGCCCACGAAGAACCACCAGGTCAGCACCCGCCCGCCCCGCACCCGCTCGAGCCTCAGCATGCGGCGCAGGTTGCCGTGCTCGGTCGCCCACACGATGCCGAAGTACTGCACGGCATGGAACACGTTCATCACGAGGAACGCCTCGCCAAAGCTATTGAAGCCCCACGTGTAGATCGAGACCAGGCTCGTGCTGGTCAGCAACCACACCTTTTGCCACGAGATCACGCGCCCGCGCCGAGCCATGCGCCAGTTGGCCCACACGTAGTAGACCAGCAGCAGCGTCCCCAGCCCCACGATCACCCGCGCGAAGATGGCCTGGGAGCCGCTCATGAACGCGGGGATGCGGGTGAAGAACGCCACCTCCACCGCCTCGAATTCCATGAAGTCCTCGAAGTGGTCCATCATGGTGGCGCCCGCGATGATGGGCCCCGCGTAGACCAGCTGATTGACCACGAAGTCGAGCCGGCGCCCCTCGTGGGGGTCGTTGCGGCGCTTGGCGTCGTACATGCGCCCGAACCCGAACGTCTGCGCGCCCGAGTGGTACACGTCCCAGAACGTGGCCAGCACCGAGCAGCCCACCGCCATCACCGGCGACACGAGCATGGCCATCAGCACCAGCCCCGGCACCAGCGTGAAGCGGTAGGGGTGCTGACGCAGCACCGTGCGATTGCAGTGGCTACGAAACAGCACCAGCACCAAGTGCGCGTGGATCAGCACGCCCACCGCGAGCCCGGTCGCCGTGACGTGCTGCCCCGACCACAAGAACGGCACGTCGGCGAGCCGCGAGCCCGAGACCGCCATGCCCAGCGCGAGCGCAGCGAGCGGGGTCGCGAGGAAGAACAACCAGTCGTACACGGGACCGACGATGTACGTCGATCGAGGACGCGGCGCTGACGACGGGGATGACACGGGCTCGGGAACGAGAATAGCGGCTATTGGCGAGCGAGGCACTCGGCGAGACGGCGACAGATCGGATGGCCGAGCACGAGCTCACGGGCTTCGGGGTCCTCGAGGAGGCGGCGCAGCAGGTACTCGAGCCACGGGTCCTTGTTGCGTGCATCGGCGCGGATCGCCTTGGCGACCTTCGACCGCTGACTGCGAGGTCCCGAGCACAGCGCGTCGATCATTGGCGTCAGCAACTCCACGTCGAGCTGCCGCACGGTAGCGGAGCCCCAGCCCCTCGTCGGCCAAGCGGGCGGGCGACGATCGAGCTCGAGAGCTTGGAGGACGCGCCGCTCGTTCTGCAGGAGCATCCCCTCGTACATCGGGTCCATGCACACCGCGACGATCTCGTTGGCGGCGACACGATGAGGCCCGCGACGGTCGCTCGGTCGCGCTCGACTCATCATCTCGACATGGCGCGCCCTAGCCGCGGCCGACCACGACGCAGGCAGCGACGACGACGCTCCAATGAGGCGATACAGATCCAGTGTCTCGTTCCAACGACAATAGCCCGCTCGGGAATTCCAGGCGGGTACGAGATCCCACGCCACCACCGCAGCATCGAAGGAATCTTGCGCCAGACACCGCCGAACGGCACGGTTCTCAGACCCCTCCACGAACAACGCGACCTTCACGCCTACTCTGCTTCGTTGACGTACCGCGTGCCCGCGGGCACGCGAGGATCGTAGGCTCTCACCTCGGGCCTCTCCGCGAAGCGCTCGTACA
>JBFIJN010000564.1:0-5373 GCA_041600735.1 Nannocystaceae bacterium
CGCATCGGCCAAGGTGAAGCCCAGCGAGCCATCGGCGGGGACGTTGGGGTGCGAGGCGAGCAGGTCGCGCTGGAAGGTCGTGACCATCGCCTCGGTGGAGACGATGGGCGTGGTGCGCGAGATCCCCAGGGCGTCGGCGAGGATCTGGCTGTAGCCGTCGGTGAAGCCCCACTGCTCCATGTCGTCGGCCATCTCCTGCAGGCCCTCGCTGCTGGTCCCGGTGACCACGACGTTGGCCGGCGTCATCGTCAGCAGGCGCACCATCGAGTACTCGGTGCTGGTCTGCCAGGTGCCGTCGGGACCCATGAACGACTGACCGAGCGCGGTCAGCGAGCAGTCGTGATGGGGATCGGGATCATCGAACATCCACGCGGCACCGCAGGCAAAGCGGACCTCGTCGAGCGTGTTGGTGAGGAGCGCCGTCGAGTCGAGCTGGAGCAGCGTGATCTCCTGCGCGCTGTCGCCGAACAGCTCGGCGACCTCGGTCCGATTCATCTCGAGCACCAATGGCGGCGGCGCGGCGTCGGCCGCGATGTTGAGCGAGTAGACCGTCTCCTCGCCGAAGCCGTCGCCCTGGCCATCATCGGTGCCGCTCGAGCCCGAGCCTGCGCTGCCGATGGTGGCGCCGGAGTCTCCGCGCCCCCCGGCGGGATCTTGGCAGGCGCCCAGGGTGGTGCAGGCAACGAGCACGCTGAGATGACGTAGGTTCACGGGGCCTCCAGGCCGGGACGAAGGTCGACCGGCTGCAACACGAGGTGGCCGCCGCGATCCGCCGCGCTGGCCACCTCCCTCAGGCTCCCACAAATCGGGCGCACGCGCGGGGATCGTCCCCGAATCTCGCGCGGAAATCATGCGCCCGGCTCGTCCGCGTTCGGCCTTCCTGGCCTGGGCGACACCACACCGCCCCGCGCAGCTGCGCATAGAGCGGACGAGCCGGAGCACGACCAAGGCAAAGCTAGGCCGCTTGGTCAGCGGGCGCGCGAGCCACGTGGCTCGCGGACCGTGTAAGGGAAGCAACTGGGGCGAGCGCGGGCGCCGGGATCACTCTCGGACGATCACCGTGAACGGCACCACGGACTCGTAGTTGTGGCCCACGATGCGAAGCTGGGTCTCGTAGGTCCCCACATCGGGCGCGGTGATCTGCACCTCGAACTCCCCCAGGTCGGCGGGCTCGATCCAAGCCGGATAGGGAGCCAGCGAGGGTCCGCTAGAGCCGGAGCCGCCGCCCGGACACACGAAGCCCAGCGTGAACACGCAGCCCAGGCCCTCGCCGATCGCCTGCGCCGCATCGGCCCACGCGTCGAAGAACTCGATCAGCCCGTTGGCCCAGGTGCACGAGGGATGGCGCTGTGCGGGTCCGACGAAGGCCTGGGGAACGTCGCTGTCGATCACCAGGACCGCATCCCAGGTCACACCGGTTGCGGGCTCCTCGAAGCGTACATCGGAGAAGGTCGCGTCGCTCAGGCCGTCGGTCTGGTGGTAGGCGAAGCGGAGGGTCCGGCTCTGGTACGGGTATAGGACGAGCGTCGGGGGCTCACAGCGGCGGAGCTCGACCTCGGTGGCCACGAGGGCCCCCTCGCTGCCCATGGCGTTGCGCACCGCCATGTCCTCGAGCGTGCGCACGTGATCGGGACCCACATCGAGGTGGGCCGCGCGACCGAGGATCGCCACCGGGAGCTCGTCGGTCGGCCCCTGGGCGGTACGTACTTCACCCCCGCTGGGCGTGATGCCGATGAACACGTCGTCGGGCCAGGTCGCCTCGATCGAGGCGCTGCCAACGACCGTCTCCCAGCCCCAGTAGGTCGACGAGGCCGAGACCGTGATCGCGCCCGCGAGCGGGATCGTCTCGGTCTGCGTCACCAAGTAGGCCTCTTCGTAGGTCAGGATCTCGAGACCCTCGGCGGCGACGTTGGCCGGCCAGCTCTGGTCGAGCGCCGCTTGGTGCTCCGGCCGCGCGGAGGGCCCGAGGTCCGGCCGCGTCCCGTCATCGTCCGCGGCGGATGGCGTGACGAACACGGCCGTGTCCTCGAATGTGGTAGGGGCGAGCTCCTCGAGGACCAAGCGACCGCTGCTCGCCACGATCTCGCTGCCCGTGACGACGAGCGTGCCGGAGAGCCCATCGACGGTCGCATCGGCAAACGCCATCAAGCTCGCGCCACTCCCCGCGCTGATGGTCAGCGGCGCGCTCATCCCGTGCACCGTGGGCGTGGCCCCCTCGAGGCGGACCTGCGTACCCTGCAGATCGATGGTCACCGGTACTCCGGGCAGCTCGTTCGCGTCGAGCTGATCGAGCCACTCGCCGAGCACGCAATCCTCCGTGAACGGCTCCTCGAGCGGGCCCGGATCGGCGGACGGATCATCGGCCGAGTCGTCGACGCCGAGCGTGACCGGCGAGTTGCCGACATCGTCGTCTTCGTCGTCCCTACCGTCGCCCCACACGCATCCGGATGCGGTCGCAGCCCACACCACCGCTAGTGTCGTTACCGTTGCTCGCTTCATCCGACGACCTCCGTGATTCAGCATTGCGGGGGTAGTCCCCACTGTCGAGCTGCGGATTCCTACGCGGTGAGCCGCACCACGCTCGGTCCCGCATCGTCGCGAGACTCGAACGGTGGTGCGCACGCACGAACGCGATCCGAAGGCTGTTCGCCGCGCTCGGATCGGCACGCTCTCAACACGCGAAGATCCTCGCTCCCAGCCGCGGCGCGCGAGCGCTTGCTGATGTGATCGAGCTTGCCGAGGGCGTGCGACCGTCGTTGCCGATCAGGGCAACACTTCGCCGCCGTCGTGCCGATCGAGCCTACGGCACGTTGACCGGAGCGCACGTCGAGGACCCTGCGCCCACGATCCGCACGGGGGCCAGCGCCTCCCGCTCGGTCATCGTGAAGCTGGTGCCCTCGGCGTCCCACTCCACGCGGCGCACTCGACTGAGCACCTGCGAGACGGCGCAGGGGCGCTGGCAGCTGTTGAAGATGCAGTCGCGCACCTCGCCCGCAGGGCCGATGAGATCGCCCTGGCAATCGGGTCCGTCGCCGGCCGAGGTCACCAGGCACTCCAGCACCGTCGCGCACTCGGGATCGGCCTCGCAGGCGGCGAGCGCATCGCCACACTCGAGCTCGAGACACTCCATGCACGCAGGCGGTGCCGCCTCGGTGAACAGGTAGAAGCTCCCGCCGAAGAACGCCAGCGCCGAGGCACCCGTGCGCGAGATGCCGTCGAGCTCGATGCGCGCCAGCTCGGAGGCATCGTGCTCGTCGTATGCCACCAGCTTGAGCGGAGCGACCCCGGTGAGCGCCACGAGCCGCCCGTCGCCGGTGCCCGCGAGCTCGCCGCCATCGAAGTCCACCGGTCCGATCACCTCGAGCACCGAGGTCTCCTCGTCGAGCACCCCCAGGCTGCCCTCGTTGGGTCCCTCGGCGAACGGGCCGCTGCCGCTGTAGCTGAACACGTAGAAGCTCTCGCACGCATCGGGCGGCGGGTTGCCCACGAACGACATGCCGAATACGCCGAACAGGCCGTCTTCGTAGGCCACCGGGCTGCACGAGCTCGGGTTGGCGAGATCGACACGAAACAAGCCCTTGGCGATGGCCGCGTGGGGGATGTTGTCGAGCACGAGGACCCACGCGAAGCCCTCGTGATCGACGGCCATCGAGAACGGACGGTAGCTGCCGCACCCGATCGGCCCCTGCGAGGTGAACGTGTCGGCCACCGGATCGAAGGCCAGCAGCTCACCCGCGTCGGACAGCACGTGGATCACATCGGTCCCCGGCGCGCACGTGCACGCCTCGGGCATGGCGGTGTCGTCGACCGCCTCGGTCGTGCCTGCAGTCGCCACGCTGGTCGCCCCATCGAGCACACCCGAGCCGCTCGGACCGCTCGTCGCGCCCGTCGACGAGGCTCCCGTCGGAGCCTCGGCCCCCGAGCCCTCGGCCGTGCAACCAGGCAGACCAACCACCGCTGCGATCGTCCCCACGGCGAGCCAACGAGTCGTTCTTGTCATGCGTCCCCCGCGGAGATCCTATCAGTCCACCAGGCCGCGGTCGTGCAGCGATCGGGGCCACCGCGGACGCGCTCGTGATCATGCGTACGCGCTCGCGCTCAGAACCGGCCCTGCACGGCGATCCCCTGGGTATCCACCCCGATCCACGGCGCGATCGAGGTGAGCTGGGGTCCGGTCTTCAGCTCTTGCAGCTCGCGCTCGTGCCGTTTCTTTCGCGAGAGACCCACGCCGATCATGGCCCCACCTCCGCCGGCGATGCCCAGACCGATCAACATGCCGCCGATGCCGAAGCGCTTGCGTGCGCGGGCCGCCTCGGGGTCGCCCCCCTCCTGCAGGAAGTTGGACTGCTTCCGCTCTTCGACGCGGCCACTGATGAACGGCGCGAGCGACGCGAGAGCCAAGACCACGCCGAATCCGGCGAGCACGTAGCCGCCGATCGCGAGGCGCTCGTCCTTGCGGATGCGCTCGCGCAGCTCCACCTCCTCCGCGCTCGGGGGCGGAGGCATCGCGGGCGGAGGCATCACGGGAGCTTGCGCGGCCGGGGTGGGCTCGGGCGCGGCCGGGGTGGGCTCCACCTCATCGATCTCCCAGCTCGAGTCGGGCGGCGGAGCAATGATCCACGGGCTGGCCGAGGTGACCCCCAGCGGTGCGATCACGATCATGGCTGCGATTCCAATTGCGGCGAAGGCTCGAGCTCCAGCATTCACCCGCTCACGATCGCACCTCATGGCCCCGATCGGCACCCCCTCCGCGCAATCGCCCCACAGCCGTCTCTGCCGCATCACATCACTTGGAGCATTGCGCCGCGCGGCCGTCGAGTCGATCCTGAGAGGGATGCCCGCTTGCCGTCTACCGCTCATCTCATCGATCGCGCTCGCGATCGCCTGCAGCTCCTGCGGAGGCGACGGTGGCGTCGGCTCCGGCAACGACAGCGCCGCGGGCAGCGAGGGGGGCCCGGGCGATCCGCCGCCGTACCTCCAGTACATCCTCGCCGAGCCCTATCCACGGCTGGTGATCGAGGTCGACTCGGTGCCGGGCCAGGAGCCGTTCGCGGCCGCGAGCTCCGGGATCGAGTCCGTCTTCGGCGAGATCCTCGACAAGCCCGGTGGGGTCGAGGTGCAGCTCGACGGAGCGATCGAGTCTCGCGGCTCCGACTACGCGTGGACCCACGCCGAGCGCAACGCGCTCGCCCAGAGCTTGCGCGACCTCGAGGTGCCCGGCGACACCACCAAGATCCACGTGATGTTCCTCGACGGACACGCGGCCGAGGACGACGAGTCCGGGGGCACCATCCTCGGCGTCGCGTGGTCCCAGCGCTACATCGCGATGTTCAAGCAATCGGTGGTCGCGACCTGTGAGACCGCCCTGATCCC
>JBFIJN010000565.1:0-5354 GCA_041600735.1 Nannocystaceae bacterium
AGGATTTTGGCTTGACGTCGATTTACTACGGTTGTAGTACTACGAACGTAGTAGAGGCGTCATGACCCTGCCCATGCAGCTCAGCGACCAGCAGCTCGCCTTCATGCGCGTCCTGTGGGATTGCGGCGAGGCCACCGCCCAAGACGTCCAGACCGCGCTCGCCGAGCAAGGCCAGGGCCTCGCGCCCACCACGGTCGCCACCGTGCTCACTCGCCTCGAGCGCAAGGGCCTCGTAGTGCACCGCCGTCGCGGTCGGCAGTTCGTCTACCGCGCGCGCGCGGGCGAGCAGGAGATCCGCCGCTCGATGCTCGCGCGGCTCACCGATTTCTTCTTCGGTGGTGATCCCGATGCCTTGGTCTCGCACCTGACGGCGGGGCGCGGGCTGGGCGAGCAAGACCTCGAAGAGGTTCGCCGCCTCATCGCCGAAAAAGAACAGCACGCGCTGGAATCGAATTCAGAAGACGACGGTTAGCCGCCGCTTTTCCCTACGACATTCACCCGAACGGGAGTTGGACCTCATGGAGTGGCTCACGACCTATGCGGTGCACAGCACCGTGCTCATCGCCGCGATCTGGTTGCTGACCAGCGCAATCCCCAAGCTGTCGCTCGGCACGCGCGAGATGCTGTGGAAGGTGGCCTTGCTCGGGCCGCTGCTCACCACCACCGTGCTCCAGGTCAGCGGGGTGCCCTCGGTCTGGGGCCAGCTGCCGCTGCCGCAGGCGCTGCGCAGCGAGTCCGCCACGTCCACGCAGCCCGCGGCCGCGCCCAGTGTTGCCACCGCGGAGCCCGTCGTCGAGCAGCGGATCGTTCGCCACCGCACGGGCGAGCTCGAGATCACCGCGATCCGCCAGCGCGACGCACGGGCCGCCGCCGCCGCGGCCATCGTTCCCGCCGCGCCCAGTCCTGCCACCCCCTCGCCCTGGCCGATGGTGTTGCTGGGCCTGTGGATTGCCGGCGCCGCGGTGGCCGTAGGTCGCCTCGCGTGGGCCGCCCATCGCCTCCGCAAGCAGCTGCACGGCCGCCGCGACGTGATCGAAGATCCCGTGCTCGATGGCTTCCTCGATCTGTGCAGCAAGGCCGAGCTGAAGAAGCGCCCGCGGCTCACCGCCTCGTCGCACCTGCGCTCGCCCATCGCCCTCGGGCACCGCGAGATCTGCCTGCCCGAGCGCGCCGTCGACAGCCTCACGCCGCAGCAGCAGCGCGGCATGCTCGCCCACGAGATGGCGCACCTGCTGCGTCGCGATCCCCTATGGACGCTGGTCGTGGCCGTCGTCGAGGCCGTGTTCTTCTTCCAGCCGCTCAACCACCTCGCCCGTCGCAAGATCCAAGAGGTGGCCGAGTTCCAGTGCGACGACTGGGCCGCGCGTCAGTCCGGCACCGGGGTGCACCTGGCCAAGTGTCTCGCCGAGGTCGCCACCTGGGTCGAAGATGGCCCGCCGCTCGGCCCCGTCGTCACCGCGATGGCCGATCGCAGCTCGCCCATCGTTCGTCGCATCACGCGGCTGCTGCACGAGCGCCGCCAGGGAGGTCGCGTGCACCCAGCCGGCCGCGTGGCGATCACCGTGGGCACCCTCGGTCTCATGATCGCCCTCGTTCCCGGCGTCTCGCAGGCCGAGCTCGGCTCGCAGGCCAGCGCCCCTGGGACCACGCTCGCCTCGGCCAGCGGCGCCGCCACTCCGCACGCCGTCATCTTCGAGGATCACTTCGATGGCCACCACGACCGCTCGCGCGTTCGCGTGCACGCGGGCGACGAGATCGTCGAGATCGAGGTCCAGGCGCCCCGCAACATGCCGGTCCCGCCTCCCCCGCCGGCTCCGCCCGCCCCGCGCGGTGACCGGCTGGAGATCCGCATCCACGGTCACTTCGGCGGTGCCATGTTCCCGTGGGGCTGGGACGCAGGGTGGCTCGGCATGGTCGAGCTCGGTGAGCTGGAGCTGCTCCTCGAGGGCGATGCCTTCGACGGCGGATGGTTCGAGGACGACTCGGCCGACGACGACTGGGTCGAGCATGTCGAGCGTGCCCGCGAGCACGCCGACCGAGCCCGCGAGCGTGCCGAGCACCACCGCGAGCAAGCCGAGCGCCACCGCGAGCGAGCCGAGCACCACCGTGAGCGCATGCGTGAGCGCATGCGCGAGCGAGACGAGCGCGGCGCCGACACGTGGTCGGGCCTCTTCGGTGTGGCGTGGGATGGCGAGCCACCCGCGGGCGCGCACGTCGACCAGGGTGTGATCGAGATCTAGAGACGATCCGCTCGGGCTTGGGTAGCATTCGCCCCGTGCCCTTGGTCGCCGGTCCTGGTACCGCCCTGCTGCTCGATGCCGCGGGTACCCTCCTGCGCCCCGCCGAGCCGGTTCCCACGACCTACGCGCGCTTCGCCGCGCGCTTCGATCCGAGCGTGAGCCCAGCGCGGGTGGCCGAGGGTCTGCGCGCCGTGATGACGAGGGCGCGGCCGCTGCGAGCCGGGCGACCCGACTGGCGCCCCTACTGGGCCGAGGTGGTGCGGGTGTCGACGGGCTGCGACGCACCCGCGCTGCTCGACGCGCTGCTCGAGTACTTCGCGCGCGCCGACGCCTGGCGCGTGGCCGAGGGCGCGGAGGCCTGCGCCCGCGCCGTGGCCGAGCACGGCATGCGGGTCGCGGTGGTCTCCAACTGGGACGATCGACTGCGAGGCACCCTCACCGCCCTCGGCGTGCTGCGCTGGGTCGACGCCGCGGTGATCTCCGCCGAGGTCGGTCTCGAGAAGCCGCACCCCGGCATCTTTCACCGCGCGTGCGAGCGCCTCGGGGTCGATCCGAGCCGCGCGCTGCACGTCGGCGACGACGCGGGCGACGATGTTCGCGGAGCACGGGCCGCCGGCTGTCTCACGCTGCGGTGGCCCGAGGAGGTGGGGAGCTTCGCTGCGCTCGCCCGCCGCCTCTTGCCGCGCGCCCCGACCCTCCAGGCTCTCGGCTAGGCCAGGCTAGCGAGGCTGCGAGTCCTCGTGCGGGTCGTCGCGCAGCAGACGATCGAGCACCTCGGGCAAGCGCTCGATGTCCTCGGCCGCCTCGTCGAGCTCGACCAAGCGCAGCACGATCTCGCGATCGAGGTTCGCGGCCACCTCCACGTCCACGATCTCGGCGTGCTCGGCCTCTCGCACGCCGCGGCGCTCGGCCTCGGCGAGTCGCCGCACCGCCTCGACGAGCTGCTCGGAGATCTGCGCCGTCCCGAGGGCGGCCTTCGCATCTTGCTCGGCCCGGGTACTGCGACCCTGGTACCAGCTACGCAGTCGCGCGACCACCTGCGGCTCGGCCAGTCCGTCGCGCTCGAGCGCGTCGAGCTCGTCGAGCGCGCGACGGCTCATGATGCTGGTGGCGCGCGCCCGCTCGTACGCATCGTGGCGCTGCTTGCCCACCAGCAGCCCCAGGCGCCCGAGCAGCGGCCCCATCGTCAGCCCCTGCACGAACAGCGACAGCCCCACCACGCCGAACACCAGCGTGACCAAGAGCGTGCGACCCGGGAAGGTCGTGGGCAGGGTGAGGATGAGGACCATCGACAGTGAGCCGCGCAGCCCGCCCCACACCATCACGTGCTTCCACGTGCGTGGCATCGGCGAGGCCGAGAAGCGATTGGCCAGCGGGAAGCCCACGTACACCGCGACGGCGCGCGCGAGCACGACCGCGACGAAGGCCACCACGATCGCCAAGGCGTCGTGCCACAGCCGCCAGGGCTCGAGCTCGAGCCCCACCAGCAAGAAGATGAACGAGTTGGCGAGGAAGGCCGCGAGCTCCCAGAAGTCCTCCACCGCATTGCGGGTGGATGCGGTCATGCCGAAGCGCGCGCCGTACGACCCGGCCACGATCCCCGCGAACACCGTGGAGAGCACACCCGAGCAGTGCAGCTGCTCGGCCACCAAGAACGAGCCATAGGCCAGCAGCGTGGTGAGCGTGGTCTCGATCAGGTGATCGTCGATCTGCCGGGTGAGGACGGTGAGCGCGCCACCCATCATCACCCCGATGAACGCTCCGCCCACGCCCATGCGCAGGAACGTCTCGAGCCCGTAGGCCGCGAGCGAGGCTTCCTCGGGCATGACGTTCGCGCCCGTGCTGAGGCCGTAGACGCCCGTGACGATCACGTACAGCACCACGGCCACGCCATCGTTGAGCAGCGACTCTCCCTCGACCACCAGATAGAGGCGCTTGGCCACGCCGAACTGCTTGAACAGCGCCAGCACCGAGACCGGATCGGTCGCCGCGATGACCACCGAGAACAGCCAGGCCTCGCGCCAGCCGAAGCCCTCGACCAAGCCCGTGGCGCCCAGGCCCAGGTAGAGCAGCCCCGCTGCGGCCGTGGAGGCCAGCAGCACCCCGGGCACCGCGAGCGTGAAGATCGTGACCGCGTTGCGCCGGAATTCCACGAGATCGATGTGGAACGCGGCCTCGAACAACAGCGCGGGCAGCAGCAGCAGCAGCAGTAGGTCGGCGTTGAGCTCGACGTCCTGCAGCACCTGCAGATCGAGCCCCCCGAGCACCAGCCCCGCGACCACGAGCGCCAGCGTGTACGGCAGCCGAAAGCGCCGCGCCCCCATGCCCACGAAGGCCGCGACCAGCAGCAGGATCAAGACCTGGACCTCGACGTGATGGATCATCGGCGAGCTGGTCTTACTAGACGAGCCGCGATCCGTCACGCCAAACGAGCGTCAGGGGCTCGCGGGAGCCGGATCCCGGCTGGATTGCATCTTTCTCACGAGGCGAGGAATCGGAGCCGCGGGGTGGTGCGTAGCCCGAGTCCGCATGCGCTTCGCACTCGGTCGGATCCCCGCGAGCAGCCACCTCCGCCGCATCCTGGGCCTGGGCCTCAGCGGGGCGGCACTGGGGGCGTTGATCTACTTCGAGGGCACCTCGGCCCGGGCCGACGACGCCGACGAGGCCGACGAGGTGGAAGCAGCCGCGGAGCTCGACGACTGGGCGGAGCTCGACGAGGCCCTCGACGAGGACGACAGCTCCGAACGAATCAACGTTCCGACGCCCTCGACCCCTGTGATCGCGCCATCGGGACTCGCACCCGCTTCGCTGGTGGCGACCGAGATCGCCCCCGTCGCCGTCGCCCCCGTCGCCCCCGTCGCCGTCGCTACCGACCTTCGCACCGACCTTCCGAGCGAGCCCGCTTCCACGCGGGTCGCGGTGCCCGATCTCGACGGCCTCAGCCTCTACAGCGCCCGCAAGCAGCTGAAAGCCGTGGGACTGAAGATGTCCGTGCGCGACGAGTACA
The DNA here is from genome assembly GCA_041600735.1 of Nannocystaceae bacterium. GTDB lineage: Bacteria > Myxococcota_A > Polyangia > Nannocystales > Nannocystaceae > Paraliomyxa. Next base: position 5,248 of record JBFIJN010000565.1, read on the forward strand.
AGGAGAAGCTCCCACGCGAGTACTGGCGCGGCTATCGCGTGCGCAGCCAGAAGATCGAGGCCGGCACCGAGGTCGAGCGCGGCACGACGGTGCGGGTGAAGACGCGC
>JBFIJN010000566.1:0-5348 GCA_041600735.1 Nannocystaceae bacterium
CTGTGCCACCCCAACCTCGCGCGCATCTTCGACCTCGGCATCCTCCCCGATCGCGGGCTCGAGTGGTTTGCGATGGAGCACCTGCGCGGCAAGGACCTCGAGCGCCTGCTCGTCGGCGCCCGCCGCCGTGGCATGCGCTTCTCGCTCGCGCTCGTGGGCCAGGTGTTCGACGGAATCCTCGACGCGCTCTCGTATGCGCACCGCCAAGGCATCATCCACCGCGACGTGAAGCCCGCGAACATCTTCGTGAGCCGCGAGCACCACGCCAACCGCGTGAGCGCCAAGCTGCTCGACTTCGGGGTCGCCTGCGACATTCGTCGCCAGGGCAACGAAGAGATCGCCCGCTGCGGTGACCCCCGCTACGTGGCCCCCGAGCAGGCGCTGGGCGGCACCCGCCCCGATGCGCGCACCGACGTCTACGCCGCCGGCATCAGCCTGTTCGAGGTGCTCACCGGTCGCCACCCCTTCGAAGACCTGCTCGACCAGCCCGTCGCCAAGCTGATCTCGGCACACTGCCACCGCACGCCGCCACCGCCCAGCCAGTGGCTGCCGCCCGAGCTCTCGGCCGCGACCCGCTGCGCGCTCGACGTGGTGTTCGCCAAGGCGTGCGCCAAGGATCCCGCCAAGCGCTTCGCGAGCGCGGCCGACATGCGCCGCGCGCTGCTCGACGCGCTCCCGGGGTGAAGGTCGCCGAGAGCCGGCCGATTGCCGCGCCGCCGCCCATCGCCTACTCTGCGCTCGCGGTGCGGCGCTATCTCTCACTGTGGCTCACCACCCTCGCGCTGCTCCTGTGGGCCGCGCCGCGTGGGCTCGAGGCGCTGTGCGCCGACAATGCTCCGCACGCCTGCTGCTGCTGCGCGACCGAGCTCGAGGCACCCCAGGCGAAGGCGCATGATCGAGTCGAGCGTGCCCCCTGCTGTGCGGCGCGCTCGGGCGACGCCGTGAGCGCCAGCGCCACGATCACCGCCAAGGATCAAGCGCCGCAGCTCGCCTCGCTCGCCTGGCGCCCGATCGACCGCATGAGTCCGCCCGCGTCGAGCCGGGTCTCGATCGCGCGCCGAGGCCCCCTCGTCGCCAACGGACCGCCTCCCTACCTGCGCTTCGGTAGCCTCCTCATCTGATTCCGCGACCCGTGTCGTCGTGCGCACGAGCCCGCTTGGGGCGCGTGCGCCTACGGTTCGTCGCGTGTACGCGACGCGTACACGTCACTCGCGGAAGCACGGATCATGGCTCCTCTGGCTGCCCCAACAACTCGAAGCTCACTGCGCCGGCATCCACGAGTGGATCGATGCGCCCTCGCCCAGCGTGATCGTCACATCGAGCGGCGTCGCCGTGTTCCCCGTGTTCTGCCACAGGATCGAGAACACCCCGTCGTCCGGCGCGATGAGCTCGACCGTGCCCTCGCCGCTGGTGCCCTCGTCGTGGATCTGCGTGCCGCCCGAGTGGTCATGGCTGTGCACGTCCCACGCGATCTCTGCGCTGCCCTTCGTGAAGCGGGCGCTCACCTTCGAGCCCTTGGTCATCTGGAAATTCGCCTCGGCGAACTTCCCCGGGAGGATCTCGAACGTCCGCGCGGTCGCAGCGGTGGCGTCGGCGTCCCCGGCCCCGCAAGCCCCTTCGGCATGGTTCCCGCACGCATGCTCGGCCGCGACCGGGTCACCCTTGGGCTCGGCCGGCACCTCCGTGGCATCGGCCGCGGTCTTGTTGCAGGCGGTGCTGATCATGGTGGCGCTGGTCAGCCCAGCCAGTACGGCCGCAATGGTGGTGGCGTTCATCGCCGCGAACGTAGCACCACTTCACTCTTCAGTGGCTCTTCACACCCGCTCGACTCTCGAGTGTCCAACTTCCAGCAAGGAACAGTTCCGTGACGCAATCAACAATCACCCGACGTCAGGCGGTCTTGGCAGGTCTGACCCTCACCGGGGCTGCCGCCGCGCTGACGAGCAAGACCGCCTCCGCGGCCGCATCCCCGCACAAGTGGGAGCCGAGCTATAGCGGCGGCCCAGACCGCGCGCCCTCGACCCCCGGAAGGCCCGGCGTCGACTACCAACCCACCCTCACCCCCGGGGGCGCCACGCTGCCGTGGAAGATAGTGGATGGCGTGAAGATCTATCACATGATCGCCGAAGAGGTCGATCATGAGTTTGCCCCGGGGCTTCGTGCCCGGTGCTGGGGCTACAACGGAGGCGTCCATGGCCCGACCATCGAGGCCGTCGAAGGCGACGCCGTTCGTGTCTACGTGACCAACAAGCTCACGGCCCCCACCACCGTACACTGGCACGGCATCTACTTGCCCAACGGCATGGACGGCGTTGGTGGTCTCAACCAGCGGGCCATCGCCCCGGGCGAGACCTTCATGTACGAGTGGACCTTCAAGCAATCGGGAACGTACATGTACCACTCCCATCATGACGAGATGACCCAGATGGCCATGGGCATGACCGGCATGATCGTGGTGCATCCGCGTCGTCCGCCCGCGGGGTACCGGGTCGATCGCGACTTCGTGATCATGCTCAGCGAGTGGAAGGTCCTCCCCGGCGCGAAGCGCCCCGATCCCAACGAGATGACGGACTTCAACCTCCTCACGATGAACGCCAAGATCTTCCCCGGCACGCCGCCGCTGGTCTGCAAGAAGGGCGACCGGGTCCGCATCCGCTTTGGCAACCTCAGCGCAATGGACCACCACCCGATCCATCTGCATGGCTATTACTTCAAGGTGGTGGCCACCGATGGCGGCCCGATCCCTCCGGCGGGACAGTGGCCCGAGACGACCGTGCTCGTGCCGACCGGCAGCACCCGCGATGTCGAGTTCGTCGCCGACGAGCCCGGCGACTGGGCCATGCACTGCCACATGACCCACCACGTCATGAACCAGATGGGCCATGAGATCCCGAACATGATCGGGGTAGACGTTGGCGACATGGACGAGCGCGCACGCCACGTGCTCCCGGGCTACATGACGATGGGCCAAGACGGAATGGGTGACATGGGAGAGATGGGCATGCCGGTACCCGAGAACAGCCTGCCGATGGTCGGCGCGAGGGGACCCTTCGACTACATCACCATGGGCGGCATGTTCACGATCGTGAAGGTCCGCGACTACGATGTCGGCGAGAAGAACGAGGACCCAGGTTGGTACGAGAACCCAGAGGGGACCGTGGCAACCGTGGCAAAGAAGGAGGACTTGGACCGTGATGGCATCGAGGTGTGACTCCAGTGGACGCCCACATGCGATCGCGCTCGCGGTCGCCCTGATCGTGGCCGCGACCGTGATGCCCTCGTGCAAGTCCGTGCTCCCGCCACAGGAGCCGGGAGAGGATCCCACCGAGGCAAGCGCGCCGATTCCCGCGTGGACGGCCAAGCCCAGCCCCTACGAGACCTCGGCCTTCGCGGGCGAGAAGCTCTCGAAGGGCGGCGGTCATGCGCACCACAAGATGGGCCACGCCGCGAAGCCCAAGGCCGAAGCCAAGCCCGAGCCCGAGCCCGAGCCCGAGCCCGAGCCCAAGCCCAAGCACGACATGAGCGACATGAAAGCGGGTGGCCAGTGACGAAGCTTCACTCGATGATGCTCACCGCCAGCACCCTGCTGGCCGGGTGCGCGGGCGTGGAGCCCACTCAGGCGCGTCGTGACGTCGACGGGCTCCTCGACGAGCGCCAGGGGCTGGCCGAGCTCATCCCCGAGGCCCAAGACGAGGAGAGCCGCGCACGGGTGCGCCAGCGCGTGGCGGAGCTCGTGGCCGAGCCGATCACGCTCGAGCGCGCGCTCCAGATCGCCTTGCTCAACAATCGGGAGCTGCGCGCGGTGCTCGAGGACCTGGGCGTCGCCCAGGCCGATCTGGTCGAGGCCGGCCTGCTCGAGAACCCGATGATCGCGGGCGATCTCGTGTCATCGACCGCGGGCAACGGGCTCGGCGGCGGCTTGTCACTCTCGCAGAGCCTGCTGAGCGCGTTCCTGATCCCCGCCAAGCGCCGCATCGCCAAGGCTCGCCTCGCGTATGCGGTCGTGATGGTCGGACAGCACTCGCTGGGCTTGGTGCGCGACGTCAAGGTCGCCTACCTCGACGTGCAAGCGGCGCTGGCGGGGCTACAGCTGCAGCGCACCCTCGCCCAGACGGCCGAGGTGGGCGACGAGCTGGCACGACGGCAGCACGACGCAGGCAACATCACCATGCTCGATCGTCAGCTGTTTGCGGCGGCGCTCGACCACGCCCGCATCGAGCTCGCGGATGCGGAGCTCGAGGTCACCGTGGCCCGCGAGCAGCTCACGCGCTTGCTCGGCCTGTGGGGCAAGGACAGCGCGTGGACCCTCGCCGCGCCCATGGCGGAGCTCCCGGAGCAAGAGGCGTCGCTGGCCACCCTCGAGCAAGAGGGCATCGCCAATCGTCTGGACCTGTCGGCGGCGCGCTTCGAGGTCGAGTCGATGCAGTATGCGCTCGAGCTGCGGCGGCGTGGCTTCGTCCCGCAGCTCGAGGCCGGGATCGAGGCCCGCAACGAGGTCGGCAACGATGCAGGCCACGAGTGGGTGCTCGGACCGTCGCTGTCGCTCGAGCTGCCGATCTTCAACCCGGGGCACGCCGACTTTGCCCGCCTGCGCGCGTACCTGCGGCAGGCCCAGCATCGGCTCGAGGAGGCGTCGATCGGCGCACGCTCGGAGATCCGGGTGCGGCGCGAGCAGCTCGTGGCGGCGCGACGCAAGGTCGAGTACCTGCGCGACACGGTGCTGCCTCGCACGCAGTCGATCGTGAAGCTCACGCTCGAGCAGTACAACGCGATGCTGCTCGGCACCTATCAGCTGCTCGAGACGCGCGCCGATCAGCTCGAGGAGCGCCGACACTACGTCGAGGCGCTCCACGACTACTGGGTGGCCCGCAGCGAGCTCGAGCTCGCGACCGGAGGCCGGCTCCCGCAGTGAGCCCACGATCGGAGCGGCCCCGCGAGGGCCGCTCCGGCGCACGCATCGTGGCGTCTCGCTAGGAACCCGATCCGTGGTTCCAGCCCAGGATCCGGCTGATGAGCGCCTGCTCTTCTTCGGCGGACAGCACGTCTTCCAGCCCCGTCATCGTGGAGTTGTAGGGGAAGAAGCCGCCGCCTTCGCGAATGCGGTAGAGCAGGTAGTCGGGGCTGAGCGCGGCCGGAGCGAGTCGCGTGAGGTTCGTGGGCGCGGGCCATCCGGCCGCGGCGGCGGGACCATCACCCAGACCAGTCGAGCCGTGGCAGCTCGCGCAGCGGGCCGCATACACCTCTTCACCCGCGCCGTGCTGGGCGGGGGGCGCCGCGAGCTCGCGATACTCGCGGGGCACGAACACCGGGGTGCAGTCGCCCTCGCCATCGATGTGACCGAGCGTGCC
>JBFIJN010000567.1:0-5341 GCA_041600735.1 Nannocystaceae bacterium
GCGGTAGAGCAGCCGCGCCCCCACGTTCGCATCCCACTCGTCCCCCGGCCGGCCCGAGGGCGCGACCTCGACGAGGTCGAAGCCGATCACCGTGCGACCGCTCCGCAGCAAGGTGAGCAGCAAGACGTTCGCCTCCGCGAACGACAGCCCCCCGGGAACCGGAGTCCCGGTGCTCGGGCACAGCGCAGGATCGAGCCCATCGATATCGAAGCTCACATACACCTGCGAGGGCAGCGGCTCCACGATCTCGCGGCACAGCGCCGCCCAAGACGTGCCATCGAGAGTGCGATCGCGCAGCACCGCATCGAGATGAGTCACCACGCGTGGCTCGTCGCGGCTGCGCGTCCACTCCTGCGCGCTGAGATCGCGGATCCCCACCTGCACGAGCCGCGCGACGCCCTCGATGCGGTCGAGCACGTTGTCCATCACGCTGGCGTGCGAGCGCTCGAACCCCTCGTAGGCGCGGCGCAGATCGGCGTGCGCGTCGATGTGCAGGATCCCCAGGCCAGGAAAGCGCGCGGCGTGGGCTGCGATCGAGCCGAGCGCCACTGCGTGATCGCCACCGACCACGCCCACGATCTTGCCGGCGTCGAGTCGCGCGGTCACCTCGGCCTCGACCCATGCATCGAGCTGCGAGCAGCACGCGTTCACCTCGGCGAGCGCTGCGTGCAGCTCCGCGTCCTCGCCGAAGACTCCGCCCACTGCGATGATCGGCAGCGCGCATGCGCACGCCCGAGCATTGAGCGCGCGGATCTCCGCGTCTTCGTCGAGCATGTGGATCCCCCACGACCACGGGCGTCCGAGGCCGTGCGCGGCGAGCATGGGATCGAACAGATCGAGCTGCGGGCTCGCCTCGCGGATCGCCGCGGGGCCGCGCGCGGTGCCGCGGCCGTAGCTCGTCGTCGCCTCCCACGGGACCGGCAGCAGCACCACCTGGCTCTGCGCCGCCGAGAACGGCAGCCCGAACACGCTGCCTTCGGGGTCGCCCGCGCCGTCGGGATCGAACATGCTGAGATCGGGCCGCTGCATCGTCACGGGCGCATGCTAACAGCACGCGCGGGCGTGGGCCGCACGGCTTTGCTTCGCTTCGCGCCGCGCCGCGCTAGGTCTCCTCGAGGTCCAGCCACTGCGAGCGAGACTTGGGCACGTAGGCCCGCAGCGCCTCGAGCAATGCCGCTGGCTCCTCGCGGTCGACGATCAGCGCCCGATTGTCGGCGCGCAGCAATCCCTTGAGCACCCCCTGGTCGAGGAACGTCAGCAGCGCGTCGTAGTAGCCGCTCACGTTGAGCACCCCGATCGGCTTGCGGTGGATGCCCAGCTGCGCCCACGTGGTGACCTCGGCCAGCTCCTCGAGCGTGCCGAAGCCGCCGGGCAGCGCGATGAAGGCATCGGCCAGCTCGAACATCTCGGTCTTGCGCTCGTGCATCGAGCCCACCTCGATGAGCTCGGTGAGCCCGCGGTGGGGGATCTCCCGCGGGAACAGTCGCTTGGGGATCACCCCGGTGACGTGGCCGCCCGCCGCCATCACGGTGTTCGCCACGAGCCCCATGAGCCCCACCGAGCCCCCGCCATAGACCAGCCCCAGGCCCTCGGCCGCGAGCAGCTCACCCACAGCGCGCGCGGCCGCTTCGATCGCGGGGTCGTTGCCCAGCGAGGAGGCACAGTACACACAAACGCGCTTGATCTCGGCCACGGTCCGCGCACGCTACCCGCCCCGCGAACGCCCGCCAAGTGCCTCGCTGCGGGTATATGATCGCGAGCGAGGTCGCCCATGGTGCTCGCTTGCGGTCCTGGCTCGCGTTGGATGCTCGCACGGTGGTGGGTGGCGAGCTCATGGGCGGCTGCGCTCGCGGGCGCGTCGGCATGTGGCACCCCCGAGGGGCGTGACCCAAGCCTCACCCTCGGCCCGGCCACCTCCGAGGGCGGCACCACGCGCGCGAGCACGTCGGACGCAGACGCGACCGCGAACGCGACCGAGCCCGGAGACACCACCGTCGCGCCACCGACCAGCGGTCCCACCACGGCCCCCTCCGACGAGTCGACCTCGACCGGCGATCCCGGCGGCGAGCCGTTCATGATGAGCGACCCGCTCGTCGACGGCACCATGGGCACCGCAGTGGGCGGTAGCTTCGGCCCCGGCGGCTGGACCACCACCGATCGCACCGATCGTCTCTACTGGGCGCTGCCGCGGCTCGCGGAGGGCTCGGTGGAATTCACCGTCGCCGATCTCACCGTCGAGCGCATGCCGCTCAACGACCACGAGATCTTCGCGATGTACGACGGCGGCTGGGGCATCGAGCACCCCATCGCCTACAATCCCTGGTTTCGTACCAACAATTACAAGTCGATGATCCGCATCTACGGACAAGCGGAGCTCGATCGCATCGGTCAGATCAAGCTGATGTGGGGCCTGTGCCCGCAGGGCGACCCGGGCTACATCGAGGACGCGTGCGCGTGCAGCTCGTTCTTCGAGGAGCCGTTCGGGGGCGACCCCACGTGGGATGGCTCGCCGCAGCGCATGCGGGTGGAGTGGGACGCCAGCGGCAGCCGGCTGCTGCGCAACGACGCGCTCGTGCTCGAGATCGACTCCTCGGCCAGCGGCCTCGGCTTCGGCCCGCAGGCGCTCTACGCCTCGCTCGGCAACCCGCGACCGCTCGACGTCGACACCGCCGGCATGCCGGTCGGCATCACCTTCTCCGACGTGGTGATCGAGGGGATCACCGGCGCCGAGGCCAGCTGCGGCTGAGGCCGAGCACGGCTGCGGCGCCCCGTGCCCCGACGCGCAGGCCCTTCACGATCGTCCCGACGCGGGACCCGTACGACGTAGTGCCGTTCATCGCGCGCGTCCGACTCGATCCCCAGCGCGAAAACAGCGTAGAAATGAGGGCATGACGAGCGATGTCGACGAGGTCCGTGGCAAGAAGGTCCTGCTCCAATTCGAGGGGCGGCTGTGCATCCACTCGCGCAACTGCGTGACCTCGCGCCCCGATGTATTCGTGCCCAACGTGTCCGGTGAGTGGATCCACCCCGACAACGCCACCCCCGAGGAGATCGCGGCGCTCGCCCTCACCTGTCCATCGGGTGCGATCCGCTACGAGCGGCTCGACGGCGGACCGCAAGAGGAGCCGCCGCGCTGCAACGTGGCGCGCGTGCGAGAGAACGGCCCGGTAGCCATCCACGCCAAGATGGAGATCGAGGGCCACGGCCCGGCCCTGCGCGCCACGCTGTGTCGCTGCGGCGCGAGCAAGAACAAGCCGTTCTGCGACGGGAGCCACGCGGCCGCGGGCTTCACCGCCACCGGAGAGCCGACGACCGCCGAGTCGCAGCCGCTCACCGATCGCGGCGGCACACTGAAGGTTCGCCCGCTCCCCAACGGACCGCTGCTCGTGGAAGGCAACCTCGAGATCTGCAGCGGCACGGGGCGCACGATCAACCGCACCACCAAGACCGCGCTGTGTCGCTGCGGAGCCTCGGCCAACAAGCCGTACTGCGACGGGACCCACGCGAAGATCGGCTTTCGCAGCACCTAGAGCCGGGCGCGAGCCGGGGCGGGGGCGAGAGCGACCAAGGCTCCGGCCCGCACCTCCCGGCGCAGGTCGACCGCTCGCGTAGATTGCGCGAACTGGCTCCGGCCACGGTGCAGTGACCCGCCCGCCACGGTTGGTCGATCGCCCCGCTTGCCCGCGGGGTTGAGGATACGATCGAGAGACCGATGCGTACGTTCTGGCTGCGCTCCACCCTTTCCTTGGTCATTGCCCTTGCCGCTGCTTGTGCCGACGACATCCCCGAGGTGATGACGTCGGGCTCCTCTTCGAGTGAGGGCGACACGACGAACGGTCCGGGTCCCACGACCCTGACCACCGACTCCACCTCCAACGTCGACACCACCGAGGGCGTCGTGGACTCCACGACCACGGAGGGACCCGCCGATTCCACGAGCACCGGCGAGCCGGGCAGCAGCTCGAGCGAGAGCTCGGGTGGTCCCGTGTGCGGAGACGACGTGGCCGACGCGGGCGAGGCCTGCGACGGCAGCGATCTCGCCGGGGGCGACTGCATCACCGCGGGCTTCGACGCCGGCACGCTGGCGTGCATGGCCGATTGCAGCGCACTCGATACCAGCCAGTGCTTCATGTTCTCGTGTGGCAACGACGCGATCGAGGGCGCCGAGGCCTGCGACGGCAACGATCTGGGCGGGGCCACCTGCGTGACGGCGGGCTTCGATGAAGGCGTGCTCGACTGCATGGCAGACTGCAGCGCCTTCGACACCGCGGGCTGCATCATGTACGCGTGCGGCAACGACCTCGTCGAGGGCGCGGAGACCTGCGACGGCAGCGACCTGGCGGGCAGCAACTGCGTGGCGGAGGGCTTCGACGAGGGCACGCTCGCCTGTCAGCCCGACTGCGCGGCCTACGACACCTCGGGCTGCATCGTGTGCAACGACGGGGTGGCCGAGGGCTCCGAGGTCTGCGACGGCAACGACCTGCTGGGCAACGACTGCACGAGCATCGGCATGGGCTTCGATGCGGGCACGCTCGCCTGCGCCCCCGACTGCGGCGACTTCGACACCTCGGCCTGCACGACGTGCGGCGATGGCGTGGCCGCGGGGGTCGAGGAGTGCGACGGGGCCGACCTGCTGGGCAACGCCTGCACCGACCTCGGCTTCGACGGCGGCGTGCTGGCCTGCGACGCCGGCTGTGGGTTCGACACCGCCGCCTGCACCACGTGCGGCGATGGTGCGATCGAGGGCGCGGAGCAGTGCGACGGGGCCAACCTCGCGGGCCAGACCTGTCAGTCGCAGGGCTTCGACTTCGGCGCGCTCGGGTGCACGTCCGGCTGCGGCTTCTTCCTCGACAATTGCGTCAACATCATCAACGAGACCGAGCCCAACGACGACGGCGCGGTCGCGGTGGCCACCAACGACTTCAGCGCGGCCAATGCCAACGGGCCCTACAGCACCGACACGCTGATCGCGGCATCCATCAACCCGGTGGGTGACGACGACATCTTCGCGGTGTTCAACCCCGGGCCCACCTACGCGATCCTCTCGCTCGAGACCTACGGACCGATCCCGGGCACCTGCGACCTGCCCACCGACACCGTCATCGAGCTGCGGACCAACCTCAACCAGCTCATCACGAGCAACGACCAAGGCGGCATCAACAACTGCTCGCTGCTGAGCAACCTGATAATCCCGCCCGGTTTCACGGTCTACGTGCGCGTGATCGACTTCGGCGACAACTCGGTGATCCCGGCCTACCACCTCCACATCCGCATCGACCCGGTCGTGTGTGGCGACGGGCTGGCCGGGCCGGGGGAGCAGTGCGACGACGGCAACGTCGCC
>JBFIJN010000568.1:0-5311 GCA_041600735.1 Nannocystaceae bacterium
CCCACGTGGGTCTCGATCTCCGCCTGGCTCAGCGGCCCCGGCTCGCGCGGTTGCTCGGGAGCGGCCTCGGTGAGCATGTCGCGGCGGTGCGAGAGCGTGGCGTCGCGGCTCGAGGCAAACCCGAGCGCACGCCAGGCGATCATGCCCCCGCGCAGCGCGGCCACCAGCCGCATGCCCGCACGCTCGAGCGCGTGCGCCAGCTCGGCCGCGCGCTCGCCCCCGCGCGAGATCAAGATCACCGGCGTGAGCGGGGTCAGCCGCTCGACCAGCGTCATCACCCGATCGCGCGGGATCCAGTCGCTGCCCGGGATGTAGCCGAGCGGCCCCGTCAGCTCGTCGGCCTCGCGCACGTCGATGAGGCGCACCCCCTTGCCCTGCCGCGCCACGTACTCGGGCTCGTGCAGCGGCACCCCGGAGGGCGAGCGATCGAGGTTGGTGACCCAGTTCACGCGGAACATCCGCTCGGCCTGGGAGAGCACGCCGATGGGGGGGATGAGGGGCTCCTCGGCTGATTGCGTTTCGTCCATGGACCCTGCGATGGTGCCACAGGTCGCGCTCGGATCCACCCGCATGCCCACCCTCACCGCTCGGCTCTCGTTCCTCGACCGCTACCTGACGCTGTGGATCTTCCTCGCGATGGGGGTGGGCGTCGCGCTCGGCTCCGTCGCGCCCGGCTTCACCACCGCGCTCGAGCGCATGAGCGTGGGCACCACCTCGATTCCGATCGCGATCGGCCTCATCGCGATGATGTACCCGCCGCTCGCGAAGGTCCGCTACGAGGAGCTGGGCCGGGTGTTCCGCAACGGGCGCGTGCTGACGCTCTCGCTCGTGCAGAACTGGGTCATCGGCCCGCTGCTGATGTTCGGGCTCGCGGTGGTGTTCCTGCACGACCGGCCCGAGTACATGCTGGGGCTCATCCTCATCGGCCTCGCGCGCTGCATCGCGATGGTGATCGTGTGGAACGACCTCGCCAAGGGCGACACCGAGTACTGCGCGGGGCTGGTGGCGTTCAACTCGATCTTCCAGGTGCTGTTCTTCTCCGTCTACGCCTACTTCTTCGCCACGCTGCTGCCCAGGTGGCTCGGGCTCGACGGTGCGGTCATCGACATCGGCATCGGCGAGATCGCCCAGAGCGTGGGGTTCTACCTGGGCGTGCCGTTCGCGGCCGGGTTCCTCACCCGTCGCGTGCTGGTGCGCTCGCGGGGGCGCGAGTGGTACGAGCGCACCTTCATCCCGCGCATCAGCCCGATCACGCTGGTCTCGCTGCTGTTCACCATCGTGGTCATGTTCTCGCTCAAGGGCGAGACGATCGTGGAGCTCCCGCTCGACGTGCTGCGCATCGCCGTCCCGCTGCTCATCTACTTCGTGGTGATGTTCGTGATCTCGTTCGTCATGAGCAAGCGCGTGGGCGCGAGCTACGAGCAATCGGCCACGCTCTCGTTCACTGCGGCCTCCAACAACTTCGAGCTGGCGATCGCCGTTGCCATCGCCAGCTTCGGGATCCACAGCGGCGCGGCGTTCGCCGCCGTCATCGGTCCGCTCGTCGAGGTCCCGGTGCTGATCGGGCTGGTGAGCGTGTCGCTGTGGGCACGGCGCTACTTCTCGGGCCACCAGGAGGGCTCCCACGCATGAGCGACCCGCAGACGATCCTGTTCCTGTGCGTGGCCAACTCGGCCCGCAGCCAGCTCGCCGAGGGCCTCGCTCGCGCGCGGCTCGGCCCCCACGTCACGGTGTGCAGCGCGGGCAGCCAGCCCTCGCAGGTCAATCCGTTCGCGATCGAGGTGATGCGCGAGCTCGGGCTCGACATCACGGGACACCGCTCCAAGTCGGTGCAGACCATCGATCCCGCCACCATCGATACCGTCATCACGCTGTGCGCCGAGGAGGTGTGCCCGGTGTTCCTCGGCCACGCGCGCCGCCTGCACTGGCCGATCGAGGACCCCGCGAGCACCGACCCCTCGCTCACGCGCGAGCAGCTGCTCACGCGCTTTCGCAGCGCGCGGGCGCAGATCCAGGCGCGGCTCGAGCAGCTGTGCGCCGAGCTCGACGCTCCACCCGCCTAGCGGCCCGAGCCCGAGCCCACGCCGAGGGCGGGCTCGCCCCGGCGTGCGCGTGGTACCGGGCGTGGCCGTGGTCTTGTAAGGTAGCGACGCCGTCATGATCACGCCCGCCATCCAGCCGCAGCTCGCCCGCTATCGCGAGGACTACCCGATCCTCGCGACCAGCGTGTACATGAACAGCAACAGCATGGGCGCGATGCCGCGGGCCGCCCGCGACGCGCTCACCAACTACCTCGACACCTGGGAGCGCGAGGGCGTCGAGGCGTGGCCGCGGTGGTTCGAGCAGATCGACGACACCGCCGACTCGATCGCGCGCTTCTTCGGCGGCGCGCCCGGCCACACCGCGCTCAACCAGAACGTCGCGTTCTTCCAGGCCGCGGTGGCGAGCACCATCGATTTCTCGGGCGCGCGCAACAAGGTCGTCTCCGAGGCGCTCATGTTCCCCAACGTGCTCTACGTGTGGGAGCGGTTTGCCTCGCTCGGCGCCAAGCTGCACCTGGTCCCCTCGGACGACGGCATCAACATCCCCACCGAGCGGATCCTCGACGCCATCGACGAGCACACCGCGATCGTCACGATCTCGCACGCGGTCTACGTCTCGGGGGCCTTGCTCGACGTGGCCGCGATCTGCCGGCGGGCCCACGAGGTGGGCGCGCGCGTGATGGTCGACGTCTACCAGACCCTCGGCGTGGTCCCGTTCGACGTGAACGAGTGGGGCGCCGACTTCGTGGTGGGCGGCAGCCACAAGTGGATGTGCGGCGGCCCGGGCACCGCGTTCCTCTACACCAGCCCCGCGCTGCTCCCCACGCTCTCGCCCCGCACCACCGGCTGGATGGGGCACGCCAAGCCGTTCGCGTTCGAGCCCCCGCCGATCCGCTACGCCGAGGGGGCCTGGCGCATGATGAGCGGCACGCCCTCGGTGCCTGCGTACTACGTGGCGAGGGCCGCCCACCGCAACTTGCACGAGGCGGGTCTCGAGCAGATCCGTGCGCACAACATGGCGCTCTGCGGCATCGTCATCGAGCGGGCGCAGGCGGCCGGCCTCACGATCCACTCGCCGCTCGACCATGCCGCGCGCACCGGGTTCGTCGCCGTCGACTTCCCCGGCAGCGAGGCGGCCAGCCACCGACTCGTCGAAGAGCGCTACAAGCACGACTGGCGGCCCGGCTGTGGCCTTCGCATCGGCCCGCACTTCTACAACACCGAGCAAGAGGTGCACCGCTTCATGGACCGCGTGGTGGCCCTCGCCGCCAAGTCCTGACTTGCGCAAATCGCGCGGTGACACTTCATGCGCTCCGTGGTGTCGTGGGGGCCTATGACTTTGCTTCGCCTCGCCCTCCCCTCGCTCCTCCTCGTGCTCGCCGGCTGCCCGGGCGGCGGCTCGATGCTCGACGACACGGCCGACACGGGCCCGACCGATGCGACCGGTGGCGAGGACGCGACCACGGCGGCCGACTCCAGCGGGGCGGGCTCCGATGGGAGCAGCGACGGGGCCGACTCCACCGGGGCGCCGCCGGCCGATGATGCCGCGCTCGCCTTTCTCAACGCGGTCCCTGGCCTGTGGGTCGCGCCGGTCACCTCGATGACCTCGGCCGGCGACTTCCCGATCATGGCGATGGACATCCGCCCGGCCGATGACCGCACGCTGTTCTCGCGCGTCGACCTCGACGGCGAGAACAACCTGCGCTTCTTGTTCACGATCGAGGATCACGACGGCACGCCCACGCTGGTGTTCCGCAACGGCGGCTACTTCTTGGGCTTGCTCCGCGACACGCGGACCACCCTGGTCGAGCACGATGCGGCGGCGCAGACGTGGCGCTTTTGTACGACGGCAGGCGGCTGCGAGTTCGTCGATGCCCTGTTCACGCTCGAGACCCCCGAGCGCCTGGTGCTGACCACCATGGTGCTCGGCCGCGCGCACATGCACTGGGAGGGTGTGCTTCGCGAGGATCGCCCGCTCGACGGCGAGTTCCCCTACGACCCCACGCCGGGCGGCGACACCGACCCATTCCCGCCGATGCCCTCGCTTCGCGCCACGCTCACGTGGAACATGCCCACGACCGAGCCGGTGGATGCCTGGCTAGTGCTGTCCACGACGGACTGCAATCTCACGCCCGGCAGCTGCCAGCCCAGCCGCTTCTTTCGCGCCACCGCCGAGACCGGGGCCACCAGCGTCGAGCTCCTGCTCGATCAGGTCCACGCGGGCGAATATCAGGCCAACGCGTTCCTCGACAACAACGGCAACGTGCAGGGCACGCTGTTCCCCGATACCGGGGATCGGGTCTCGGTCCCGAATCAAGACGTCGCGATCGCACCCGCGGGCGAGACCGAGGTCACGATCCCGCTCGTGTTCGAGCTGTAGCGCAGCGCGGCGGCGACTCAGGCCGACGGGGACACGCGAACGATCCACACGTCACAGGCCGCGCCCCGCACGACGCGGTCGGTGGTCGAGCCCAGCAAGAAGTCACGCAGCCCGCCGCCGCCGCGGCTGGCCATGATGATGAGATCGTAGTCGCGCGAGCACGCGATGATCGCATGCGGGGGCCGCCCCTCGATCGTGAACGGCTCGAGCTTCACGCGCGCCGTCGAGAGCTCCGCGGACCACTCCGCGAGCCGCTTCTCCACCGGGGCTCGCATCTCGTTGGTGCGCCCCAGCGGCTCCGAGACCCCGAAGTCGGTGAGCGTGGGGCTGGCGTGCGCGTGGAACAACGCGATCGACGGGATCCCGAGCCGCTCGGCGAGCGCGACCGCGGCGGCGACCACGGCGCGATCGGTCGACGAGAAGTCGGTCGTGACCATGATCCGCTCGAGCTTCATCGAAGCAACAAGATACGACCCCGCTGCGCCGAACGAGTGCGCATTCCCTGCGCACGCGGGAGGGGCTGCGGGTCTCGCCGATCGGGCGGCAGAATCCGCAGCCCCGCCGCGCGCGGGCGGCAGGATTCCCCGCGCAGGGCCCTCACGATGGCGAGCTCGGCCACCACACCGCTGGCATGGTCATTGCTCTCTTGCTCGCCAAGGAGTGACCGACTCGATGCCCATCCGACCCTGGCTGCTTGCGACGCTGAGCGTGACCCTGCTGACTGCCTGTGATGATCCCGCGGCGGGCTCGGGCACCAACGACGGCGGCACGACCGACGGCGGCGATCCGGGCACGAGCTCGGCCGGCGGCGATGGTTCGACGGGCGGCGACGCGGCCGACGAGAGCGGCGACGCGAGCCGCGGAGCGGCGAGCAGCGACACGGGTGAGC
>JBFIJN010000569.1:0-5302 GCA_041600735.1 Nannocystaceae bacterium
CAGCGGGTGCGGCCACGCCTTCGTCAGCTCGTGGAGCCGGGCGTGCAGGTGCGTCGGCTCGAGCGTGCGCGGCATGCAGGCATAGGCGAACACCCCCGTGAGCAGCGTGCCCTCTTCGCTCGGATCGTCGTGCTGGTAGTCCTCGTCGCTGCGCACGTCGACCACCCCGCCCATCGCCTCGAGCGCCTCGACGAGCGCAGCCCATGCGGCCTCGCCCGGGTGGGTGCCATCGAGCGACCAGCAACGAAAGGCCCCCTCGCTCACCACGTGCACTACGGGAAAGGTGGGGATCCACGCGTCGCGCTCGCGCTCGTCATCCTCGCCATCGCCGTCATCATCACCATCGCCATCCTCGGACGAGCGCGGGTTGAGAGGCCCGGCATCGAAGACCACGAGATCGGCGTAGTGCTCGGGCCTTCGCGGCCCCGCCATCTGCACCACGCGCGCGCACACGGGGCTGCGTCGCTCGGCGAAGTACTCGTGGCGTGCGCCGTCTTCTTCTACGAACCGCACGCGACACAGGCCCATCGGCGTGTCGATCGCACCGTCCTCGCCATCGAGGCCTTCGAATTCCAGGCCGAGCCGTCGCGCCGAGTCGCGCACTCGATCCCAGGCGCCCACGATCGTCGCGACCGTCATGCGATCCCAGTCGGCCTCGCCGGGCTCTCCATGCTCGGCCAAGTGATCGAGGTGCGCGAGCGCCTCGGCATGACGCCCCCTTCGCAGCTCGAGGCTGGCCAGCCGCTGGCGCGGTACGTCGGCCTCGGGATCGAGCTCCACCAGCTCACTCAGTGCTTCGCTCGCGCGCTCGAGATCATCGACCTTCAGGTAGCTGGTCGCGAGCAGCCACAGCCCCGCCATTCGCAGGCCTCCGTCCTGCATCGAAGCTTCGACGAGCGCTTGCAGGTCCTCGTGCCGCCCTCGTGCCTGCAAGATGCGCCCGAGCTCCACCACGATGCGCGCGGCCGCGGGATTGCGCTCCACGTGCTCGCGCAGCACCGCTTCGGCTTGTGCCTCCAGCCCGCACGCCATCAGCGTGCGCCCGTGGATCGCGGCCAGCGTCTCGTCTTCGGGCCAGCGGCGGCAGGCCGCGCTCGAGATCTCCAGCGCGGCCTCGGGGTCGTCGGGCATCGAGTCGATCACTTGCTCGGGCGTGTCGGGCAGCGTGGGCACGAGCGCCGAGCCGCGCTCCACCGCCTCGCGCAGCGCCGCTACGGGCACGCGCTCGGGCTTGCGCAGCTCGCCCCGCAGCCGCTCCAGCGTCTCGAGCAGCACACGAGCCACCGTCCACGCGCTGCGCTCCACCGCCAGTCGCGTGGCCATCGCCGCGGTCTGGGCGGCCAGGAAGCGCGCCCCGTTGCTCTCGGCGCGCTCGATCATCCGGCGCCACTCCGTGCCCTGTGCCGCATCGTTGGCGCGCCGACCGGCCTCGATCAACGCCACCACGGCGCGCCCGTAGTCTTCATAGTGGCTCGGGGTCTCGATCAGCACGTCGAGCTCCGGCATGGCGTGCTCGGCCTCGTCGTAGCGACCAAGCGCCGCGAGCACGCGCGCACGCATGAGCTCCACGTCGATCTCACGGCTCGCCCCGCCCGCAGCCTCGGCCTCGTAGTCGGCCATGAGCGCCCAGCCCTCGTCCGCGCGCCCCAGCGCCAGCAACGACTCGACCCGCGAGGTCACGAAGCGAGGCGGGTCACCTACCCCGGCCTGCACTGCGCGATCGATCTGCGCCTCGAGAAAGGCCAGCGCCTCCGCGTGGCGCTCGTCGTCTTGCAAGGCCGCGGCATACTCGTCGGAGATGCACGGGAAGCACGGCCACGTAGGGTCGATGCGCGAGAGCGTCTCGGCGGCCACCGCCAGCCGCTCGCTCACATAACCGGGACCATCGGCACACGCATAGCAGGCGGCCAGATCTTGGGTCACGCACACGCTCTGCGGGCACTTGCGGGTGTCTTCGCGGCTCGAGAATTCCAGCAACGCCACCGCCTCGGCCAGGTGCTCGCGCGCTTCGTAGCGATGCAGCACCCGCGATTGCAGCGCCCAGTGCCGCACGAACACCTCGACCCACGGATTGCGGGCGGCGCGGGCCAGCGCCAGCGCCTCGGGCACCACCGCCTCCACGCGGCCGTGCTCGTCGTTGCAGACCACGTGGGGCAGCTCGTCCATCAGCGCGACCAAGCGGCTGTGACCGCTGGCGCGTAGCTCTCGCTTGGTGCCTTCGACCCAGCGCCAGATGTCCATGTCACACCTCTCCTCGGGCAATGCGAGTGACCGCGCCGCAGAAGCCACGCAGCGCCTCGTCGATGGGCATGATGCGCCCGTGATCGTCGGACTCCGACAGCAGCCCCAGCAGCGGGCGCAGCAGTGCGAGCGCGGCTTCGGCCCGCTCGGGGGGCGCCTCGAGCAGCGCCGGCACCACCGCGCAATCGAGGTTCACATACACCTTGAGCTCGGGCCCGCTCGCGAGCGCCTGCGTGAACTGGCGCGCGAGCCCCAGCGCCGCGCTCGCGATGCGCTTGTCGGCATCGTCGGACTCGATGCGCCGCTTGAGCTCGGCCTCGCGATCGGCCACCACCACGAACGGCAGGTGCTCGGGAGCAAAGCGAGCGGGCACCACCTCGGCCTCCTCGCTGCCGAACCACGCTCGTAGCCGCTCGACCTCGCGCTCGGGCAGCTCGGCGGGGCGAAACAGCTCGCGATCACCCCCGCTGGTGCCCACCATCACCAATCGCCCATGGCGGCGCTGCGCATACTCGCGACAGAACGGCAGCGCGCCGTAGCGCACGCCCTGCACCACCGGCACCTTCAGCGCGCGGAACAGCAGCTCCTCGAACCCTCCGCGATCGGCCTGGCTCACGTGCAGCCGACCGCCGGAGCGCGAGAGCACCGTGGCCACGGGCAGATCCCCCTGCGAGGTGGGCACCGTGAGCTCGTCGCACAACAGCTCGAACAAGCGCGGGTCGCAGAGCGCGGCGCCCAGCAGCGCCTCGTTGTGGCGGCGCAGCACCGTGCGCCACGCCGCCGGCTGGTCGGTCGCCAGCTCGCCCAGGCCCTCGATCAACGCCTCGCGCACCTGGGATTGCGCCGCCTCGTAGGTCTCGTCGCGCTGCAGGCTCTCGCGGCTCGCCGTGGGCCGCAGCCCGTCGCCCTCGAGCACGGCCCCCACGAAGCCGGCCCACGCGGGGAGCAGCTCGCGCTCGTCGTCGTTGATCAGCATCCCGCGTACGAACACCGACACATTGCGGTTGTCCGAGGTACCATACGTCGCCCCGTCTTGGATCCACAGCAGGCCGCGCACGTCGGCCGTGTCGCTCGCGCGCACGGGCAGTGTGCACAGCGGCTCGAACCCGGGCTCGAAGCGACGCACGAGCTCGAGGCCCGCACGTCGCTGCCGCAGCGGGCTGAGCTCGCTGGTCCCCGAGCGCCACGGTGGCCGCTCGGCATTCACGGCGGGTCCATCACCGCACAGGATCGGTACCTCGAGCAGCCCGCAGTAGCGCTCCAGCAGCCCGCGCACCGGGACCTCGCGCGAGAGCGCCTCGAAGCGCGCGTGCAGGTGCAGCGTGACGCGCGTACCCACCGGGCGCGAGGGCGCCGGCCGAATCGCATAGCTATGCCCGCTGCGCGAGCTGAACGACCACGCGCGCTCCGGCTCTTGATACGAGCACGTCCACACCTCGATGCGCTCGCTGACGACGAACGCCGACAAGAACCCCAGCCCGAAGTAGCCGATGAGGCCCTCGTGCCCCTGGTCGCGAAGCGAGCGGGTGTAGCCCGAGCCGATCGTGGCGAGGTGACGCTCGATCTCGTCTTCGGTGAGCCCGGCGCCCGTGTCTTCGAAGCTCAGCGTGCGCGCAGCGGGATCGGTGCGGACCACGATCGACGGCTCGAACGCGACCTGCGGCTGCTCGAGCCGGCGACGCACACACGAGTCGTGGGCGTTCTGCACCAGCTCGCGGATGGCAACATTGGGCGACGAGTACAGGTGCTCGCCGAGGACCTTCATCAGGCCCCCGAGGTCCACCTTGGTCTGCCGGAGGGTTTGCTCGAGCGGCGGGTCACCGACCACGGCGTTAGTACGCCTTCGCGCGGAACTTGTACGAGCGCCCGGTCCTGAACACCGCGTCTTCCCAGCCTGGGATGTAGTACTGGAACACCGAGCCGCTGCCCAGCGAGCGGTTCGCCGTGCAGATGCCCACCGCCGCCACGATGGGAAGATCGACCACGAACTCCTCGATCTCCTGGCGGTAGCTCAGCGTCGCGCTCGGCTGCACCTGCGCCAGCCGCCACAGCGACTCCGCGAACTTGTACGGCATCGAGCCCTCCCACGCCCCCTTGGCGTCACGCGCATCCGTCTCGCTCAGGAAGAAGTTGCTGTGCCCGCCCACGCCCTGCCACAGCTTGGTCATGGGCTCGAGCTTCAGGTCCATCCACACGTCGACGGAGTAACCACTGCCCGCCTGAGCCGCTGCCGCTTGCGCCGAGATACTCATGGAAAAAGAGCATAGGCAGGCCGCCAAGGGTGGTCAACGCGGATCTGGGCCCCCCTGCGGAATTCGACCCGACACCGTCCACGCGCGCTCGCGGGCGCTCACCGAGGTGGCGGTCTCGCTTGCGGATGGTCCTCGAGTCTCGTGTCCGAGGAGGCAGTAGGCCCGTGGTAGCGTGCCGCATGGTCTACGTGCGAGTGCCGCGGGGTGCGGGCCAGGAGGTGTGGCTCGTGCGCTCGCGCGACATCCTCGATCTCGACCTGACGCGGGCCGAGGCGCTCGTGAGCTCGATGATGGCGAGCGACGGTGATCGCGAGCGACTGCGGTCGATGATCGGTGCTTCGCCCGAGCTCTCCGACGACGAGCTCCGCGCGCTCGCCCTCGAGCGTCTCCCCCGCGCCGACCTCGTCCTCGTGCGCCTGGACCAGCCGCGCACCCTCGATGAGCCCAAGCACGTGATCATCGAGCCCGGCATCGATGATCCGATCCGCCCACCCGTGATCCAGCGCCCCACGTGGATCTCGCTGCAGGTCGTGCTCGAAGATGGTGGGTTGATCCCCGGGCTGCCGATCGCCCTCGAGTGCCCCGACGGTTCGTATCGCGGCGGCAACCTCGACGCCGACTCCCGCTATCGGGCCGACGACATTCCCGCGGGGGATGGTGGTTGTACGGTGAAGCTGCACGCCCACGCCGGGTTCGCCGGGCCGAAGACGATCGCGGTCGCAGAGGGGGATGTGCTCGTCGACCCTGGCGCGCCGTACTCGGTCGAGCTCGCGTGCGCGCGGCACCATCGGCTGGTGGTGGTCGAGGGC
>JBFIJN010000570.1:0-5283 GCA_041600735.1 Nannocystaceae bacterium
CCACGGCGAGGTGAAGCTCGGCTTCCACGAGTTCGCGCTGTACATGGCCTGGGGCCCGCCGGCGGACATCCAAGACCGCGACGCCAACGGTCGCCCGATGCAGCTGCTCACGTTCATTCGCTGCTCGAGCGGTCCCAAGCGTGGTCGCTACGTGCGGAGCAACCTCGATTGCGACGGCACCTCGAGCGAGACGCAGGTGTCCATCCGCGACGGTCTCGTCGTGGAGATCACCTTCCCGAACTGACGCTTCCCGAACTGACGCTTCCCGAACTGGCGCTTCCCGAACTGGCGCGAGCACGCCGCCGCTACGAGGCGGGTGCGATCGTACCGCCAAGCAGCTCGAGGATCGTCGCCACGGGCACGCCGGTACCGCCGGCGGTGCTGATGCCCCAGGCCTTGCTCGCCATGGCCGGCCCCGCGATGTCGACGTGCATCCAGCGGACGCCCTCGTTGAACTCGCTGAGGAACAGGCCCGCCGTGAGCGCGCCGCCCCAGCGCTCGCCGGTGTTGCGCATGTCGGCGATCTTGCTCTTGAGCTGCTCCTTGAGGTTGGCGGGCAGCGGCAAGCGCCACATGTCCTCGCCGCTGCGCGAGGAGGCGGCCATCCAGTCGTTGAGCAGCGCCTCGTCGTGGGTCATCACACCCGCGATCCGAGGCCCGAGCGCGATGATGCAGGCGCCGGTGAGCGTGGCGAAGTCGATCATCAGCTCGGGCTCGAGCCCCGCCGCGTAGACCATCGCATCGGCCAGCGTCAGGCGCCCCTCGGCGTCGGTGTTGTTGATCTCCACCGTCTTGCCGTTGGAGGCCGTGAGCACGTCGCCGAGCTTGTAGGCCTTGCCGCTCACCATGTTCTCGGCGGCGGCCACGATCGAGTGGACCTCGTAGCTCACGCCCAAGCGCACGGCGCCCTCGAACGCGGCGATCACCGCGGCCGCGCCACACATGTCGAGCTTCATGTCGAGCATGCCGTCGGTGGGCTTGAGCGAGTACCCGCCCGAGTCGAACGTGACGCCCTTGCCGATCAGGCAGATGCGCCGCGGGGCCGCGCCCGAGGTCTTGCTGGCGGCGGGGCGGTAGCTGAGGTGGATGAACTTGGGCGGCTCTTCGCTGCCCTGCGCGACGCCGAGGAAGCAGCCCATCCCGCGCTCTTCACACTGGGCTTGCTCGAGCACGGTGATCGAGACGTCGTGACCCTCGGCGCGCAACGACTCGGCGATCTGCGTGGCCGTGGTGGCGAGGTACGTGGGCGTGACGAGGGCGGGCGGACCGTTGCCGAGATCGCGCGCCTTGGCGACGGCCGCGGCCACGATCTGCCCGCGTGTCGTGCCGTCGGCGGGCGCCGCCGAGCGGCCCCAGATGCTCACCTTGCGCAGCTTCGAAGGCCGCTGATTGGCCTCGCTGAGGAAGCGGTCGTACGCGTAGGTGCCGAGCTCGAGACCCTGTGCGATCAGGCCCCCGATGCGCACGGCATCATCCGTGGCCGACGGCAGCCCGTCCTCACCGTGCAGATCGAGCACGAGCTGAGCGGTGCCCAAGCGCTGGGCCTCGCGCGCTGCGTCGTGGCCGAGCTGGCGCAGCGCGGCCGGATCGCCGAGCGCGGGGCAGCCCATCAGGAGCACGTGCTGCATGGCGTCGCCGCGCTCACGGGTGAAGCCGAAGCTCTCGCCCGGCTTGCCGACGAACGGTGCCAGCCCCAGCGCATCCTTGACCGCCGCGCCAAAGCGAGCGCCGATGATCTCGGGGTCGTACCCCTCGCGAAGCGGCACCACCAGGAGCTGGCCTGCGGCGATCGCCGGCTCTTCCGTCGTCCAGTCGATGTCGAGCATCCGTCGTCCCTCTTCCTCTCGAGCCTGAGCCTGAGCCTGAGCTGACCCCGCCGCGTGCCCACGGTTTCGGGCCGAGGATCGCGCCTAACGCGCGGATCCATCACCCCCCGGAGCGGGGGGCCAACTGAGGCGGGGTTTTATCGCACAGGCGCTCGACTCCGCCCAGCGCGCAGGACACCCCCGAATTCCCGGTGCGATCCCGCGCGCACCACGCGAATCCGGTCACCAAGACCCCTGCGACGATAACAAAGATATTGAATTCATTGCGGGTTGTATATGTCGGATGATGTAGGTCTTTAGTCATGGATAACTAGGCATCACGATCACTCACCTTCCCTAAATGGTCACACACCTTCACGTAATTGCGTGCCAATGATGCTTAATTGTTATTGACACGCGCTGATCGCGACCGTAAGGTCCGTCTACCGTTGCCCCTTTGAAGGAGGGTCCACTCACGATGCTCGACGCAGATACCGCTCAGGAGGCGCCCGCGCAGGCCGCCAAGCCGCGCCGCAAGGCCGCCAAGAAGAAGACCGCCGCCAAGAAGAAGGCCACCAAGAAGAAGGCAGCCAAGAAGGCTGCCACGAAGAAGGTGGCCAAGAAGGCGGCGGCCAAGAAGGCCCCAAAGAAGGCTGCCAAGAAGAAGGCAGCCAAGAAGAAGGCCGCCAAGAAGAAGGTTGCCAAGAAGAAGGCAGCCAAGAAGGCCCCGAAGAAGGCCGCCAAGAAGAAGGCCGCCAAGAAGAAGGCCGCCAAGAAGGCGCCCAAGAAGGCTGCCAAGAAGAAGGCTGGCAAGAAGAAGGCCGCCAAGCGCAAGACCAAGGCCAAAGCGGCCGCCTAGCGCGTTCTTCGCGGATAGCGAACGCTGCGCCGTCGCGACCCTCGGGTCTCGGCGGCGTAGTCGTTTCTGGGGTCCGAGCGGACCCCGCTTGGCTGGGGCGGCTCGGTCCGCTCGATGCGGGTCGGTTGGGTCCCGCCCGGCAGATCAGGCCAGATCAGACCAGATCAGGCCAGATCAGGCCAGACCAGATCAGGCCAGGCCGAGCGCGTCCGCGACCATGCCGAGGTTGGCGTGGGCCCGGGGACCCGCAAACACCATCACCGTGTCGTCTGCGGTATCCGCGTGATCGAGCAGCTCGTCGATCATGTCGCCGTGGATGCCCTTGCGGGCGCCCGAGCCGTCCACGCGCAGCCACACCCCGGGCACGAGCAAGCCATCGCCGTCGTCGTTGCGTAGGGCGCGCCCCCCCGCGAAGGCGGGCAAGAGCAGCGAGGCCCCGATCTCCGTGGCAAACGTGGCGGCCACGGGGGCTTCCCACAGCCCCTCGGGCTCCCAGACTACGCGCAGCCCTTCGGCGCGGCGCGCCTCGACGAAGGCCCGAATGCGAGCGCGACCGAGCGCCCCGGGGGTCACGCTCGGTGGGGTTCGCAAGACGACCGCGGTCGAGCCCATCGCCTCCGCGCACAAGCGGGTCACTTCCCAGGCCTGGCGGGTCTGCGGGCTGTCTTGCACCCCGCCAAACGCATGCGGGGGACCGTCGAGCTTGCGGGTCGTCCGCTGCCCGACGCGCTCCTCGGCCGCGTGGCTCAACAAGTGCCAGGTGTAGGGCAGCAGCTCGGCGGCGGGGAAGGCCCGCCGGATCTGCGGGGCCCAACGCTTTGCGGCCGCCGCTCGCGGGGGATCGAACAGCGTGCGCTCGATCAGCAGCGAGCCCACGCGCGAGTCGGCGCTCTTGCGCACGCGGGCGTTGTGCTGGGTCAGCAGCAGGCCGAGGGTGACTGACATCCGGCGGACGGTAGGTCCGCGGTCGCGCGCTTGGCAAGACCCACCGAGCCCCGAAACCACGGCGCTCGCTTTGGCGTCGGAGGGGAGACCCGGAAAAGCGCGACTCTCCGAGATTTCGTCCTTGCCCATCGACTACCTCGGTAGTACTAACTCGGTAGTCATGTCGAACGGACATCTCGGCAAGCTCCAGCTGGCCATCGTGCGGGTGCTGTGGACCAGCGGTGAGAGCACCGTGGTCGACGTCCACCGCTCGCTCGAGCCCTCCCACGGCCTCGCGCCAACGACGATCGCCACCATGCTCAAGAAGATGGAGGGCAAGGGCGTGGTGACGCACCGCACCGAGGGTCGGCGCTTCATCTACCGCGCCGCGGTCACCGAGGACGCGGTCACGCGCTCGATGGTGGCCGACCTCAAGGAGCGCCTGTTCGATGGCAGCGCCGCGGCGCTGGTGAGCCACCTGCTGCGGGCGCACGAGGTCGACGACGAGGAGCTCGCCTCCTTGCGTGAAGCGATCGAGCGCGCCCAGCCAGACCAAGACCGGCCAGACCAAGACCGGGGAACGGGAGAGTCGTGATGCAAGCCTCCTTGATCGCGTGGGTCGTGACCTACTGGCTGCACAGCACGATCCTGGTGCTGGGTGCGTGGTTGATCGAGCGGCGCTGGGGCGATCGCCCCGAGCGCATGTCGGCGGTGTGGAAGACCGCGCTCGTGGGCGGCGTGCTCACGGCAACGCTGCAGACGGGGCTCGACATCGCGCCCGCGGCCGGTCAGTGGACGCTCGCGTCCGAGACGGCTGCGCCGGCGTCCGAGGCCGAGGTCGTCGTGGCTCGCCAGAGCGTGATCGCGGAGCCGCTCGTCGAGCGAGCGGAGGTGCCCGCCGTGCTCGCGAGCGCGCCCGGGTCGCACGAGTTGCCGCCTTTGCTCGCGCGGGCCTCGGGATCGCACTCGTGGCCCCCGCCCGATTGGAAGCCAGAGCTCGACCTCGTGGAGCTCGATCGCGGCGCGCCCCCGGTGCTCGCCTCGGCGAGTGTGACGACGGCACCGCCCGCGCTCCCGAGCGTGAGCGCGTCGGCCGAGCCGTCCGTGTGGACAGCGGCGGTGCCCTGGATTCTGGGTGTGCTCGGGCTCGGCGCGCTGCTCGGCCTCGCGTCGGTGGTGCTCGCCTTCGCCGCGCTGCGCCGACAGCTCGCGGGGCGCAGCGCGGTCGCCGAAGGCACGCTGCCCGCGTTGCTCGACGGGCTGCGACGGCGCGCGGGTCTCGGCCGAGTCGTGCCGTTGACCGTGGCCCCGCGGGTGCGCGTGCCCATGGCGGTCGGCGTGATCCGTCCGGAGATCGTCGTGCCCCCGCTGGTGGCCCGGGCCCTGCCGCCCGCCCACCAAGAGAGCCTGCTCGCGCACGAGCTGGCCCATGTTCTACGTCGCGACCCGACTTGGCGCTTGGTTGCCCTCCTCGCCGAGCGGGTCTTCTTCTTCCAGCCGCTCAATCGGCTCGCCTCCACTCGGATGGCGCAGACGGCCGAGTACCTCTGCGATGACTGGGCGGCCCGTCACACGCGCAAGCCCCTCGCACTCGCGAGCTGTCTGACCGAGATCGCGGGCTGGGTCGCGCGCCCCGGGCCGGTGCCGGCCACGATGGCGGGACCCCGCTCGATCCTCGGTCGTCGCGTGCAGCGA
>JBFIJN010000571.1:0-5272 GCA_041600735.1 Nannocystaceae bacterium
GACGGGGGCCAGGTCTCGCTGGGCCCCGATGATGCCCGCGCAGGCACCACGCCGATCGCCGAGCTGGTGGGCGCGTTCCCGCCGTATGGCAACGATCCCGAGCGTCGCGAGGCGCTGCTGCAGGCGGTGCGCGCCGACTGGATCGACTACGACGTCGCCGTGCTCTCGGCTCCGCCGGCCCAAGGCGACTACGCGATGGTGATGGTGGGGCCGAGCTACCCGTTTGGCTCGCAGGTGACCGGCATCGCCACGCTCGACTGCGACGATGCCGCGAGCACGCGAAGCCTGGCGTTCGCATTCTATTCCGCCGACGACGGCGTGGCGGCGACCATTGCCGCGACCACGATCTCGCAAGAGGCTGCGCATGGCCTCGGCCTCGAGCACGTGGATGGCCCCGGCGACATCATGGTCCCGGTGCAGGCGCAGGGCGATGCGTCGTTCACCGACGCATGCCTGCCGCTGTCCGGTGCGGTCGAGTGCCCCGATCAGCACGCGGCCGAGTGCGGCAGCGGAGCGCTCCAGAATGCCCACCTGGAGCTGCTGCGACGCTTCGGACCGCGTGAGCCCGATACCGTGGCGCCCTCGGCCGTGATTACGTTCCCGAGCGATGGCGTGGAGGTACGCAGCAACGAGCCGCTGACGGTGGCGGTCGATGCCGAGGACGACCAGGGGCTCGCCGAGGCCACGCTCTACATCGACGGCGTGGGCAGCTCGATCGATCCCGACATGCCCTACGCCTGGGAGATCGCGGAGCTCCCTCCGGGTGACTACGAGATCTACGTCGCGGTGGCCGATCTCGGGGGGAACATCGGCCTCAGCGAAGCGATCGAGATCCACGTGAGCCCCGCCGCGGGCGGGTCGCCAGAGGATGGTGAGGACGACGATGCCTCCGACTCGGACACGGTGCCCGCACCGGTGGCGCTGCCCGAGCCTGCGCCGACGACCGCGTGCGCGGTGGGCCGCAGCCGCGAGGGCGCGCCGTGGAGCGTGCTCGTGCTGCTGCTGCTCGCTCGCGCTCGACGTCAGCCCTCGCTCGGCGTCAGCCCTCGGGGAAGCGGACCGCGGTGAGGCGCGGGGTCCACTCGTCCGCCGGGACCGCGTCGCTCGGCCCGCCGCCGGCGGCACAGGCATCGAGCGCGCGCGCCAGCTCGGCCGCATCGGCGAAGCGGTCGCCCGGGTTCTTGGCTAGGCAGCGCATGATCGTGTCTTCGAGCCCACGCGGCAGCGCTCGGCCGATCCGCTGCGAAGGGGGCTGAGGCGCGGCCGAGATGTGCATGCGCAGCAGCTGCGCCGAGTTCTCGGCGTCGAACGGGGCCGTGGCGGTGAGCGCAAAGTAGAGCACGCCACCCATGCCGTACACGTCGGCGGGCGGGCCCGCATCGCCACCGGCCGCGACCTCCGGCGACACGTACGCGGGCGTCCCCGCCACCCAGCCGGTACCGGTCAGGCGCACCTCGTCGGTCTCGGTCATGCGCACGATGCCAAAGTCGAGCACCTTCACGAAGTCGTTCTCACCGCCGAGCTCGGCCACGAACAGGTTCTCGGGCTTGAGATCGCGGTGCACGATCCCCCGGCGATGCGCCTCGGCCAGCGCACCGGCGGCCTGGCGGGCGAGGTGGATCGCACGCGAGGGCGGCAACGGGCCCTGCGCGGCCACGAGCTCGTAGAGGTCGACGCCCGTGAGCAGCTCCATCGCGTAGTACCAGAGCCCGTCGTCGGTGACCCCGTGGTCGTAGATGCGCACGGTGTTGGGGTGTGAGAGCGCGGCGGTGGCCATGATCTCGCGCTCGAAGCGAGCCACGGCGGCGGCCTGGGTGCCGGCCTCGGGGCGCAGGATCTTGAGCGCGACGTCGCGGCGCAGCTGCTCGTCCCAGGCCACCCACACCTCGCCCATGCCGCCCTCGCCGATCCTGCGCTCGAGTCGATAGCGACCGATGCTGCGCGAGCGAAACACCTGGCGCCGCAGCGTCCACGCATTGTGGCTGGTGATGACCAACAGGCCCCACGCCCCCGCGATGAGCATCCAGTAGAAGAAGTAGGTCCCGCGCGCGCCGGCATCGAGCAGCTGCTCGCGCAGCATCGACGAGAACGGCAGCGCGAGCACCAGCACGACGGGGCTCGCGAGCGCGGGCACGCCCAGCCGCACCATGCCGGTACGCCAGTGATCGGGCGTGGTCGCGGCGCGCCCCACGATCACCATCGCGATGTACGTCGCGTAGGGGCTGGTGAGGCCGCCCGAGAGCAGACACATCAAGGCCAGGATCGTGGCCGAGCTGGTCGTCATCATCAGGTCGAGCGCGGCCAGCAGCCGCCGGCTGGGGGCGGGCTCGCGAGCGAGCCGCCACCACGAGGCCAAGATCGGCAGCAAGCCGACCAGGCGCAGGCCGAGGTAGGGCAGCAGCTCGCCCGGCACGACCCAGGTGGCGAGCACCCAGTCGACGAAGAAGAAGCCCATCCACAGCGCGGCGGCGAGCGGCATCAGCCGCTTCATGCGGCCGACGGTGGCGAGGTGCTCTTGGCGCTCGAGCTCGCGATCGCGATCGACGATCTGATGCGGCCGCGCGGTGGTGGCGATCGGGGAGGAAGGCGCGACCATCACACCGCGCTCGGGCCTCCCCGGCACGGTCACGCTCGGCACGGGGACGTCGACGGTGGGCGCGGGCGGCTTGCGCTCGGGCGCCTTGCGCTCGGCTGCCTTGGGTTGGGGCGGCTTGGGTTCGGGCGCCTTGCGCTCGGCTGCCTTGGGTTGGGGCGGCTTGGGTTGGGGCGGCTTGGGTCTCGGCGCTGGCGCGTCGGCTGGACGCGCGGTCGCCACGGCGAACGGAGGGACGGGTTCTTGCCACTCGAGGTCTTGTCGATATCGCGCCGTACGCTGGCGGATCATCAGAGTCGGCTCGGGCTCGTTCTCCTCGCGCGTCTCCCCTAGATCGATCTGGCCGACGTCTGGCGTGGCCTCGGGAGCAGTGGCGCCATCCATGCCATCGTCGGTGCCCGACTCTTGGCTCACCGCGGCAGTCTACCAGGCCGCTCGCTCGTGCGGTCTACGGGGTCGGGGTCGGGGCCGGGGTCGGGCTCGGGGACGGGCTCGATGCGGCGCCCACGTGGCCGAGCGCCTGCCGCAGCGCGGCATCGAGGGCTGCGGCGGGGTCGAGCGCGTCGATGTGGGCGCGGGCGTGCTCGGACCAGGCCAGTGCCTCGTCGGTGCGACCCAGCTCCGCGAGCACGTCGACCAGGCCCACCGCTGCGGTGGCGCCCAGGCGCGCGTGGTTGTCGGCCACCGCGTTGAAGTACGCCGCGCGCAGATCGTGCTCCGCCGCCGCGAGGTCGCCGTTGTGCTGGTGCAGGTAGGCGCGCTCGAGCAGCGCACGACCCGTCACCGGGCGCAGATCCTCGACGCCGGCCTGCTCGATCACGGCATCGATCTCCACCCGCGCCAGCTCGCCGCGCCCCGTGGTCCGAAGCGCACGCGCGCGGGCGATGCCCTGCTCGAGCTCTCCCGCGCGCGCCTGCCGACGGCCCTCGCGGTCGCTGGCGGCGAGCAGCGCCAGCTCGTCCTCGCAGTCTTCGAGCGGGGGCAGGCCGTGCACGGCCGCGGCCGCGCGGTGCACGACGATCGCGTTCGGTCGCTCGAGCGCGTCGACGAACGCGAGCAGGTCGCCGCGATGTCGCTCGAGGCACGCGAGCCGAGCCCGATGCAGCCGGGTCGCGCGTGCGCCCTGGGGCTCGCTCGCACACGTGCGCTCGTAGACGGCCGTCCACGCCGCGACGTGACGATCGAGCCCGGCGGAGATCTCGGTGAAGCGCTCCTCGGCCCCCGCCACCTCGGAGGCCCTGAAGCTCTCGCGCGCGTGCTCGCGACGCTCCGCGTCCCAGGTACCGGTGAGGGCCTCGCTGGTCGACGGGCACAGGGCCGCCACGGGCTCGGGCTCGGGTCGATCGAGCGCGGCGACCAGCACCAGGCCCGCGGTCAGCCCCACGATCACGCCCACCGCGGTCCAGGCTCGCCACGGCGTGGGTGCCTGCTCTTGGTCCTCGTGAACCGTGCGTAGCTCGCGGAGCAGATCGGGCATCGTGCCGAAGCGATCCTCCGGGCGCGGCGAGAGCCCGCGGCGCAGCACGTGGTAGAGCCGCGGTGGCACGAGCGAGCTCTGCGGCGCCTCGCGGATGTCCCCGCGATACTTGGCGCGCGCCTGCTCCTTGATCGTGCCATCGGCGAACGGCAGCCGCCCGTAGAGCGCCTCGTAGAGCGCGATGCAGTAGCTGTACTGGTCCGAGCGCGCATCGGCGGGCTTGCCCGCGTACTGCTCGGGCGCCATGTAGACCGGGGTGCCGAGGATCGTGCCGTCGGCGGTGAGCGTCTCGGACCAGTTGTGCTCGGCCTCGGGTTCGAAGCGGCTGAACACCGGGCCGGCCTCGGGTTCGCCCTCGGGCTCGTCGACCACCGCACGCGCGAGCCCGAAGTCGAGCACGCGCACGCGCCCGTCATCGCCCACGAGCACGTTGGCCGGCTTGAAGTCGCGGTGCACCAGGCCGGCGGTGTGGGCCGCGGCCAGCCCTCGCCCCGCGGCTCGAAACACGCCCAGCGTGCGGCGCCACGGCGGCTTCTCGGCCTTGAGCCACTGCCGCGCATTGCTGCCCAGCACGAACTCCATGGCCACGTAGAGGCCATCGCCGTACTCGCCCACGTCGTAGACGGGGATCACGTTGGGGTGCGAGAGCTGAGCCATCGCCCGCGCCTCGCGGAGCAGCCGCTTGCGACGCTTGGCCTCGGCCTGCCCCGAGGAGCGGCTGGCCTTGAGCAGCTTTACGGCGACCTCGCGGTGCAGCTCGGGATCGTAGGCGCGATAGACCACGCCCATCCCGCCCGCGCCCACGCGCTCGAGCACATCGTAGCGACCGACCTTCGCGCCCTCGCCCAGGTTGGTCTCGCCGCGCACGTTGGGAAGCGTCTCGTCGAACGCGGTGGCCACGCTCGCGTCGTCGTCGGAGGGCGCAGGTGCGGCGCCGCTCGAGCGACCACGACGCGAGCCACGAGCCGAGCCCGGCCGGGCCGCGGTGCTCTTGCGCTCCTGCTTGCTCTCGTGCTTGCTCGGGCGCTTGCGCGCTACGGGTGGGGGATCGGTCGGCGGAGCCGCCGCGCTCGAGGGCCCGGGGCTCGCGGGTGGATCGGTCGGCGGGCCCTCGGCGTTGGACCGCCCGCGGTGGTAGGGCACCGTCTCGGCCACGATGCCGCGAGGGTAACACCACCGGGCGGGGGCGCGCGCGGGGTCGA
>JBFIJN010000572.1:0-5259 GCA_041600735.1 Nannocystaceae bacterium
CGTCGTTGGGCAGCTCGAGCGGCCCAAAGCGACCGCGAGCCAGGCTGAGCGCGTGCTGCAGGCGGTGGCTGTCGGGGCCGGCGAGCTGGTCGCCCACCATCTCTTGGAGCGCGCGCTGGCGGGCGATGTAGCTGACGATGGGGACCGCGCGGTTGGAGTGGTTGCTCTCGACCAGCTTGATCATCGACATGACCATGTCGTTGAGCCACTGGGGCTGCGCCGCGCCCATGCTCATGCGCAGGATCAGCTCGTCGAGGAACAGCACGACCACGTCGTAGCCGAGCGCCTTGGCGTGCTGGCTGAGCGCCCACAGCCCCTCGTCGAGCTCCTTGTACGCGCGGGCCGAGCGGCGAAACGCCTGGAAGTGGGTCTCGAGCAGCGCGTGCAGCAGCTCCGCGCGGCGCTTGGGCTCGGTGGACGCACGCGCCTCGTCGAAGGACTCGCGGGTCCACCGCTCCTCCTCGGCCCACTCGCCCCAGCCCTCGTCGTCGGCCGCCGAGCTGGCCTCGACGCCATGGTTCATGGGGCCGAAGAACGCGGCCTCGCCCATGCGATCGAGCTGCGCGGCCGCGTTGTCGAACAGCTCCTCGTCGGCGAACACCCCCGGCGTGGGGGCGCCCGGGTGGTGCGCATCGAGGTACTCGAGGTAGGCCGGGTAGATGGCCGCCTCGAGCGAGTCCTTGCCGAGCATGTGCATCTGCAGCTCGAGCACCTTCGTGGTGCCCACCCACGGGTACTTGGTGCGGAGATCGTGGAACTCGCTGCGACCCCAGGCCAGCTCTTCGTCGGTGAGCAGCAGGCTGAGCACCGCCATGAAGTGCGACTTGCCCGAGCCGAAGCTGCCGTGAAGATACGTGCCGCTGCTACGCCCGTCGCGGAGCGCACCGTCGATCATGCCGAGCGCCTGATCGAACGCGTCGGCGATGCGCGGGGTGACCACGTAGGTGGCCATCGTCTGCTTGGGATGGGCCACGCCCTCGGTGAGGGCGACGGTGAAATCCATCTTCCGCACCTGGGGCGGGATGTCGAGCAGCTCGCGTACCTTGGTCATGGGTGGGCCACCGATCGATATACAGCAGCGGCCCGCGATCTCCCACCCATTCCCGAGCGAGGTCTTGATGCCGGCCTACGGCACGCTCGTTCCGAACGAGCGCTTCCAGACCGAGCCCGTGCTCGAGTCGGCCCCGTCGGTGGTATCGGCCGTGTCGGGGCCGCATCGGCCACCGCTGCGCGCACCTTTCCGCCCGACCGGGCGATGTCAGCGATCGCGCCAGTAGCCGTCTCGTCGCTTGTCGTGGGCGATCGCGACGATCTTCACGACCGCGTCGCCGGGATGCCAGCGGTACACGACCTTGAACGGGAACCGATGCAGCGGCATGCGGCGAGTGGCATGACCGGCGAGCATCCATCGCCCCGGAGCCTCCCCGATGACCCCGAGCGCTTGCGCGACCTCGTCGGCGAATCGCTCGGCCGCAACGGGGTTCCGCGCTGCGTACCACTGCCAGGCTTGCTCGAGCTCCTCGGCCGCCTCGGGCATCCACGCAATACGAGCCACGGGCTCTACCGTCCGATGCGCCGCAGCACGTCGGCGTTGTCGAGCAGGTCCACCTCACCGCGGTCGAGCCGCTCGACACGGCGCCCGATTTCCGCCTCCCACGCCTCTTGCGCCCCCTCGTCTTCGGGCTCCGCACTCTCGAGCAGCTCGACCGCGAGCGCGATCCGATCGTCGGGAGGGAGGGCGAGCGCCACGGCGCGGGCCTGTGCGAGCGACATGAGCCAACGATAGCACGACCCCGCCGCGCGCGGGCACCTCCTTGCCCAACCGGGGCTCTCGACTCGCCGGTCACGGCGGCGGTGTGGCGTGGGACGCGACGAAGCGCTCGTTCATGGCACGTTGGCTCGCCCGTCTGCGCTCGTCGTCGTCCATGCGGCAACCCACAGTCCATTCGATTCGCCCCACCCACTGCCGAAGCCACGCCCTCAGGGCGCGAGGGCCACGACGAGGCTGGTGCCGAGTATGACGGCCGCGACGGGGGCCCACAGCCGTCGCTCGGGCTTGCTCGGAGTGGCGAGGTTCATCAGCAGCGACAGCGCGCTCACACCCACCGGGATCCAGCACGTCCACGCCGGCCACCCGGCGACCAGGGGGACGTCGAAGCCGGCGTGATCGAGCACCACGAGCGCGAGCAGCCCGAGGATGCCGCCCTGGACGACGGCGGCGATGCGGAGCCCGGGGGGGAGGCGGCCGGAGTGACGGCCGCCCATCGCGAGGTGCCCCCACGGCGCGCCCGTGGCGAGCGCGAGCTGGAACAGCACGACGATGCCGACGAGGACGCCGAACACGAGCGCGGCGGTAGTGGAGGTCATGACGGGGGCACGGTATCAGCCCGGGCGATCCGGGCATGCGAAGAGTCGGCGAGCAGAGCCCCGAGATCATCGAAGCACTGCCGCCGACCACTCCCTGACCGGTGCGTCGGAACGCGTGCCCAGGTGCTCCGGAATCGCTGCCCAGGTCCGGCTGGAACGGGCGCCCAGATCGGTCCGGAATCCGCACATGCCGATGCGGATCGGCCAAGTATACGCATTAGGGCGTCGTCGGCCGCTCGGGCGGTGTGGCTGCGACCAGGCCTTCGTCGACGTGCTTTCCCCAGCACTGAGGCTCGCCGTCGCTCGCTCGTATCGCACAGGCGAGGCCCCATGAGGTGCTCAGCGAGGTGAAGGCGGCATCCGGCGGTGTTCCGAGGCCGGAGGCGTCACCGTGCCAACACAGGACGCGTCCCGACTCTGCATCGAGACCGCAAGGCTCAAAGCCCGACCCGGTGCCGAGATGGGAGAAGCGTACGCTCGGCGCCGGCTCATCGTCGTACTTGTCGGCGACGGGAAAGCAGACGACCTCGCCGTCTTGCCGCAGAGCGCAGTGATTGTAGACCTCGACGAATGGGCCAGCGGGTAGCTCGCGCTTGAAGCTGGTCGGGCTACAGGCGAGGTCGCCGTTGTCTCTTCGCACTCCGCAGGTAGAGTCCCGGTCGATCCACACGCTCGCGAAGGGGATGTCTCGCGCCCACCCCTCGTTATCCCACACGACGTCTTGATCCCCTTCGCTCCCCCAGCACACCAAGTGTCCCGATCCCGAGCGAATCGCGCACGCACGCCACTCTGCGACGTAGACCGCGTCGAACTGACCTCGGGGGGCATGGCCGGCGAGCCACCCCTCCTTGTACTCGTCGCGTCGACCCCAACAATGGAGCTGCTGGGTCTCGGACTCGATCGCGCACGCGTACCCGAAGCCGGCCTTCACCGAGTCGTAGCGGCCAGCGGGGGCCAGCGAGCTCTGTCCAAGATCATCTTCCCCCCAACACAAGAGGCTCCTGTCGCCCCGGATCGCGCAGGCAAGACCCCAACCCGCGCTGACCTGAGAGAACCTCTCCTGCGGCGGCGCTTCGGGGTCAGACGGGCTCGGCGCTTGCGCGCTCGGTTGAGCCGGCTCCACATTTCCCGCGTGCGTCACCTCCTCGGGCGGCACGGTCGCACATGCACCCGCTGCGTAGAGGCCCGCGAAGAACAATCGCGGGCCAGTCCAGGTCAAGACTCGAGCGGCGGAGATCGAAGTGGTCACGCGCGCGAAGCTAGCAGGACAGAGCGCTGGGGTCTCCGGCTGAACAGAATTCGTACCGGCAGCGCCGCCGTCGCTGCCCCCTCGCCGCGACACGTGCGCCCGTCCTCACCGGCCTCGGTGGACCTCACCTGAGAGCGGCTGTTGGGCTGCCGGCGATGGGGCTCGAGGACACTCGCCGTCGCCTGCCGGTGAGCCGTGGGGGAGCTCGTTGGTCGCGAGGTTCCAGAGGTTTCTCCACCAGTGCTCGAGCACCGTACGTGCGTCGAATGCTCGGTCTCGTAGATCCTCTTCCTTCTTCGAATATCCTAGGTACCGGCGCCGAGATCCCCTAATATCGCGTTGATCCGCCGGATCGACGCTCGCCTGCGGCAGCGCCTCGAGCACCCGGTCGGCGCGCGGCTGGCTCGACCGATTCGACCCCGAGTCTGCTCCTTCACCGTATGTCTGCATCACCCAGCATGCCCGATTCGGTCGCGAGCGCTCCGGGGCTCGGCACCCCGGAGGCGGAGGCGCTCTGCCGCTTGCTCGGCAAGCGCTCGCGGCAGGCGAGGGTGCTGCTATTCGGCGAGCTCGTCCTCGGGGCGTTGGTGCTTGCCCATCACCTCTCGCTGCCGATCGGGATCGTGCCAGAGTTGCTGGGGCCGGACGTGCCGCCCCGGTCTACGCTGTGGTTGGTTGAATCCGACGGGAGCAGGTTCACGATCGGCTCGGGTCCCTTCCACATGCCTTCGGCCGGGGTGGCGTGGGTGTCCCGTGCGCTCGGGCTCGTGAGCGCGGTGGTGGTCTGGCGGTGGGCGCTGCACGCCTCGGCGATGAACGTACGGCTCGACCTCCCCGGGCCGGGCCGCACGCGGCCTCGACGGCTCTACGTGCCGGAGCTCTTGTGGTTCGGGTTCGTGCTCTCTGCCGTAGCCGCGGCGTGTCACTACGTGGCCCTGCTGTGGCGCCACTCGGCTCCAGCAGCCGCGCTCGGCCGGCTGGGTTGGCTCCCGATCGCCTGGTGCACGGCCTACGCGCTGCAAGCGCTCCTGTCGTCGGTCCGCGGAGAAGGCTCCGTCGGGCTCGGGCTCGCGTTCTGGCTCGTCGCGCTCGGGCTGGGCCTCGCGTTGATCCGCCGGATCGACGCTCGCCTGCGGCAGCGCCTCGCGTGGGTGCAGGGGCTCGGCGGCGGCTCGGCGCCCACGCAGGGCTAGAGCGGCCCGAGGGCCTGTACTGGCTGGGCGTGAGCCCCTCCGGCGCGCGAACGCCCGCGAGAAGCTCGGGTGATCGGCAAAGCCCACCGCCACCGCGATGTCGACGATGAGGTCCTGGTCAGCGACGACCTGCGGCTGGAGGCGCTTCGTGCGAAGATCCGGGAGCAGGCCCCCGAGGCCGAGCAAGCCGCCATGACCATCGCCGAACAGATGCGCCGAGAGGGTTAACAGACCGGGCTCGTGAAGGGACAGCGCGCCGTGCTGACCAAGCAACTGCGGCTGAAGTTCAAGCACCTCGGCCCCGACCACGAGGTGCTCATCGCCGAGGCCACGCCCGAGCAGATGGAGCGGTACGTCGAGCGGGTGCTGACGGCGCAGACCATCGACGACGTCTTCGCGGCGTAGGCCGCGGCGAGGCCCCGCGCCGCTCGAATCAGCGAGTGCTACCCC
>JBFIJN010000573.1:0-5259 GCA_041600735.1 Nannocystaceae bacterium
AACAGAGGGTGGAACCGCCGGGGTTGAGTTCGACTGTGCTGGTGCGAATGTGATGCACTCCGCAATGGAGGCCCTCGTGCCGGGCGATGGCAACGTCGCGGTGGGGGCCTTTCCGGATGGTGCGTCCGAAACTTGGTTCGTTGGTCTCTCAGCGGGCGACTTTCACCTTCAGAATGACGGGCTCACGGAGTTTGCGGATATCGCCCGTTGGAGAACTGGTGACCCACCGACCGACATCGAGCGCAACCCGCGTCCAGATATCAACGACACGGCTGACTACGCGGGCGCTGACGTACCGTAGCAACCCGCATGCGGTGACCCCCAACCGCGCGAACCCCCGCGAGCCCCGGGCGCTCGAAACCACCGCCGCGTGAGCACCACCCGCTCACGCGGCGTTCTTGCGTTCCCGCGCCAGCGCAACCCCGCGCCCGCACCCCCGCGTCGAGCCACCAAACCCCACCCCCCCGCACGCCCCCCGTGGATCACCCCGAAACCACCCGGTGCCCACCACTCCCCGCCACTCCCGCCCCCACCCCCCAAACACCCCTCCCAACCCCCCGTGAACGCACCCCCCACACCTGGCACGGCGGTTGCTCATGTCCGACCCGCGCGGCGCGATGCCGCGAGTTCTAACCGAAAACGTCGATGGCCAACGCTCGCACCCCTTCCCTCGCTCTCCTGCTTGCCCTCTGCGCCTGCTCGCCCGACGAGCTCGCGGAGGTCGACACGGATCTCACCGCAGCATCCACCGGTGACGGCGAGTCGTCCTCCGACGAAACCACCGAGGCGCAGAGCTCCGACGAGTCGACCGGCGTGGCTCCGTCGGGCGAGGACACGAGCGAGCCGTCGATGTGTGGCAACGGCGTGCTCGAGGACGACGAGGCCTGCGACGACGGGATCAACGACGGCCGCTACGGCGGCGGCTGCCTACCCGATTGCTCGGCTTCCGCGGGCCGGTGCGGGGACGGGCTGGTGCAGCCGGGGCGCGAGACCTGTGATGACGGGGCGCAGAACGGTACGACGGGGTGCAATGCGTGGTGTCGGGTCTCGGGGAGCAAGCTCGCGGAGCTCGAGATCCCCACGCAGTCGTGGGATCCCATCGGGGTGCTGGCGGTCGCGGATGGCCGGGTCCTGGTGACCTCCGATGGCGGGCGCGAGCTGTGGTCGCTGCGCGACGAGGGCTTCGATCTGTCGAGCGAGCACGTGCTCGAGCTGCCGTCGCCGTGGCGGGCGAAGGCGATGGTCGAGCTGGGGGACGGTCGCATCGCGATCGCGGGTGGAGTGAACGGTGGGCACGATCTCCGCGTGCTCGACATCGATCCTCTCGACGATCAAGACATGACTCCACACTGGGCCTACGAGAACCTCGATCCCAACAGCGGTGGAGTCCACGACCTGCTGCTCATCGACGACGAGCTGCTGATGTTCGGTGACCGCCTGTCAACGGTGCAGAACGAGCAGGAGCGGTGGATCCACCGCATCAACCCCTACGCCCACACGTGGAAGGCTCCGGTCGTGCGTACGTGGATGGGACGGCACAGCTCGCTGCGTCCGCGCGCGATCTTCCACCCCGGCACGGGCCTCGTGGCGGTGTTCCAGGCGAGGACCGGGATGGCCGGGACCGGCATGTTGATGTCGGTGGTCGATCCGTCGACCGGCGCGCAATTGTCCACCGCACAAGAAGCTGGGCTCGACGGGCCCGATGCGGTGTGCCTGCGCCCCGATGGCGAGATCGCAGTCTTCGCCCATCCTCTACAAGCGGGCGGGCGGCAGCTGGTGGTGGGGTACGAGCTCGATGCCTCGGGCAAGCTCGACCGCGGCACGAGCCATGAGCTCGACCTCGGCGACGGCCCCACCCAGGTGGTGTCGTGCGTTGCGGCGCCCGCGGCCAACCTCCTCGTGGGGCGCGTGGGCGACGAGGCGCTGGTGATGCTGGTCGAGGACCTGGTTGGCGATGAGCAGTCCGTGGCGTGGCAGCACATCGGCGTGCACGTGGGGCTGGCGCCCAAGCAAGCCGCGCTGGCGGCCGACTACCGCGACGGTCGCTTCTACGTCGCGCTCGGCTGGGAGACCTCGCTCGCCGTGTTCGCGCGCTAGCAGGAGCGCGCCCGCGAGGGCGGGAGCGGTCATCCGCGCTCGGGACGTACGAATCGATCCCTGCGCGGTAGCTCCAAGATGAAGACCGTTCCGTTCGGCACGGCGGGCTCGTGCCAGAGCGTCCCCCCGTGCGCTTGCACGATCTGAAGCGCCACGGGCAGGCCCAGGCCGGTGCCCGCCGGCTTGGTGGTCACGAACGGCTCGAATGGATCGATGGAGGTCGACATGCCGCAGCCGTCGTCTTCGACATCGATGCGCAGGCGGGTATCGGTCTCGCTCATGCGTACGCGCAGGTGGCCGCCGTCGGGCATGGCGTCGGAGGCGTTCTTGATCAGGTTGAGCAGCACCTGGCGGATCTTCTCGGCGTCGATGAGGCTGGTGCGCAGCTTCTGGGGCAGGTCCTGCGCGACGGTGATGCCGCGGGCATTGAGGCCGGGGGTCTCGGTGCCGAGCACGTCGCGCACGAGCGCGACGATGTCGGTGGGCACGACCGAGAGGCGGTGGCGGCGAGCCAGCGCGCGGAACTCATCGAGGAGGTGGCTGAGGCGCCGGGTCTCGCTCAGCAGCGCGGCGACGCTGGCGTGCACGCGGGGGTCGACCTCGGGGCTGGCCCGCGCGAGGCGGCGCTCAAGCAGCTGCGCGTGCATGTACATGCTGTTGAGGGGGTTGCCGATCTCGTGGGCGAAGCTGGCGGCAGTGGTGCCGATGGCGGCGAGGCGCTCGCGCTCGAGCAGGCGCTCTTGCAGCCCGACCTTGTCGGAGATATCGCGGATGAATGCGCCATAGCGCGCGGTCTCGCCCAGGTCGACATCGGTGACCGTGAGCTCGATCGGGAACACCTCGCCACTGGCCCGACGCGCAGCAACCGTGCGGATGTGACCGATGGCATGAGGCTCACCAGTTCGCTCGTAGCGCTCCACGTAGCCGAGGTGCTCGGTGGCGTAGGGCTCGGCCATGAGCAGCTTGACGTCCTGACCCACCACGTCGTCGGCGGCGTAGCCGAAGATGTCCTCAGCGGCCCGATTGAACAGCACGATGCGGCTGTTTCGATCGGTGCAGACCACCCCATCGCGCGTGGTTGCCAGCAGCCGTGCGTACCATTCGGCCTGGGCTCGATGATCCTCGCTATCGACTGGGTTCGTCATCGCCAACTCGGGAAGGCGGTCGCTAGTGTCGATGGTCCATGGCGGATCCGGGGCCGCAGTCCCTGCACACCGTGAGCCCGCGTCGGTGCAGCGGCGCAAGAAATGCGCTCAGGCACATCTAGCGCGAAGCCACGGGGCCCGCTAGCCATGAGTCATGAAGATCCTCGTTGGCGTCGATGGCTCACCGCGAGAGCCGAAGGTCCTCGAAGCGGCGATTGCGCTGGCGAGGGATCGAGGGGGCAAGGTCCATCTCGCGCGGTCGATGATGGTGCCCATCAGCATCCCTACGGCCGTTTGGACCCTCCAGGGAGAGGATTTCGCCCAGTTCCTGGTCGAACATGGAGACAAGGAAATCGCGCTAACTGCGCAGAGTGTACCCCCGGAGCTCCGCGGTGAGACGATTACCCGTCTGGGCCAACCGGCCGACGTGCTCGTGGGATTGGCCGAGGAGCTCGGCGCCGATCTCCTGGTCATCGGCAGCCACGGCTATGGTGGCATCGACCGCGTGCTTGGCACCACGGCGGCCAAGGTCGTCAACAAAGCACCATGTAGCGTGCTCGTGGTCCGATGAGGCGCAGACTCTGCGGCGGCAGCTTCGCCGGTCTGCGCTTATTCTGATTCTTCACAACTAGCTCTTTGCCGCCGCAAGGCCGCTCGACGGGACTCTCATGCTTCCGACCGACAACAGTGAGATCAAGATCCTGGTGGTGGATGACGAGTCAGCCGCCCGCGCTGCCCTGTCGGAGCTGCTCCGCGATGAGGGCTACGTCGTTCACACGGCCGGCGATGGGTTCAAGGCGCTCGGCCAGCTCGAAGAGTGGTCGCCCGACATCGTGGTGACCGATGTGCAGATGCCTGGCATGAGCGGCATCGAGCTGATGGAGAAGCTCCGCGAGCGCGTGCCTGGGGTCGGCGTGCTGGTGATGACCGCGTTCGGCTCGGTGGAGAACGCGGTGGGGGCGATGCAGGCCGGGGCCGACGACTACCTCACCAAGCCGGTGCACTTCCCCGAGCTGCTGCTCATCGTCGAGCGGCTGCTCGAGAGTCGCGCGCTGCGCCAAGAGAACGAGCGCTTGCGCGGCGTGCTGGAAGGCGGCGAGGCCAACGAGGTTGGCTGGGCCGGGAGCAGCAAGCCCGCGCGCGAGCTGATGAGCTTGGTCAAGCAGGTCGCCAGCAGCGACGCCTCGGTGCTGGTGCTGGGCGAGAGCGGCACGGGCAAGGAGCTCGTTGCACGAACGCTGCACCACTGGAGTGCACGACGCGACGGCGCATTCGTGGTCGTGCCGTGTGCCGCGATGACGGACGAGATGCTCGACACCGAGCTGTTCGGCGACAAGGGCGATCGCAAGGGCCGCTTCTCCGAGGCCGCGGGCGGCACGCTGTTCCTCGACGACGTGGTCGAGATCCCCGTCGCGGCCCAGGTGCGTCTGCTGAACTTCATGCTGGAGCAGCAAGCCTCGCCCGAAGGACTCGACGTACGGGTCGTGGCGGCCACGGGGGTCGATCTGCACCGCGAGGTGTTGGCCGGCCGCTTCCGTGAGGATCTGTTCTACCGCCTCAATGTCATCACGCTGCGGGTACCCACGCTTCGCGAGCGACGCGAGGA
This sequence comes from Nannocystaceae bacterium, assembly GCA_041600735.1. GTDB lineage: Bacteria > Myxococcota_A > Polyangia > Nannocystales > Nannocystaceae > Paraliomyxa. The sequence goes on from JBFIJN010000573.1 coordinate 4,849, forward strand.
CATCCCGCTGCTGGCCTCGCACTTCCTCAAGCGCCACGCGGTCAAGAACCACAAGTACATCCGTGGGTTCTCCGACCGCGCGCTGGGGGTGTTGCTGGGCTTCGACTGGCCGGGCAACGTGCGGCAGCTGGAATCGGCGGTAGAGCGCGCGGTGGTGCTGTGCCAGGGTCGCGAGGTCGAGCCCAAGGATCTCCCCCGCGAGCTGATGCAGCCGCAGCGGGCCAGCGACGAGGCGCCCCGAATTCCGGGCGCGACCATGGCGGAGATCGAGCGCTTCGCGATCCTGAAGACGCTCGAGCAGGTGGGCGGAAGCACGCGCCGTGCGGCGGAGATCTTGGGGATCTCCACCCGCAAGATCCAGTATCGCCTCAACGAGTACCGCGAGCGGGATCCGTCGGGCGTGCCCGTCGT
>JBFIJN010000574.1:0-5219 GCA_041600735.1 Nannocystaceae bacterium
GCGCGGGCGGGAACGCCGTCAGCGTCCCGCAGACCAAGGCGCGAGGAGGGAGTTGGTCGGGCACCAGTGACTGACGAGCAACGCCGGGCTGCGGGACGGGGGCGGTGTTCCCGTTCGTGTGACAATGAGGGACACCCCCTAGGGGTCGAGGAAGAAGTCGACCATGGGCTCGACGGTGGGGTCCATCACGTACGGGGACAGATCGGTCACCCCCTCGGCGGCGAGCACCTCGTCGTCGATGAAGAAGTTGCCCGTGCACTCGGCGAAGGGCCGCACCAGGATCGCGTGGGCCGCGTCGGCCATGATCTCGGGGGTGCGCGAGCGCTTCATCATCTCGTCGCCGCCGATCATCTCGATGGCTGCGGTGGCGATCGCGGTGCGCGGCCACAGGGCATTGAACGCCACCTTGCCGCGGAACTCCTCGGCCATGCCCAGCACGCACATGCTCATGCCGTACTTGGCCATGGTGTAGGCCACGTGGTTCTTGAACCAGCGCGGGTTCAGGTTGATCGGCGGGGCCAGGTTGAGCACGTGCGGGTTCTCGGCCTTGCGCAGGTGGGGCAAGCAGGCCTGCGAGCACAGGAACGTGCCGCGCGTGTTGACCTGGTGCATCAGGTCGAAGCGCTTCATCGGGGTGGAGAGCGTGCCGGTGAGGCTGATCGCCGAGGCGTTGTTGACCAGCACGTCGAGGCCGCCGAACGTCGCCACGGCCTTGGCCACCGCGGCGACGACCTCGTCCTCGTTGCGCACGTCGACCACGAGCGGGAGCGCCCGCCCGCCGGCCGCCTCGATCTCGGCGGCGGCCGTGTGGATCGTCCCTTCGAGCTTGGGGTGGGGCTCCGAGGTCTTGGCCGCGATCACCACGTTGGCCCCGTCGCGGGCGGCCCGCAAGGCGATGGCCTTGCCGATGCCGCGACTGGCACCCGAGATGAACACCGTCTTGTTGCGCAGGCTGCTCATGGGCGGACCATAGCCGAAAAGGCGCGGCGCGGGGACGCACCAGTGGACCAAGGCCGGTCTGGCCTGCTAAGTCGAGGGCTCATGCAGCAGCCCACGCGGCAATCCATGCGCTGGTTCGTCCGCGGCGACGTCGACGGCTTCTTCGGGCTGGCCCTCGACAACCTCGTTCAGCTGCTGCTCATCGATGCGCTGTGTCGCTTCGTGCTCGGCTTCTCCGATGCGCTGCTCTACGGGCGCGTGATGCCGGCGGTCGCGGTCTCGCTGCTGGTGGGCAACCTCTACTACGCGCGCCAGGCCAAGCGCCTAGCCGAGGCTACCGGCCGCGACGATGTCTGCGCGCTGCCCTACGGCATCAACACGGTGTCCCTGTTCGCCCACGTGTTCTTGGTGATGCTGCCGGCCAAGCTCGCCGCTACGGCCGCCGGCGCCGAGGACCCTGCGCTCGTCGCCTGGCACGCCGGGCTGGTGGCGACGATCGGATCCGGGCTCATCGAGTTCGCGGGCTCGTGGGTGGCCGACACGCTGCGACGCTACACCCCCCGCGCCGCGCTGCTCGCCACGCTCAGCGGCATCGCGCTCGGCCTCATCTCGCTCGGCTTCTTGTTCCGCACGTTCGCGCACCCGGTGGTGGGGCTCACCACGCTCGGGATCGTGATGCTCACGTACTTCGGGCGCGTCCGCTTTCGCGGCGGGCTCCCGGGCGGCCTGGTCGCGGTGGCGCTCGGCATGACGATCGCATGGATGACGGGCCTGGCTCCCGTGGGCGAGGCCCCGGTGAGCGCGGGCTTCCACCTGCCGGTCCCGGTGATCGGCGATCTCATCGAGGCCTTCGGCAGCGGCCACGCGCTGGCCTACTTCTCGGTGATCCTCCCGATGGGGCTGTTCAATCTCGTCGGCTCGCTGCAGAACATCGAGTCGGCCGAGGCCGCGGGCGACGCATACCCGGCCAAGCCCTCGCTGGCCGTCAACGGGCTCGGCAGCCTGGCCGCGGGCCTGTTTGGCTCGTGCTTTCCCACCACGATCTACATCGGCCACCCCGGCTGGAAGGCCCTCGGTGCGCGCGCCGGGTACTCGGTGCTCAACGGCGTGTTCGTGACCGTGGTGTGCCTGAGCGGAACGCTGGCCCACATCGCCTGGGCGGTCCCGATCGATGCCGGCATGGCCATCGTCTTGTGGATCGGCATCGTGATCACGGCGCAGGCGTTCCAGGCCACCCCACGGGCGCATGCTCCCGCGGTGGTGATGGGCGTGCTTCCGGGGGTCGCGGCCTGGGGCGCGATCATGGCCAAGAACGGGCTGCGCGCGGCGGGCATGGGCGGGCCCGACGGCCCCGTGTTCTCGCCGGCCCTCATCGAGCGCTTCGCCGCCTCCGACACGTGGATCGAGGGAGCGTTCGCGCTCGAGCAAGGGTTCATCTTCTCCTCGATGATCCTGGCCGCGACCACCGTAGCGGTGATCGAGCGCAAGTTCACGACCGCGGCGCTGTGGTGCAGCGCGGCCGCAGCGCTGTCGATCGCGGGGCTGATGCACAGCTACGGGTTCACCGCGGGGGACACGGTGCTGAAGCTCGCCCCCGCGTGGCCGTGGGCCGTGGGCTACTCGGTGATGGCGGTCTCGTTCCTGGCCGCGCGGTGGATCACCGTGCCCGATGACGCCGGCGGCGGGCACTAGCCGCTTGACCGCGCCTGGTGCCGTCGATATTGGAGGAGTGATGAGGCACTGGGCACGCGTGTTCTCGCTCGCGCTGGTCATGAGCGCGTGCCAAGGCGAGGTCACCGAGACCCCGCCGAGCCCGGCCCCGAGCGCGGCCGAGGCGATCGCCGAGCCCGTCGCGGGACCCGACTCGCTCGAGCCCAAGCCCGAGCCCCGCGCTGGCGGCCTCGCGGGGATCACCCGCGAGGTGATCGACCAGGCCAAGCAGACCGAGACCGAGCCGCTGCGGCTGGTCCCCGACTTGGCCCACTTCGTCGTGCGCGTGCGACCGTCGCAGCTGCTGGCCCACACCGAGGTGCGCGCGCTGTGGTCCAAGACCGAGAAGGCCGAGCCCCGGCTGTCGAGCATGCTCGACTCGCTGCGCGCGTGCGGGACTGCGCCCGAGACCATCGACGAGCTCGTGATCGGCCACGACGACGACGAGAGCGGCATGATGGTGGTCCACGCCAAGGGGCTCGGCACCGAGGCCACGTGGCGCTGCCTCGACGAGGAGAGCACCTCCCGCGGCCGCGCCCTCGAGCTGACCTTCACCGGTACCGCGCGGGGCGAGGGCCCCCAGCTGCGCCGGAGCGAGGGCAACGTGGGCTACTTCCTCGACGACGACGCCGTCGTGCTGGTCTCCAAGGCGTGGGCGGAGCCGGTGCGTGAGCGGCTGCGAGGTGCGGGCACGGCCGCGATCGAGGGCAGCCTGGCCAGCGTCGCCGGGCGGATCCGACCCGAGGACTCGGCATGGGTGGTCGGCCGCATCACCGGCCAGTCCGCGAGCTCGCTCGTCGGCACGCCCATGGCCGGCATCGTCGACATGACCCTCGATCTTCGCGTGAGCGGGGGCGATCTGGTGTTCGCCACCACGGCCGACGCGGGCGAGCGCGCCGATGCCACCCGCATCCGCGACGAGCTTCAGCGTCAGTTCGAACAGTTCGAGACGGTGCTGCCCATGCTCGGCTTGCCCAGCACGGTCGCCCCCAAGATCGAGTTCGTCAGCGAGGGTGATCTGGTGAGCCTCGGCTTCACGCTCACCGAGGACGAGCTCCGCGGGCTGCGGGAGTTCATCGAGCGCATGTGAGCCGCGCTCAGCACTGCTCGCCCTGGTCGACGCACTCGTAGCTCACCTGGCACGACAGGCCGAGGTAGCGGTTGTAGCTCTCGCGCGTGGGCCCATCGAGCTTGGGCTGGCAGCGGACCGGGCAGGTCTTGCGCCGCTGCTTGGTGTCGCGCTGGAAGTAGCAGGTCAGCGAGGGCACGTCCCGCACCCGCGCCGTGCCCTCCGAGAGCACCAGCTCGGCGCTCTGCGAGCGCGTGGTCTCGATGTCCACGACGAGCGAGTCGGGGGTCTTCGAGACCGCGCCGTCGACATCCACGCAGGTGGCGTCGCTCCAATTCGCGGGGCGGCAGACCCACGGGGGGAACCAACCGTCGCGACCCTCCCCGTCGGTCCCGAGCTCGGTGACCCAGCGCGAGTGCAGCCTTCGACATGGCCGACCGGGTGCGTCCTCGGTGGCCTCGATCACGTTGCTCCCGTTCGCCTGCCCCACCTCGAGCTCGCGCAGCCTCCGCAGCTGCCGCCCGCTCGCGTCGTGGATCCACACCGGGCTGAGCTCGTAGGCCGCCCCCTCCGCGAGCACGGGCAGCACGCAATCGAGGGTGCCGCGGGCGACCGCACCGCCGTCGTCACGCGCCACGACCTCGATGCGCCCCGCCGCGTACTCGGCGGGCAAGCGCAGCACCACCGGGTCGCCGAAGCGGGGGAACGCGACGTCGAGGGTGAGCTTGAGCGCGCGCGCCGGGATGGGCGGCGGCTCGATGCCCGCGAGCTCGGTCTCGGTCGCGGTCGGCTCTCCGGGCACGACCTCTCCCGTGCCGGTGGCCACGGTACACAGCATGGGCGGCACATCGATGGGGAAATCGGGCCGGAGCTCGCGCCACCGCGAGCTCCACCCGGGGGCCCCGGTGGAGCGACCGCTCACCTCGAGCAGCCGCGAGTAGTCGTCGGCGAGCCCCAGCCCCACGAGGCGAAAGTAGCTCTCGGCCTCGGTGTGCTCGCGCGAGCAGCTCACCGATCCAAGCTCCACGCGGCTCGCACCGATGATCAGCGAGAACTCGTCGACCTCGCTGCCGAACGGCGTGGGCACGGCGGACGAGACGTGCTGACCGCGTGCCACCTCGAGCGTGAGCACGGGGCCGGGGACCAGCGGAGCGCCCTCGCTGCCGGGTGCGGCGGGCAGCGGCGGAGCGGCCAGTCGCAGCCGCAGCGGCACGCTCGACGACGACTGCACCACGAGCCGCGACGAGCGCTCGATCGTGGTGTACGTGGTCGGCTCGGTGAGCTCGTACTTGGCCTCGAAGCCCTCGCCGGCGCTGCGCTCCACGACCGCGCGCGCGGGGCCCCGAGCCTGGCAGCGCGCGTCGAGCTCGACGACGATGCCCTCGGAGGTCGGCCCCGGCACCAGCGCGAACGCGTTGCGCACGTACTTCGCAAACACCTCCGGTGAGAGCACCGGCTCGCCCTCGACCTGCAGCACCTGGTACACGCGCAGGCGGCAGCC
>JBFIJN010000575.1:0-5201 GCA_041600735.1 Nannocystaceae bacterium
GCCGTGACCATGACCGTGCGCTCGCTGAAGAACAGGCTGAGATCCTCGGTGATCTCGCCGGGGTCGAAGCGCGGCAGGCGAAACACCTGAACCTCTTGATCGAGACCGAAGCCGATCGAGAGCGCATCCTTGATCGGGATGCGAAAGTCGGCCCGCGGGGCCACGCGCCACTGATTGGTGCGGATGTCGTCCGTGGCGCCGGTCTGGTCGAGACCGAGCACCACGGCGTAGATCGCCGAGCCCCCGCCGCGCAGCCGCTGGCGGATGCGGTTGTCGACGCGGTGGAACTGGAAGCGCACGAACGTGGTGGCCGGCGTCTCCGTGCCGTCGGGTCTGGTAGTGGCCTTGGTGCCGAGGTCGTCGAAGCTCCCGTAGACGAACGTGGTGTAGTCGAGGTTGGACCCCAGCGCATGATCGAAGCGCGCCTGGTAGTCCCAGAACTTGATGCGCACCGACTCGTTGACCAGCGAGAGCACCGCGCCGGTGTAGCTGTAGCGACCCGCGAGGGTGAGCGCGCCGCGGGCCGGGCCACGCACGCACTGGCGCCCCTTCAGCTTGGTGCCCTCGGCCGCCGCGGCCTTGCGCTCGGCCCGAGTCGGCTCCTTGCAGTCGGCGAGCTTGCGCCGATCGATCGGGATCTCGAGCATCCCGCCCGCATCGGTCAGGCGCACGTCGACGTCGCCGTGCACCCGGTCGCGGCGCGCGGGCGCCGTGCGAGCCTCGATGATGCCGCTGGTGTAGCGACCGAGCCGCACCGGCGCACCACCGGGATAGAAGTCGACCGAGTCGATGAAGTAGGGGTGGATCACCGACGGACCGATGGCCACGTGAAAGAGGATCGGCACCCGCGAGCCGTCGAGGTAGTAGCCCGTGTTGCCCGGCGCCGCCCCGCGCACGACCACGTAGGGCAAGAAGCCGGCGAGCTGCCCCACGCCGGGCAGGCTCCCGATCACGCGCAGCGGATCTCCGCGCGTGCCCGGCACGCGGCGCAGCTCGTCGTCGCGCAGCGTCGTGCTCGAGACCGCGACCTGGCGCTCGGCCTTGACCACCGTGCGATACACATCGCTGTCGAGCGCAGAGTCGAGACGCAGCTCGACCTCGAGGTCCTGTCGCGGCTGCAGCTCCACCGCCGCCGGCAGATCGCGATAGCCCGGCGCGCGCACGATCATCTCGTGACGACCGGGCGGCAGCATCACCGCGAACGAGCCATCGCCCTCCACCAGCACCGAGGGCCGACCATCCTTGAAGATGAGCCGCGCCTCGCCCAGCGGCTCGCGCTCGCCGAAGCTGAGGATCTTGCCGCGCAGGCGCGCCGCCGTGGCGGGCTCGGGAGCCCAGCGCTCCTCCTCGTCGACCTCCTCCTCGGCCTCGGCATCCTCTTCAGGCTCGCCCTCGCCCGGCTCGCCCTCGCCCGGCTCGCCCTCCGAGTCGGCGTTCCCCGGCTCCTCCCGCGGATCGTCCCCCGGCTCGCCCTCGACCCGCGCGTCCCGTTCGGGCCGCGAGCCTTCGCCCTCGCGCTCTCGCACGCCCTCGGGCTCGACCTCCGCGGGACCGGCCTGCTCCGGCGCCCCCTCCTGCGCTGGCGCCGATACGACCGTAGGCGCAGCCGGGGCACCCACGAGCACGAGGAAGGCGGCAGCGCAGAGCAACCGCGCGAGCATACCGAACTTGGCCCCAGGCCCGCACCTTCGCCCGAAGATCTGTTTCGTGGGCCCGTATGCCTCTCGTATGCTGGTCCCCGTAGGTCCTCTCCATGCGCATTCGATTTTGGCTCCCGGTCCTCTTGTCCAGCTCCACGGTCGCGATCGCCAGCTGCGGTGACGACTCCCCGCTCGTCCCGGCCGACGGCTCCACCGGCAGCTCCACCGGGCCCGCGAGCAGCAGCAGCGGCGACGTCGATCCAGACAGCACCGGTGCCGCGCCCGAGTGCGGCAACGGCCGCATCATCGAAGAAGAAGGCTGCGACGACGACAACCCCGAGGACGGCGACGGCTGCAGCTCCACCTGCATGATCGAAGACGGCTGGCAGTGCAACGGTCAGCCCAGCGTCTGCTTCGCGGTGTGCGGCGACGCGCTGGTGGTCGGCCCCGAGCAGTGCGACGACGACAACATCAAGAACGGAGACGGCTGCACGGTCGAGTGCCAGATCGAGGAGGGCTACGCCTGCGAGGGCGAGCCCAGCGTGTGCGCCACCGTCTGCGGCGACGGCTTCGTGGTGGGCGAGGACTGCGACGACGGCAACGCCGAGGACGGCGACGGCTGCTCGACCGAGTGCGTCATCGAGGAGGGCTTCTCCTGCGCCGGGGCCCCGAGCGCGTGCGCAGCGATCTGCGGCGACGGCCTGATCCTCGGCGACGAGCTCTGCGACGACAACGACGCGATGAGTGCCGACGGCTGCGACTCCAGCTGCATGGTCGAGCTCGGCTGGTCGTGCGATGGCGAGCCCAGCGTGTGCATGACCGGCTGCGGCGACGGCATCATCGCGGGCACCGAGCAGTGCGACGATCAGGGCACCGTTGCGGGCGATGGCTGCTCCGCGGCGTGCGCGCTCGAGCTGGGCTGGAGCTGCGTGGGCCAGCCCAGCATGTGCGTGACCGAGTGCGGCGACGGTTTCGTTGCGGGCACCGAGCAGTGCGACGACGACGGCCTGGTCGGGGGCGACGGCTGCGATGCCACGTGCCAGACCGAGGCCGGCTACGCGTGCACCGGGCAGCCGAGCGTGTGCACCACCGTGTGTGGCGACGGCGTGATGACCGGCGCCGAGGCCTGCGACGACGGCAACATCGCGCTGGGTGACGGCTGCGGTGCCCTGTGCAGCGTGGAGTTCGGCTGGGGCTGTGCCGGCTCGCCCAGCACGTGCACGATCGTCGACGGGCTCGACTCGGTGGCGCTGGGTGCCAACACCGGCTGCGTGCTGACCACGCTCGGCGAGGTGGGCTGCTTTGGCGCCAACACACAGGGCGAGGTCGGCAACGGCGCCACCACCGGGCAGACCCTGCCCACGTTCGCGCTCGACGACGCCGTCGCGATCACCTCGGGCGAGAACCTCAACTGTGCGATCCGAGCCGACGGCAGCGTGTGGTGCTGGGGCGACAATGCCGATCTTCCGATGGGCCCCGGCGCTCCGGCCATGACCGATCAGCTCTCACCGATCCAGATCACCGGACTGCCCATGGCCACCGCCATCGAGGCCGGCGATGACCATGTGTGCGCCATCGACGTGCTCGGCGACGTGTGGTGCTGGGGCGACAACAGCAACCTCCAGCTCGGCCGCGGGGGCGTGAGCACGACCGACAGTGCCGATCCGGCCGTGGTCGCGCTGCCCGGGGGCCTCACGGCGATCGACCTGGGCATGGGCGACGACCACGGCTGCGCCGTGCTCTCCAACCAAACCGTCGCCTGCTGGGGCGACGACGACAACGGACAGCTCGGCGACGGGGCAGCCGGGGCCGACAGCAGCACCGCCGCGCTCGTGCCCGGGCTCGTCAACATCGTCGACGTGGAGGGCGGCCAAGACAATACCTGCGCGCTCGGTGCCCTCGGCCAGGTGTGGTGCTGGGGCGACAACATCGACGGACAGGTCGGCAACGGCAACACCATCGATGCCGCCACGCCGCAGCTCATCGGCCTGCCCGCTGCCGCGGAGATCCTCTCGCTCGGCGACAACTTCGCTTGTACGCTGCTCGTCGACGATCAGGTGCTGTGCTGGGGCCAGGCCTCCGACTTCCAGATCGGCTCGGGCAATTATCTCGACGTGCTCGTGCCCACTTCGGTGCTGAACCTGCCCGCCCAAGACTGGGTGGATCTCGAGACCGGTGGCCGTGGTGCGTGCGTGGTCTCGGCCGCCAACGAGCGCTGGTGCTGGGGCTTTAGCGAGGCGGGCCAGCTCGGCTTCGCCCCCGCCAGCCAGCTCGAGCCGGTGCCGGTGAATTTCTCGGGACCGGTCGGCGCGGTGGTGCTCGACCCGGCCGAGTACCGCGGAGTGACCTGCGGCGTGCTGCTCGACGGCACCGTCGAGTGCACCGGCGATGGAACGCTGGTCGCGAGCACCGGAGGCATCCCGGCGGCCGGCTACTTCGACCCGATCCACTACCACCTCACCGAGCTCACCCCGCTCGCCCACGTGAGCGGCGTGCTGGAGCTCGGCATGGGCGACAGCTTCCTCTGCGTGCGCACCGCGACCAACGTGCAGTGCTGGGGCGACAACAGCCAGCTCCAGCTCGGTCAGGGCAACCCCCTCACGACCGACATCCTCACCCCCGTGACCGTGATGGGCCTGGGCGCAGTGGACGAGCTCGACGTCGGGGCGCAGCACGCCTGCGTGCGCACGGGCGGCACCGTGCAGTGCTGGGGCAACAACTCCGATCTACAGACCGGTGAGGGCGCCGTGATCACCGACCAGAGCCTGCCCGTGACCGTGGGGGGCCTCGACGACGCCACCCAGATCACACTCGGCGAGGGCCATGGCTGCGCGCTGCGGGCCACCGGGGTGGTGAGCTGCTGGGGCAACGACTTCAACGGCCAGCTCGGCGACAACGACGGCAACGTCGCGGACTCGGCGATCCCGGTGGACGTGACCGGTCTGCCCCCCGGCGTCACCCAGGTCGCGTCCGGGCAGGATCACACCTGCGCGCTCGCGGCCGGCCAGGTCTACTGCTGGGGCGAGGCCGGCTACGGCAACCTCGGCCAGGGCAACGAGACCGACTCCGACACCGCACTGCTCGTCCCCGGCCTGGCCGGAATCGTGCAGATCGCCGCGGGCTACAACTACAACTGTGCCCTCGATGGAGCCGGCGACATGTGGTGCTGGGGCTACGCGCTCGACGGCCACCTCGGCAACGGCGGCCAGATCCTCACCGGCCTCACCGAGGTCCGCTCCCCCACCCCGTTCGTCGCCGCCAGCGGCATCACCGACGTGGTCGCCGGCAACGCCTTCACCTGCTTCGAGACCGCGGCGGGCTGGAGCTGCCTGGGCTTTCGCACCTCGGGCCAGCTCGGCAACGGCACCACGCTCGAGCCGGTGTTCCCCTCGCCGACCGTGTTCGGGCTGTAGCGCCTTCAGCTGCCCGGCAGCTTCACGTGCTCGGCCGTGGACGCGCGCGGTCGGGCACCCGCGGCGTGCGTGACCTCGGACCGGTCTCGCGGAAGGTGCGCCCCGGGCCGCCCTGACGGCGCAGCCTCGGGCTTCGCCGGCTCCGCGC
>JBFIJN010000576.1:0-5192 GCA_041600735.1 Nannocystaceae bacterium
CAGCGCCTCGCGCGTCGGCGCCCGCCAGATCCACACCTGCGGCGGATCGGCGGGGAGCCACGAGCACCCGCGCGCCTGCGGATCTACGGACACGTTCATTCGCTGCGCGGCGGCCTCCAGCGTGGGCACTGCGAGCTCGACCCCCTGCACCTCGCGCTGCAGCCACGGAGCGGGCGCGCCGTTACCCGCTCGCGCGCGGTGGGCCGTCATCGCGAGCGCGGCGGCCAGATGCACGAGCCCCGACGCCGCGTGAGCATGACCCAACCGTAACTCGATCGACTCGCCGCCCTCGCCCAGCTGAATCCCTCGCCCCGACCCCTCGAGCACCCCGAGCACCGGGAGCCCGCGGCGTCGGGCCTCGGCGCCGCGCATCAGCACCAGCGCCACCGCGGCATCGGCCGGCACCTGCTGGTCCGACGCGAGCACATGGCGGGCCGCCTCGCGGTGGATCGGCTCGCACGAGAGATCGACCGCTCCCACGATCGCGGCATCGAGCTCGCCCGCGCGAAGGGCTCGCCGCGCCACATCGATCGCGCGCAGACCCGAAGCCTCCTCGGCCGAGGCCGTGAAGCTCGGGCCGGCCACATCGAGCTGGCTGTTGAGTCGGTTGGCCACGATGTTGGGCATCGTGCCCACGACCCCCGCCACCTCGAGATGCGGAACGGTCGCGTTCATCGCCTGCTCGACCCAGTGCTCGTCGTCGCTCCACTCGGGAAGCACCCACCGCAGGCCGTAGCGCCCGATCTCGGGATCGGTGCCCATCCCGATGAAGACCCCGGTCTCGTTGCGGGGCAGCTCGCCGACGGCGGCCACCGCCTCGCGAGCCACGTCGAGGATCAACAGCTGCTGCGGCAGCGCCTGCGCGAGATCCTTGGGCGGAAACTTGAGGCCCTGCAGGCCGAGCCGGATCGTCGAGGCCTTCGCGCCCTCCGCGGTCGCCACCTGTCGACCCTCGAGCACCGCGCGCACGAACCCCTCGGTGTCGAGCTCGCCGAGCCTCGCGGCCATGCCCACGACCACGATCGGGTCTTCCGCGAGCGCTCGGGCGCGGCACGAGATCGATTGTCCCTCGTAGGCTTCCACCAGCAGGTGGGCGTTGTTGCCTCCGAACCCAAACGCATTGATCGCCGCGCGTCGCGGGCCCGCGGCCGGGGCAGCCCACGGCTCGACCGCGGTGAGCAAGCGAAACGGAGTCGCGGCCAGGTACCCGAGCGGGCTCTCGACGGGCCGCATCGGCGGGCGAACCCCGTGCTGCAGACCGCCCAGCACCTTGAGCAGCGCCACCCCGCCCGCGGCGGTGATCGGGTGCCCAATGTTGGACTTCACCGATCCGATGGGCAGCCCCGTCACGCCTGCGAACACCTTGGCCATGCTCTCGAGCTCGACCCGATCACCGACCTGCGTCCCCGTGGCGTGACACTCCACGAGCCCCACATCGCTGGGGCTCCAGCCCGAGTCCCGATAGGCGGCCTCCATGGCCCGCACCTGGCCCTCGACGGTGGGCACCAGCACGCCGCCGCTGCGACCATCGTTGCTGAGGCCCACGCCGCGGATCACCCCGTGGATGCGATCGCCGTCGGCCACCGCGCGATCGAGGCGCTTGAGCGCGACGAACACCGCACCCTCGGCCGGGAGCAGGCCATCGGCATCCTGCGAGAACGGGCGGCTGCGCCCCGATCTCGACAGGGCCTGAAGCGCGCAGAAGCCCACGTGGATGAACAGGTCATCGCAGCAGCTCACGGCGCCCGCGACCATGAGATCGGCCTCGCCATCGGCCAGCTTGTCGCATGCGATCTTGATCGCATAGAGCGCCGAGGCACACGCCGCATCGAGCGTGAACGCGCCGGCCCCGAGCCCGTAGGCCTTGGCGAGCAGGTGCGCGGGCAGACCCGACATGAAGCGATTGCGCGGATCGGGGCGCGGAGGCGCGTGCTTGGCCAGCTCGCCGCCCTGGGCCTCGAGCAGCACCGACGCGGCATAGCGGGCCTGCGCCGCGGAGGGGAACCCGAGGTTGCCGAACACGGCTCCGGCGCGCTGCGAAGGCCCACGGTGGCCGGCCTCGCGCAGCGCCTGCCCAGCCGCATGCAGGGCCCACTGGAACAGCGGGTCGAGGCCGCGCACCTGCTCGGGCGCGAGCGCGGTGGCGGTGGGATCGAAGATGTCCTCGAACCCTCGCACGTAGCCGCCGCGATCGGACCACGGCACATCGGGTGCTCCGCTCGCGCTCGTGCGGCCCGCGGTGCGGCGAATGTTCCAGCGCCCCTCGGGCACGCGAGACACGAGATCGCGGCCCGCGAGGATCGCCTCGTGCAGCGCGTCGGGCCCGAGCGCACCGGGGAGCACGCAGCCGCGCCCGACGATCGCGATCGGAGTAAAGGACGCAGCCGTCGCGGCGCTCATCGGCGCAAGCTCGCGAGGCTGGAGGCTGCGCTGCGATCGGGCGCCGCGCCGACGTCGGGACGGCGGATCGTCTCCACGCCGCGCAGCACCGCGACGAGTCGCTGGTCCTCGCCCACCAGCGAGACCTCGCACACCGCCTTGTCACGGCTCACCTGGGTGCTGCGCACCGCGGCCGTCACCGGCCGCGACTGAGCCGCACCCGCGAAGAGCTGCAGCTCGCCGATCTTCATCGGAAGCACCGAAGCGCCGATCGCCTGCTCGGCCCACAAGAGCGCGAGCTGGAGCGCCCCGTCGAACAGCCCTGGATCGAGCAACCATGCGTCCTCGTTCCAAGGGCGGCCGGGCGCGCCATCGAGCGTGGCCACCAGGCCCTCCCGCGAGATCCCTTCGATCGAGCGGATCACCTGGAGCGCCGGACCATGGAACAGCGTGGTGCCGTCGTAGATGATGCGATCGCCCCAGCGCTCGAGGCCCTCGCGGCTGATCCGAGCCGCGGGGGCCCGTGCTGGATCGCGGGTGAGCTCGGCCGTGGCCTGGTAGCGCACGCGCTGCTCGGCATCCTTCAGCTCGAGCGCCACCAGCGAGCCATCGCCGTTCTTCAGCTGTCGCGCCTCGACGATGAGCCACTCCCCGCGCTCGTCGAAGCGCTCGAGACGAATGCCGCGCACGACGGTGAGCTCGCGGAGCGCCGCGAGGTGCAGACCCGGGCAGCACGCCCGAGCCGCCCGCGCGAGCCACTCGGCCGCGACCACCACGGGCACCACCGCGGTCCCGCTCACGCGGTGGTGATCGATGAAGGGGTAGCGCTGGCGCCCCACGTGGATCAGGCCGGTTGCGCTCGGACTGGCGGAGCCGCCGAGCGTGGGCTTGCCCCCGAGCACGAGCTCGACCTCGGGCGCGCCACCTTGGACCTCGTCGACCAGCATCTTCGCCCCGACCGCGAGCGGCACGAGCGGCACGCCGATCGACTCGAAGTGTCGGGCCAGCTCCGGGGTGACCATGCCGCCCTCCCAGGGCCCCCAGCCCAGCGACTTGACCTTGATGCCGCGCTCCTGCGCGATTGCCGCACCCACCTTGTTGAGTACCTCGTTGGCCATCGCGTAGTCGCACTGGCCTCGATTGCCGCTGCGCGCGGCCACCGAAGAGAACAACACCAGGAGCGCGAGCGGATCGTCGGCCGTGGCCTCGAGCAGCGCGAGCAGCCCGCGGATCTTGGTGTCGAACACGAAGTCGAATTGCTCGACCGTCTTGTCGGCGATGGTGCGATCGGCCAGCACCCCTGCCCCGTGCACGATCCCGGTGATCGGCCCCCACTCGCGGCGCACGAGCGCGAGCGCTTGCGTGAGCGCCTCGGCATCGGTGACATCGAGCGCCACGTAGCGCGCCTTGCCGCCCGCCTCGTGGATCCGGCGCAGGGTGTCCCGCACCTGGCGACCCGCGAGGATCCCCGCCACGCGCTGGCCGATCGCTTGCGGGTTGATCGTTGCGCCCTGGCTGCGGGCCTCGGCCACGAGCGCCTGCTTGAGCTCCGCGTCGCTGCGAAGACCGGCGCAGCTGCCCGGCTCGTCGACCAGCGGCGTGCGACCGAGCAACACGTAAGACCCGCCCGCGCGCGCGGCCAGGGCGATGAGCGTCTCCGCCGTGACGCCTCGGCCTCCGCCCGAAGCCACGATCACACTGGGCGCGGCGACCGTGGGATCGCTGCCCGCGACCTCCTCGTGCCGCGTGTCGAGCGTGAGGCGGGCACCGCCCGCAGACACCCCGACCTCGAGCTCCGGACCGCCCGCGAGCAGTTCGTCGGCGATGAGGCGCGCCGCGAGCACGGGGTCGCTCGCATCGGCGAGATCGATCGCCTTGCAGCCCACGCCGGGCCACTCTTGCGCGGCCGTCTTCACCAGCGCGGGAAGACCCGCCGTCCACGCGGCCTCGCCCGCGCCGCGGAGCCCGAAGTCTCCGCCCGTGGCCTGCACCGTAACCAACACCCCGTCGGCGCCCCCGTGGGCCTTGGCGGCCAAGAACGCCTCGCGGTGGACCGCCAGCGCCGAGCTGCGATCGCGGTGATCGGCGAGCGCACCGAGGAAGATCACCCCGCGCGGCGAGCCCGTGACGCGAGCCACCTTCGTCGCGGTGAGACCTTCGGCGCGCAGGCGCTCGACGAGCGCATCGGCAACGCCTCGCCCGTCATCGGTCACCTGGATCTCGCCGGCCGTCAGACCACGCAACCCGAGCCCTAGCGCCGGGGCGGGCACCGCCGCCACCACGAAGCGCTGGATGTTGCGCGGGGTGACCGTCAGCGAGGGAGCCACCGGGGCCGCGACGGCCGGCACGGCCGCGCCGTTGGCCTGCATGTACTCCACGATCTGCGCGAGCGTCTGCAGGGCCGCCATCTCGCCCGCGTTCACCTCGGGAAGCTCCGGCGCACGGTCGCGCATCGCCGACAGGATCTCCACGCGCTTGATCGAGTCGACCCCGAGGTCGGCCTCCAAGCTCATCGTTGGCGACAGCATGTCCGCCGGGTAGCCCGTCTTCTCCGCCACCACCTCGAGCAGCAGCGCCGTCAGGTCGATGCGCGGGGCCGTCGTCGCGACCGGCGCGGGACTGGCCAGCGCAACGGAGCTCGCGGGCGTGCTCGCCTGCATGTACTCCACGATCTGCGCGAGCGTCTGCAGGGCTGCCATCTCGCCCGCGTTCACCTCGGGAAGCTCCGGCGCACGGTCGCGCATCGCCGACAGGATCTCCACGCGCTTGATCGAGTCCACCCCGAGGTCGGCCTCCAAGCTCATCGTTGGCGA
>JBFIJN010000577.1:0-5164 GCA_041600735.1 Nannocystaceae bacterium
GGCTTCACCGCGAGCATCGGCAGCTGCCCCTGCTGCTCGAGCTCCTCGGTCTTCTTCGTGCGCTTGGTCTTCGTCGAGGGCTTGGCCGCGGCTGCGGGCACCGGCTTGGCCACCTCCCGATGCCACCACCCGGGCGCCTGCGCGGGCCTGGGCTCGAGCGCGGCATCCACCACCCCGGCCGGTTGCAGGCTCGGGGTCCCGATCACGAAGGTCGGCGCCACCACCTCGGCCAGGGTGGCCCCGCCGTGGGCTCCGTAGTAGCGCTGCGTGCCGTAGCTGTGGCGATCGTCGGCCAGCAGCACCACGCCTTGCACCTTCTCCCCCTTGGGGGCCCAGGCGTAGGCCGACTCCACCGCGACCTCGTACTCCTTGACCGAGTCGCCCACGAGCCAGGGCCGCCAGCGCGAGCCTCGGTCTCCCTGCTGCGTCTTTGCGAACTCCATGCGCTGCCCCGAGACATGCCCGTGGTCGGCCGCGAGCAGCACCGCCCGCCCGGCCTGAGCCGCCGCATCGAGGAGCTCGCGCAGCGCGACGATGCGCGCCACCGTCCACTCGTGATCCTCCTGAGTGCTCGTCTTCAGGTGGTCGTCGATCGCGTTGATCACGAGCGCGACCACGGGCTGGGTCTCGTCGGCGATGAGCGTGAGCGTGGCCTTGGTCACCGTCCCGTCGACGTTGAAGCCGTCCTTCTTCACGCGAAGCTTGGGCACCTGCGTCCCGGTGTAGAAGCGCAGCACGCTGCGGTTCTTGGCCCATAGATCGGCATCGACGAGCTTGTCGGCGTCGAGGCCCGCGGGGGTGGGCTTGCCGGCGAAGAACGCCGAGCGACTGACCTTGGTGACCGACGGCGCCTGGGCGAGCACGGGCGCAAAGAAGGCGTTGCCCGGGGCGAACGCGAGCGTGTTCCATGCGATGGGCGACCACGGCATGCTGCCCTTGCCGAGCTCCTCGAGCAGCTCGACCGCCTGCGCCCACGCCATCCCATCCATGAGCAGCACCAGCATGCGACGGTGCGCGGGCCCCTCGAGGTACGGACCCACGAAAGTCTCCGCGGCGGCGTGAATGGGCAAGAGCGGGCCCTTGGGCGCGTGGGCGCGCAGCCACTCCACGTAGCCGCGGGCGAAGCGGAGATCGAGCTGCTCACGCGCAGCATCGGCCTGGGCCAGCACGGCATCGATGCCGGCCACGAACGCCCCACCGCCTCCCCCTCGGGCGCGGCGACGGGCCAAGTCGACGTAGCCGCCCTCTTGCGCGTACCAAGCGCCAAGCACCTGGGCGTCGGCGTAGCTCTGGGGTCCGGCGGCCTTGGCCGCGTCGGGCCGGGCCACCAACCAGCCCAGCAGTCGGATCGCCATCTGCGCGCGCTCGAGCGTCCGCCTGCTCTCTTCGACCAGGTACGTCTGGTGGCCCTCGAGCGCGCGGAATGCCTGCACGGCCGCCTCGAACGTCGCCATCCCCGGCGCGTTGGCCCCGGCGCGCAGCATGTCGCCGAAGCGATCGAGTCGCATCGTCCACGCGATGGGCAGCCGCCGGCTACCCACGAGCCGCGCATGCTCGCTCGACGAGAGGTTGGCCTGCGCGTCCTCGAGCAGCTTGTGCACGGTGTGGGCGTCGGTGCGGCGCGCAAGCTCGCGAAAGCCCGCCTCGGCGCCCTTGCCGAGCGGCTCGAGCACGGCGTCGAGCTCGTCCTCGGCGAGCCCGAGCTTGCCGAGCGCCACGCTACGGATCGCCCCGGTGGGGGCGGTGTTGGGATCCTCGACCACCACCTCGAACAGCGCGGCAAACTGCACGAGCGCCCGCCCGCGGCCCGAGAGCCAGCAGCGCAGCACGATCGGCCCTGCGTCGCCAACCCGGCGCTGCAAGAACCGCTCGAGCTCCTCCTGCACCCCCGCGGCCGCCTCGGTCGCCAGCGCCTCGCGCAGCTGGTCCCCCCGCGCGTTGGTGGCCGCCCACGCCATCAGCGTGTCGAGCCCGAGCGACGAGTCGGCCTCGAGCCCGCAGGTGCGCTGCAGCCACGCGGCCCAGGCCGCGTCGAGCGTGACCTTGCCCGAGGCGCTTCCGAACGCCTCGGCGTCGTAGCGCTCGACGAGGTAAGCGCCCAGCCGCGATCCCGCGAGATCGCGGTCGATCGCGGTGCGACGCCCCCCGAACAGGTCGCGAATGCGATCCTCACGGCCCGTGCGATGCACCCGTCCGTGCGCGACGAACCGCCCGGCGAGGTCGACGGGGATCTCGCGCGCCGGCCAGCCCAGCAGATACGCGGTGTAGGGTGTCTCGTCGTGGAGCCCCGGCAGCGCGCGACGCAGCTCCAGCTCGCTGCGCACCGAGACCACGCGCACCTCACCGGCCGCCTTGGTCGTCACGCGCTCGGCCGCGCACGACCCATGCAGCGCCACGAAGCGGCGCTCGGGATGGCGCTCATCGGGCAGCACGCGCTCGAGCTGCTCGACGAGCGCGCGCGGGTCGAGACCCGGGGTCACGACGACCTCGGGCGGGTGATCGTGATGCGACCGTCGAGCGTGAGGTCATCCCCGCGCGCCGCGAGCTCGCGCGCCTGCCCGAGCACCTGCTCGAGCGCCGCGACCACCTCGCGGGTACCCTGGGCGGCGAGGGATGCCTCGAGGGCGATCTCGGTGCCGGGCTTGGCGGGCGCCGGAGCGGGGGTCGACGTGGGCCCCGACGCGGGCGTCGAGTCCTCGAGCAGCGCCTGCCCCTGCTCGGCCAGCGGCTGCAGCCGCGCCGCCAGCACGACATTGAGCTCGTCCTGCCGCAGACACTTGGTGGCCTCGTCGAGCACGTGGCTCGCCGCCGCGCTGCCGCTCATCGCCCGCAGCTGGCGGAACACGCCCAGCGTGAGCTTGTTGGCGAGGACCTTGGCGGTGGCGACCGCGGATCCCAGGCTTCGCCCCAGCGCGCCGGGGCTGGTCTGCGCCTGGAACGTGCCGAGGACGCGGACCTGCTCGACCCCCGGCTTGCCCTGCAGCTCGGCCACGAGCGCCTCGGCGCTGTCGGCCGTCGTCACGCGCGGGGTGTCGACGGGCAGCCCGACCACCTCGTGCCACGCCCGCAGGTGCCCCGGCAGCTGCAGCGTGGCGGTGCCGACCTCGGTCAGACGAGCGGCGAGCTCCTTCTGGAGCCGCTTGAGGTTGTCGCCGTGCAGCGCCCGGCTGGGCAGGGTGATGCCGAGGTAGCCGGCCATCTCGAGGCCCGCGGCCCACTCGCTCGGCGAGGGGAGATCGGGCTTCTCGAGCACGACCGAGTCGGGGATCGCCTTGCCCGGGACGAATTCGAACGGCTCGCCCCCGGCGACCAGTGTGCGGGCCTTGGCGCGCGCGTAGGCGCGCACGACCATCGCCATGGCCTCGGGCTGCAGGCCGAACTTGCCGTCTTCATCGAACCACGCGGCCACCTGGCCCGCGGTCGGGTGCTCGACGGACTTCTGCAAGCGCTTCTTCTCGATCGCCTGGATCGCGTCGTCCTCGCGCAGGAGCGCCGCGTTCTCGATCACGCGCACGAAGCCGAGCTCGCCCAGGTAGCCGCGCATCTCCTCGGCGGCCTGCTTGTCGAGCGCGATCTTGTGGTCCTCGCGATCCATCAGCTCGTCGAACCAGCCGAGCACGTCGCCGATGCGCTTGCGGGTGGGCACGCGCGGGAAGCGAGGGTGCTTGGGGTAGCGCTCCTCGAGCAGCGCCGGCACGTAGCGCTGTAGCGCGTGCGAGAGATCGGGCGCCAGCCCGGGGTGCACCTGCAGCCCGGGCTGCAGCGTGTGCAGGTTCTGATCCATGCGCCGCGAAGGGTCGAGGTGCTCGTCGTCGCGGCCGGCGCTCGCCACCCCGTAGGCCTTGCGCATGGCCTCGAACACCTGCGTGCGCTTCTGGCTCTGCAGGCTGCGCATGGAGTTGATCGCCATGTTCTGCTGCTCGGGGCTGAGGTGCTTGACGTAGTCCTGCCGCGTGGCGTCGTTCTCGTCGAGGATGTGATTGAGGACCACCAGCTCGCCGAGCAGCGTGTTGACGCTCGCGGAGAAGAAGCTCGGCAGCCACACCAGCGTCCAGCTGCCGCCGTGGGCGTCGCGGAACGCCTCGAGGCAGGCCGCGTCCTCGTCGGGCCCGTGGCCGTCGTCGTCGAAGGGGAAGTCCACCACGAGCCGCCAGTCGTGGTCGTCGGGGCAGCGCAGCACCGCCGTGGGCATGGTGCGCACGTTGCCAAAGCGCACGTGCCCCGGTCGTCGCGAGCCTCGCCACTCGATCGTGTCGTCGACCCCCGCCTCGACGTCCACGGTGACCCCCATGGCCTCGAACAGCATGCGGCGGATCTCGTGCTGGCGCCGCGCCGAGGAGTTGACCGCCCCGGCCTGCTCCATGATGGGCTTGAGATCCACCCCGTGGAGCTCGATCGACACGCCGGGGTCGTCTTGGCGGCCCACTTGGATCTGGTGGAGATCGCTGGCCCACTTGCGCAGCTTGTTGGCCACCGCCTGCTTCTCCTGCCCGCGAATCGGCGTGCGAATGTGGCCATGATTGAGCTCGACCAGGCGACCCACGGTGAGATCGCGAAGGGCCGGCGAGTTGGGCGCCAGCGCGGCGAGCAGCAGGGTCTTGGCCACACGGTTGTCGTTGCGACAGGCGCGCTCGGGGCAGCTGGCGCAGCCGAGCCGCAGCGGATGCTCCTCGCGCATGCGCTGGCAGCGGTCACGGCCGGTGGTGCCGTGCGTCGCTTGGATCATGGGGAGCAGCTCGTGCTTGTACAGGTGGATCGCCGCTCGGAAGCGCTCGCGCATGATCCCCGTCGCCGACTCGTCGCCGCTGGCGAGCAGATCGAACAGGTCGCCCACCCCCACGAGCGTGCCGAGCTCGAGATCGTCGATGTGCTCGACGAGCATCTCGGTGAGCAGCTTGATCGCCGTGCGCTGACGCTGGAGCGAGCTCGACAGCGCCACGAGGGTCTCCACCAGCGAGGGGCTGAACGGGTACAGGCGGCGGAAGCTCTGCGCGTCGTACGTGCCCGCGGTGAGCGTGGTCCAGGCCCCGGACGCGGTCGCTTGGATCTGCGCGAACGCGGCGTCGATCTGCTTGCGCGCCGACTCGTCCACCGGGCGCAGCACGCGTTTCTCGACGATGGCGGGGAGCTCGTCGTTGGGCAGCTCGAGCTGCCCAAAGCGACC
>JBFIJN010000578.1:0-5151 GCA_041600735.1 Nannocystaceae bacterium
GGATCGAGCAGCTCCTCGAGCGTGCGCACCCCACCGTGATGCAGGTAGGGCGCCGCCCCGCCCACGCCGCGCAGGCTGGGGATCCGATAGTAGCCCGTCCCGCGCGCGGGGCTGCGACCCGCGGCGGGATCCGTGCCGACCTCCTCGATCGTGACCAGTCGATCCGAGGTGTAGAGCGGCGGCACGTGACACGCCGCGCAGCCGGCCGCCTCGAACACCGCTCGCCCAGCGGCGAGCGTGGCCTCGTCGACCGCCTCGCTCGGCGGCGGGGCAGGCAGCGAGCGCAGGTACATCGCCACCGCCCACGCCAGCGTGCGCGGGACTCGGGCGTGCTGCCCGGCCCCGGTGATGTAGACCGTCTCCACGCGGATCGCGAGCGTGGTGATCGAAGCGTTCACCCAGTTCGCAGTGTGGTGCAGATACGGCAGCTCGCGGATGCCTCCGAGATCGGGGAAGGCATAGGGGGTGAAGCGCCCATCCTCGAGAGGATCGCTGTGCCCGCGCTGCAGGTGCTCGAGCTGGGCCACGGTCGAGCTATCGAGCTCGCCCGAGCCCTGCCCTTGTGCGCCCTGCTGGAGCGCGAACAGTCGCATGCCCCCGAGGTCGAGGCCTCGGTTCGAACGCACCGCCGAGGGGCCGTCGGCGTCCACGCTCGCGTGGCACAGCGCGCAGGTGGGGCCGAGCACCACCGCGCCATATTGGTCTACGAAGGCCCGTACACCCACGTAGCGGCCTTCCCAGGTGTCGACCCCGAGCTGCGCGAGCCGGCCGTCTCGCGCCGCGATCATCAGCGCATCGCTGCGAACGAACGGGTATTCGAACCACACGCGACGACCGAGCTCGATCCACTCGCCTTCGCTACCGGGCCGCTCACCAGGCGCGAGCGAGGTGCCATCGAGGAGCTCGAGGGTCCCGCCCTCCGCGAGCGCCAGTCCCTCGGCCAGGGTCAGCGGGGCCGACTCGGGATCGCGCTCGGGGAGCGCATCCCAGCCGTCCTCGAGCGCATAGTGCTCGAGCCGGAGCTGCGCATAGTCGTCGTCGGTGCGCAGCAGATCGCGCTCGAGCACCTCGCGTCGATACGCCGCGTCGTCGAGGTACGCCTGCGCCTCGCTCGCTGCCGGCGAGGGATCGGGCGGGCTGCAGCCCATCGCCACCACCAACCCCGCCCACCCGCGCACCACCACGGCAGCATACCGCGGTCACGCGCAGCTCACCGCATCGACGGCGTCACGTAGCACTCTTCGACGCCCACGTCGGCGCGCTTGTACTCGAACGAGACCTTGCTCCCCACCCCCGCCAGCTCCACCAGGTAGGCCACATCGGAGACGCGCGAGATCGGCTTGCCGTCGACCTGGAGGATGAAGTCGCCGGGCAGCAGGCCGCCCTCGGCCGCGGGCCCGCCCGCCTCGACCTGCTTGACCAGCACCACCGAGGCGCGCCCGAGCAGGTCGCCCTCGACGGCATCGTCGACGGTCATGCCGAGGCGCGCGTGCCGAACCCGGCCGTGGACCCACACCTCTTCGAGGAAGTGTCGCGCCATCGGGGCAGGAATCGCGAACGCCAGGCCCTGACCATCGGCGCGCACGGCCGTCGCGATGCCCACCACCTTGCCGTCGGGATCGACCAGCGGACCGCCCGAGTTCCCCACGTTGATCGAGGCATCGGTCTGAATGAACGACCAGATCCCGTCGGGGCTGAGACCCGGCGGACGCCCGAGATCGGCGTGGTCGCGACCCAGACCGCTGATCACCCCGACCGTCACCGTGTTGCCGAGGCCAAACGGCTGACCCACCGCCATCACCCACTCGCCGGGCCTGGGTTCGCGCCCCGAGAACTCCACCGGCTGCAGCTCGGTATCGAGGCCATCGATCTCGAGCAGCGCTAGATCGAGCAGCGGGTCGGCATAGACGATGCGCGCGCTGAGACGCGCGCGCGTGGACAGCTCGACCTCGACCCGCGAGGAGCCCGCCACCACGTGCTCGTTGGTGAGCACCTGGCCGCGCGCGCTCACCAACATTCCGCTGCCCACCCCATGCACGGTGCGGCGCGAGCCGCCGGAGCCGCGGGTGGTGACGGTGGAGACGACCGTGACCACCGAAGGCGACAGCTCCTGGGCCACGCGCCCAAAGTCGGGGACCACGAAGGTCTTGCCCGCGCTCGCGGAGCGATCGGGCGGCGCCACGACGTCGATGTCGGGGGGCGGCGTGCGCATCACCCCGATCGGCTCTTCGACCCGGCGGCAGCCACCCCCCCACCCGAGCGCGAGCAACAGCGCCGCGCACGTCGCGGGAGCGCGAAGAGTCGCCACGTGCATGCCCAACCGAGCGTCGAGCTCAGCTCGCCTGATCGGAGGGAGGAGGTTCGTGGCCCTCGGAGGCGGGGGCCTCGGGCGCCGGCGCGGCCTCGGGCGTCGCGACCGGGGCGACGGGTGCCGGGGCGACCACGGGGGGCACTGCGGCTACCGCCGGTGCTGCGGCCACCGCCGGTGCTGCGACTACGGCCGGTGCTGCGGCCGGTGCTGCGACTACGGGCGGCACTGCGGCCACGGCCGGCGCTGCGGCTGGTGCTGCGGCTGCGGCCGGTGCTGCGGCTACGGCCGGTGCTGCGGCTACGGCCGGTGCTGCGGCCACGGCCGGCGGCTTCGGCATGATCTCGTAGCCGTCGTCGTCGCCACCCTCGTCGCGAGCGGTGATCTTGTCGCGCGCATCGGTCTGGTCGCCCAGCCATGCGCGGTACTCATCCTTCGTCACGCGGCCAGCGCGGATGTTTCGCTGCACCACTCGCTTGTCGAAGAGACGCGTACGGTCGATCTTCATGCCGCAGCGTTGTAGACCAGGCCCGAGGTGCCGTCAAACCTGCCAAAACCCGCCAATTCGGGGTTTCGCGGCAATGCGTGTAACACGCCAAGCGCAGGAAGGGTCTGTGTGGACGGCGGCGGTCGACCACCCTTGCGGCTCCGGCCGGGGGGGTTAAGGTACGCGGCCCAAGCGGTCGCCGTCCCCGGCGCCCGCCGAACCCGAGCCCCACGAGCTTGCTCATGAGCGTTGGCGCCTACGACATTCGCATGGTCAACCAGTTGGTCGAGCGCGAGTCCGCGTTCCTCGACCGCCTGTTCACCGAGGTCAACAAGGTCATCGTTGGCCAGCGCGACATGATCGAGCGCGTGTTCATGGGCCTGCTGTGCGGCGGCCACGTGCTGCTCGAGGGCGCACCGGGCCTGGCCAAGACGCTCACCGTCAACACGCTGGCCCGCTGCCTCGAGCTCGAGTTCAAGCGCGTGCAGTTCACCCCCGATCTGCTCCCGTCCGACGTGCTGGGTACGGTGATCTACAACCACCAGAGCGGCACGTTCACCAACCGCCGCGGGCCGGTGTTCACCAACCTGTTGCTCGCCGACGAGATCAACCGCGCACCGGCCAAGGTCCAGAGCGCGCTGCTCGAGGCGATGGCCGAGCGCCACGTCACCATCGGCGACCAAACCTACCCGCTACCGCGGCCGTTCCTCGTGCTCGCCACGCAGAACCCGATCGAGCAGGAGGGCACCTACAACCTGCCCGAGGCCCAGCTCGATCGCTTCATGTTCAAGATCAAGGTCGACTACCCGTCGCCCAGCGAAGAGCTCGAGATCATGGGTCGCATGGGCTCGGGGCCCGACGCGGTGCGCCCCGAGGCCACCGCGGTCATCGGCCCCACCGAGATCGACGCCATCCGCAAGACGATGGACGAGATCATCGTGGAGGATCCGGTGCGCCGCTACATCGTCGACGTGGTCGCGGCCACGCGACACCCCGGAGTGGCCGGGCTGGCCGAGCTCGATGCCTTCATCGACTTTGGCGCCTCGCCGCGCGCCACGATCGCGCTCTTGCAGGCCTCCCGCGCCCACGCCTTCATGCGCCGCCGCGGCTACGTGAGCCCCGAGGACGTCAAGGCCATCGCCCCCGACGTGCTCCGCCATCGCATCATCTTGTCGTACGAGGCCGAGGCCGAGGGCAAGACGGTGGAGCAGATCACCCGGCAGATCCTCGAGCACGTGCAGGTGCCGTAGCCGACCCCGCGGGGTAAGACGAAGGAACACGAGAACCGTGGTCGCGCGCACGCAGAGCCAGCAGCAAGCCGCCGAAGAGGCCCGCGAGCGCACGGCCGAGCTGCTGCGCGAGATCCGGCGCATCGAGATCCAGACCTCGCGGCTGGTCACCCAGCACCTGGCCGGCTCGTACCAGTCGGTGTTCCGCGGGCAGGGCATCGCGTTCTCGGAGGTGCGGGCCTACGAGCCCGGCGACGACGTGCGCGCCATCGACTGGAACGTGACCGCGCGGACCGGCGAGCCGCACGTGAAGCTGTTCACCGAGGAGCGCGAGCTCACCGTGATGCTGCTCGTGGACATGTCGGCGAGCCTCGATCTGGGCAGCCGCGAGCACGACAAGCGCCACCTCGTGGCGCGGCTGGCCGCCACCTTCGCGTTCTCGGCGATCCAGAACAACGACCGCGTGGGCCTCATCGGCTTCACCGATCGGGTCGAGGTGTTCGTGCCGCCCCGCAGCGGCCGCAAGCACGTGCTGGCCGTGATCCAGCGCGTGCTCAGCCACGCCCCCGAGCACCGCGGCACCTCGCCCGCGGTCGCGCTCGAGTACCTCGTGCGCCTGCACAAGGGGCACGGCGTCGCGATCGTGATCTCCGACTTCGTCGACGCGCTGGGCCACCACGGCGAAGCGGGCGCGCCCGAAGACGAGAAGCGCCTCGAGCACGCGCTCAAGGTGGCCAAGCGGCGACACGATGTGATCCCGATCCGCGTCGAGGACCCGCTCGAGCTCGAGCTGCCCGCGCTGGGTCTGCTGACGGTAGAGGATCTGGAGCTGCTCGAGCTGGGGGGCGATCACGTGGTGGACCTGAGCCGGAGCCGCGCCGAGCGCTTCCGCAGCGAGGTGGGGGCCGAGCGCCACCGCATCGACCGGCTGATGCGCAAGCTCTCGCTCCCGATGATGAGCATCCGCTGCGGCGAGGACTGGCAGCGACCGCTGGTCGGGTTCTTCGCGCGACGCAATCGGAGGCTACGAGCATGAGCCGCGCGTGGACGCTGGTGCTGGGCCTCGTGCTCGCCGCGTGGGTGGGTGGATCGCTCGCGCGCGCCGAGCCACCGCCCGCAGCCGCGCC
>JBFIJN010000579.1:0-5132 GCA_041600735.1 Nannocystaceae bacterium
AAGCAGGTCTCGCATGAGGCTCAGCCGAGCTCGATCAGCGCGCGCAGGGCCTGCTTCATCTGCAGCGCGTCGTCGAAGCGATCGCGCGGATCCTTCGCGGTCGCGCGCTTCACCAGTGCATCGATGCCGACCGCGAGCGCAGGCGGGGTCGCGGGATCGAGCCAGCGACTCGGCGGCGGCACGTCTTGCTCGCACTGGAGCGCGAGCAGCTCCTCGGGCTCCGCATCGAGGTGCTCTTCGAATGGATGACGCCCGGTGATCATCTCGAACAGCGTGACCCCGAGCGAGTAGAAGTCGGCGCGGTGATCGAACGGTCCGTCGAGCAGCGTCTGCTCGGGCGCCATGTAGCGCGGATCACCGCTGATCTCCTGGGGCTGCTCGAACGGCTCGAGGCTGCGACACACCCCGAAGTCGATGAGCTTCACGATCACCAGCCGCCGATTGTAGGGATCACGGGTGATGAAGATGTTGTCGGGCTTGACGTCGCAGTGCACGATCTTGCGCGTGTGGATGTAGTCGAGCGCGTCGAGCACCTGCCCCACCATGTCCACCATCAGCGCAAACGTGACGGGACGCCCGCGATCGATGACCTCTCCGAGGTCGCGCCCCCGCAGATACTCCATCGTCAGCCACTCGATCCCGAGCTCGTCGGAGTGCCCCACGTCGAGCACGCGGGCGAGGTTGGGATGGGAGAAGTCGGCGGCGATCACTGCCTCGCGGCGGAAGCGACGGCGAGCCGCCTCCGGCACGTCGAGCTTGAGCACCTTGAGCGCGATGTAGCGATCCATGCGCGGGTCATAGGCGCGGTACACCTTGCCCATCCCGCCCTCGCCCACGCGGTCGACGATGTCGAAGCTGCGGTGATGGACGAGCTGCGAGCCCGGATCCAGCTCGGTAGGATCCTGCTGTTCCGGCTCGTCGTAATCCAACAACGACCGCGGCAGACCGGGCAGCGTGGCCCGGTGAACCGAGCGCGGAGGTCGCACGGCGCTCACGGGGCCGAGCATAGGATTAAACGCTTGCCCCGCGCTCCATCCGGGCGGCACCAGTGGACACGAGAGTGGGCGCGAGAGTGCGCAGATCTGCTACCCTGCGCCTTCCGTGGCCGAGCCCCTGCTCCCAGCGGCCCGCGCGGCCGCCCTGTGCATCGCGGTAGCGCTCGCCAGCGCCTGCCGTCCTGCGACCCCGCCCCCCAGCTCCAGCGACTCCAGCGGCAGCGGCAGCGCGGGTACGGCCACACCCATGGGCACCACATTCTCGGGGCCCGACGAGTGCCAGTCGAGTGAGGAGTGCGACACCGAGGGGTCGTGCGTCGCTCCCTACGACCCCGGAAGCGATCCCCCGATGGGCCAGGGCGGCTGCGTCCAGGCCTGCATCGAGCCCGACGACCTCTCCCGCTGGTGCTTCGACGACGCGGGGTGCTGCGGGGAGGCGCGCTGCCACCAGGTCGACGGCCTCTGCGAAGCGCGAGACGAGGGCGGCAGCTCCAGCAGCGGAAGCAGCTCCAGCACCGGCAGCAGCTCCAGCACGGGCGACAGCTCCAGCACCGGCAGCAGCTCCGGCACCGGCAGCAGCTCCAGCACCGGCAGCAGCTCCGGCACCGGCTGAGACCGAGTCATCCCACCCGATAGTTGTGCGCGAGCCGGGTGTACTTGCCCGCGAGGCTCCGGTGGAATTCCTCGTCGGCCGCCGTGAGCGTGCGAACGACCTTGCCCGGCATGCCGAGCACCAAGCTTCGCGGCGGGATCTCGCGGCCCGCGGGGATCAAGGTGCCCGCTCCGATCACGCAGCCCTCGCCGATCTTCACCCCGTCGAGGATCGTGGCTTGGATGCCCACGAGCGTGCCGCCGCCGATCGTGCACCCGTGGATCACCGCGCGATGGCCGACCACGACTTCCTCGCCGATGATCGTGGGGTCGTCATCGCCGAGGTGAACCACCGTCCCGTCCTGCAGGTTGCTGCGCTCGCGCACCTCGATGTGATTGACGTCGCCACGCAGCACGCAGCCGAACCACACGCTCACGTTCGCCGCGAGCCTCACGTCCCCCACGAGCACGGCGCCCGGCGCCACGAACACCTGCGGTGCCGCCCGCGGCACGCGATCGAGATAGCGGGCGATGATCGCCCCCGGCCAGCGCGCGCGCAGGGCGTCGAGCTCGGCCTCGAGGGCCTCGAGCGACGGGGGCGGACCCTCCACGAGGGCGACGGAATCGACGACGGTGCGCGAGGCCATGACCGAAGATAGCAACCCGACACGCGTGCGTGCATCGAATGCATCGATGCGCATCACATTCACCATCGATGAATTGGATGAGCCCGCATTGCCGGTTGCATGCGGGCACGAGAGCCCCGATGGTTGCGCCCGCACCACGTCATGAGCAGCGAGAACGACACCATCCTCATGGGGGCCGTGGCCTACGATCCCAAGGTCGTCACGATCTGGGAGGGCTTCCGCACCTGGTTTCACGAGCGCGGTCTGCCCTTCGACTTCGTGCTCTTCTCCAACTACGAGCGCCAGGTCCGGGCCCACCTCGCGGGGCACTTCCACGTGGCCTGGAACTCGCCGCTCGCCTGGCTGCAAGCCGAGCGGATCGCGGCCCGCCTCGGTCGCAAGGCCACGGCGATCGCGATGCGCGACACCGACATGGACCTGCGCTCCGTGATCGTGGTCCGCAGCGATTCCCCCGTGCACACGCTGGCCGATCTGCGCGGGCGCAAGGTCGCGGTGGGTGCCGCCGACTCGCCGCAGGCCACGCTGATCCCGCTCGAGCACCTGGCCGCAGCCGGGCTGACCCCAGGCCGTGACTTCGAGGTCACGTACTTCGATGTGCTGGTCGGCAAGCACGGTGATCACGTCGGTGGCGAGCGCGACGCGGCCAAGGCCCTGGTCAGCGGCCAGGTCGACGCGGCATGCATCATCGACGGCAACCACCTCGCGTTCATCAAGGAAGGCACGCTGCCCGGAGGGGGCACCCGCGTGCTGGCCCAGACCGAGGCCTACGACCACTGCAACTTCACCGTGCTGACGGGCGGCCCGAGCGGTGAGGGACACGCGGGCCTCGGCAAGTTCCGCGAGCTGCTGCTCTCGATGTCCTACGACGATCCGCAGGTGCGACCGCTGCTCGACCTCGAGGGTCTCAAGCAGTGGAAGCCCGGCCGCGTCGAGGGCTACGCCCCGCTCGCACGCGCGCTCGACCGCTTTGGCACCGTCGACGAGTTCGTCGCCGACGTGGCCGGAGCCTAGCCACGCACGCACACGCCATGGCCCTCGACCTCGGCGAGCTCGGCATGGATCGCGGCGCGCACCTCTTGGTGAAGCACGCGCTGCGCGGGCTCGAGGTGGGCCAGACCCTCGCGGTCCGTGGCCACGCGGCCGAGCTGGCGCTGCACCTGCGCACCTGGTGCCGCGCGCAGGGGCACTCGCTCCACGCCCCTGGCCCGGGCGACGACGCCGTTGCGATCATCGAGCGCGGCGGCGCAGAGGACGGCCGCTGGCGCGGAGCCGAGCGAGCCGGCCACGCCGATCCCCAGCGCGAGGCCGCAGTGGCCGAGCGCCCGCCCGCGACATGGGGCTTGGCCGCGCGCGGCGCGATGGTCGAGGCGGGTAGCCCCGCGATCGCCTTCGGCCTGAGCGAGCGACACGAGGTGTGGGCCGACGAGGCGGCCGCGCTCTACGCCCAGGCCGCGGCCGCACAGTGGGACCCCGCCACCGCGATCCCCTGGGCCACGGAATTCACGCTACCCGAGGCGGTCGAGGACGCGGTCGTCCAGGTGATGACCTACCTCATCGAGAACGAGACCGCCGCGCTCGTGGTGCCCGCGCGATTCCTCGGCCAGGTGCACCCGCACTTTCGCGAGGTGGTGCAGCTGCTCGCGATCCAGGTCGCCGACGAGGCGCGACACATCGAGGTGTTCACGCGCCGCGCTCGACTGCACCGCGAGCAGCTGGGCCTGTCCACCGTGGGCGGCCAGGCCTCGCTCAAGACGCTGCTCGACGAGCCCGACTTCGCGCTCGCGTCGTTCCTGCTCTCGGTGCTGGGCGAAGGCAGCTTCTTGTCGCTGCTGTGGTTCTTGCACGAGCACGCGCCCGACCCGGTGACCCGCGAGATCGCCCGGCTCACCGCCCAAGACGAGGCCCGCCACG
Source organism: Nannocystaceae bacterium (assembly GCA_041600735.1). Classification (GTDB taxonomy): domain Bacteria; phylum Myxococcota_A; class Polyangia; order Nannocystales; family Nannocystaceae; genus Paraliomyxa. The sequence goes on from JBFIJN010000579.1 coordinate 4,145, forward strand.
TGGCCTTTGGCCTCGCGCACCTGCGCCGCCATGCTGCGGCCGAGCCCGGCCTGCTCGATCGACTCGCGCTCGCCGTGCACCGCCGTCACGCGGCCTTGCAGCACACGGCCGGGCTCAACGAAGAAGTCTTCGATGCGCTCGTGTTGCTCGCGGCCGGCTCGTGGGCGTCCGAGGACATCGCGCGCGGCTGGGACGCCGTGCAGCAGCTCGAGCGCGACATGGACGAGACTCGCCGCCGCCGCTTGCTTCGCCTGGGCTTCGACGACGCTCAGGCGGGCTCGCTCTCCGAGTTGCACACCCGCAACTTCATGTGAAGCTCGCCGACGGCCGCCTCGCTACAGCGGCTCACCGCTGCTGACGCACTCGGTCTCGTGACGACCGCAACGAAAGCGCACGTGAATGTGGGCTCGATGTCCGCCGCCGGCGTCCTGCACGAGCCCCGCGCCCTCGGCACGACCACGGGGCCACTGGATCAGCCGGTGACGCGCCGCCTCGTCGGATCCGAGCGCGGTAGCGGCCTTGTGCAGGCCCTTCTGCAGCCCGTAGTCGAGGAAGATGACCTCGATCTCGCCGGTGTCGGCCAGAGCCTCGACCAAGCGCCACAGCGCCTCGTAGTCGACCCTCCACGGCTTGATCGGAAACCAAGCGGGATTGTCGGCCGTGAGCGGCAGGCGGATGTCGATCTCGCGCCCGGTCTGGTGCGAGCGATGCTCGGGCAGCGGCCCGCCGTGGGGCAGACTCATCGAGCCGAGCAACAGCTCGCGCTCATAGCCGCTGGTCTCGCGAAACGTCTGCAGGGCGACCACGAGGTTGGTCACCGCCCGCGTCGTGCCGTACGAAGACGCGGGTCGCTGACGACGCCAGCCCTTCCCCGCCGGGAGCTGCACACCATTGATGAGCCAGCCCGCGTCGGGCGGCCCAACCCCCACCGCACCTCGGCGGATCGCCGAGCGCGGATCTTCGGTGGTCGCTGGATCGGTCTGCACCC
>JBFIJN010000580.1:0-5095 GCA_041600735.1 Nannocystaceae bacterium
CTGCGCACGCACTCGAGCATCGTGGTCTGGATCAGATCTTCGTAGTCGGCCGGCGCCTTGGTGCGAAAGAAGCGATAGAGCGCGTCGAAGTGCCGCTGGTAGAGCGCTGCGCCGGCCCCGTCGTCACCCCCGGCCCACGCGGTCAGCAGTGCCTCGTCATCCACGCCCCCAGGATAGGACGGGCGCCACGGCATGCCCACCCTGGCCGCAGTCGCGCGACACGAGCACGGGAATGACCCACAGCGCCTCGCGCCACGGGGCGCGGCGGGCTCGGAACGGGCGTGGACCAGGCATACCCCGAGAGGCTGGTGGTCCCCGGTCGCCGCCAAGTACCATCGCGGCGCATGCCCGACATCGTCAGCCCGATCGACGACCAGGTCGCCTATTCGTACAACGAGCTCGAAGAGTTCGATGCGCTCGCACGGCTCGACCGCGCGGCCGAGGTCCAGCGCGACTGGCGAGCGGTGCCGCTGTCGCGGCGCATCCAGGTGTGTCGCGACATGCTGGCGCGCTACGGCGAATTCGAGGAGCAGTACGCCGAGCAGATCACGCGCATGATGGGCAAGCCGCTGTCGCAATCACGCGGTGAGTTTCGCGGGGGCATGCGCGAGCGCACCAACGCGCTGTGCGAGCTGGCCGAGGCCGCGCTCGCCGATCAGCTGCTGCCAGAGAAGGCCGGCCTGCACCGCTTCATCCGCCGCGAGCCGGTGGGCACGGTGCTCGACATCGCCGCGTGGAACTACCCGCTGCTCATCCCCATCAACGTGGTGGTACCCGCGGTGCTCGCGGGCAACGCGGTGATGGTCAAGCACGCCCACCAGACCTCGCTCGTCGCCGATCAGCTGGAGCACGCGTTCACGGCCGCTGGGGCCCCCGAGGGGCTGGTGCAGGCGATGCCCATCGACCACGTGACCGCCGCCGAGATCATCGCCAAGCGCCGCTTTGGCTTCGTCGCGTTCACCGGCTCGGTGCGAGGCGGCCACGAGGTCTACCGCACGGTCGCCCACGAGAACTTCGTGGGCGTGGGCCTCGAGCTCGGCGGCAAGGACCCGGCGCTGGTGCTCCCCGATTGCGACTTCGACCACGCGGTCGAGAACCTGGTCGACGGTGCGTTCTACAACGCGGGCCAGAGCTGCTGCGGCATCGAGCGCATCTATGTGCACGCCGATCTCTACGAGCGCTTCGTCGAGGCCTACGTGGCCAAGACCCGCGAGTACGTGGTGGGCAACCCGCTCGACCCGGCCACCACCCTGGGCCCAGTGGTCGATGCCGGCGCAGCCGAGCGCATCCACGAGCAGATCGAGCAGGCGCTCTCGCTGGGCGCGCGAGCGCTGTGCGGCACCGCCGACTTCCCCATGGCCGACCTCGGCCGCTGCTACGTCGCGCCGCACGTGCTCGTCGACGTGAGCCACGACATGGACGTGATGAGCGAGGAGACGTTCGGTCCGGTGGTGGGCATCATGAAGGTGGCCAGCGTCGACGAGGGCGTGCAGCGCTGCAACGACTCGCGCTACGGCCTGACCGCCTCGCTGTGGAGCAAGGATGTCGACCACGCGATCGGCATCATGCGCAGGCTCGAGGCCGGCACCGTGTACCTCAACCGCTGCGACTACCTCGATCCGGGCCTCGCGTGGACCGGGATCAAGGACTCGGGCCACGGCGCCTCGCTGTCCGCGCTGGGCTTTCACTCGGTGACCCGCCCCAAGAGCTTCCACCTGCGTACGGCCACCCGATGACCGACACGATCCCCCACCTCACCCTCCCGCCTCAGAACGCCGTCGAGCTCGACCGCATGCTCGACCAGAATGGGGTGCGCCATCACAAGCTCGGCGTGTTCGACATCGATGGGGTGCTGCGCGGCAAGTACGTCGATCGCAGCAAGCTCCTGTCGAGCTTGGATCACGGCCTCGGGTTCTGCGACGTGGTGGTGGGCTGGGACAGCAACGATCAGCTCTACGACAACACCACGGTGTCGGGCTGGCAGACCGGCTATCGCGACGCACCGATCCGGCTCGATCCCACGACCGCGCGCCTGCTGCCGTTCGAGCCCGACACGGTGCTCCTCATCGGCGGGTTCGCGGGCGACTACGAGGCGGTGTGCCCCCGCGCCGTGCTGCGCCGCACGCTCGAGCGCGCGGCTGGGCTGGGCTACACGGCCAAGGCCGCGCTCGAGTACGAGTTCTTCGTGTTCGACGAGACCCCGCACAGCGTGCGCGAGAAGGGCTACCGCAACCTGCGGCCGTTCACCCCGGGCATGTTCGGCTACTCGGTGCTGCGCAACACCGTGCACCACGAGATCTACCACGAGCTGCTCGACACGATGGCCGCGATGGACTGTCGGATCGAGGGTCTCCACACCGAGACCGGCCCCGGAGTGATCGAGGCCGCGCTGCTCTACGACGACGCTGCGCAGGCCGCCGACAAGGCCGCGCTGTTCAAGACGTTCACCAAGGTGCTGTTCCAGCGGCGCGGCCTGATGGCCACGTTCATGGCCAAGTGGAGCAACCAGTACCCCGGGCAGAGCGGGCACATCCACGTGTCGCTGGGCGACCGCGCCACCGGCCGCAACGTGCTGCACGACCCCGACGGCGAGGACGAGCTCAGCGACGTGATGCGGTGGTTCTTGGCCGGGCAGGTGCGCTACATGCCCGAGCTGCTGGCGATGGTGTGCAGCACCGTCAATGCCTACCGGCGGCTGATTCCGGGGGCGTGGGCGCCCACCCACGCGAACTGGGCCATCGACAACCGCACCACGGCAATCCGGGCGATCCCCGCCGGTCCCAAGGGCACCCGCAGCGAGTACCGGGTCGGGCCGGCCGATGCCAACCCCTACCTCGCGCTCGCGGCCGCGATCGGCTCGGGCTTGCGCGGCATCGAAGAGCGGCTCACGCTGCGGGCGCGCGTGCAGGGCAACGGCTACGAGAACCCCGGCGAGGGCGCGCGCGCGCTGCCGGGCACGCTGCGCGAGGCCACCGCGCTGTTCCGCGAGTCGGCCGTGGCGCGCGATCTGTTCGGCGACACGTTCGTCGATCACTTCGCCGCCACCCGCGACTGGGACGACCGCGAGAACCGCAAGCACATCAGTGACTGGGACCTCGCCCGCTACTTCGAGATCATCTGACCCCACCCCCCAAGAGGCCAACACCATGAGCCAAGCCAGTGCGCCCCGCGGCAACTTCAACTACCCCACCGCCTACCGCATCGGCTGCGGCCGGCGGACCGAGCTCCCCGCCGCCTGCAAGGAGCTGAGCATCCGCCGCCCGCTGGTGGTCACCGACCCCGGCGTGGCCAAGCTCGACTGGTTCCACGCAATCGTCGACTCGCTGCGCGACGCGGGCTTGCAGGTGGCGTTCTTCGACGCGGTGCCGGCCAACCCCGACGGCGCGTGCGTGCAGGCGGGCGTGGCCGCGTACCGCAGCGGAGAGCACGACGGGGTGGTGCTCGTGGGCGGCGGCTCGGCGATGGACGCGGGCAAGTGCGTGGCGCTGCTCTCGGGCAACAAGGGCTCGGTGTTCGACTACGAAGACGTGGGCGACAACTGGCTGCGGGCCGACCCGGCCGAGATCGCGCCGATCGTGGCCGTGCCCACCACCGCGGGCACCGGCTCCGAGGTCGGGCGCGCCAGCGTGATCGTCGACGAGCGCGACCACAACAAGAAGATCATCTTCCACCCCAAGATGCAGCCGGGGCTGGTGATCGCGGATCCAGAGCTCACCGTCGGGCTCTCGCCCTACATCACCGCGGCCACCGGCATGGACGCGCTCGCGCACTGCTTCGAGGCGTTCTGCGCCCCCGGCTACCACCCCATGGCCGACGGCATCGCGCTCGAGGGCATGTGGCTCATCCGTCATCACCTGCCGCGAGCGTTCGCCAACGGCAACGACCTCGAGAGCCGCACGAACATGATGATGGCGGCGTCGATGGGTGCGACCGCGTTCCAGAAGGGGCTGGGGATGGTGCACAGCCTCTCGCATCCGCTGGGAGGCGCGACCGGCATCCACCACGGGCTGGCGAATGCGATCTTCCTGCCCTACGTGATGGAGTTCAATCGCGACGTGATCGAGGAGAAGATGGATGCGCTCGCGCGGGTGATCGATCTGCCCACGCGCGGGTTCGACGGGGTGATGAAGTGGATGCTCGAGCTGCGCGCGAGCCTCGGGCTGCCGCACACCCTCGCGGGCGCGGCCAAGGGCTTCGACGCGGCGATGGCCAAGCGCCTCGCCCCGCTCGCGGCCAAGGATCCCTCGCAGGGCACCAACCCCAAGCCGGCCACCGAGGCCGAGCTCGAGGTGGTGTTCCTCAAGGCTTGGCGGGGCGAGCTGGCGCACCAGGGCTGAGGCCGCCAGACCGAGATCCGCGGGTCGAGCGTTGGCCCGCGCGGTGCACGGACTACGGCATCTCCTCGTAGCCTGCGTCGGACTGGCGCTCGCGAGCTGCGCAAATCCCGCAGAGCCCGCTGCCGCCCCCGAGGCGCCATTCGAGAGCGAGTACGCCGTCGCGCGGAAGCAGGCGACCGCCGCCGCAACCGCGCCGGTCCTCACGATCGTCGCCGAGGTCGCGCCCGAGCCCGAGCCCGAGGCCGCGCCCGAGCCCGAGCCCGAGCCCACTCCCTTCGAAGGTCTGCAGCGAGTACGCGTGTCGGAGCTGATCGCCGAGCTCGATCGCGTGGCCGACGAGCTCGCCGAGCTCCCCACCGTGCGCGCCGACTACGACGCCCTCGTGCTCGCCCACGGCCTCACCGACACCGAGCGGCTCTACCGCGACTACGTGCGCATCAAGCTCGCGTTCGAGAGCACCCGCGACGGGGGCCTGTGGCACCTGCAGTGGGACATCACCAACGAGAAGCCCAACTCCGAGCAGATCTGGCGCCAGTGGAAGCGCGCCAAGGTGCCCGCCAGCGACGCGACGCCCACGGCGATCGCGGAGTGCGACGAGCTCTCGGCCCTGTTCGCGTTCATCGTGGCCCAGCTCGGCGTGCGGCACGTGGGCCTCTACTGGCCCACGTGGAATCACGTGGTCGCGGTGTGGACCGTGACGAAGGACCAGGAGAAGCCGGTGCGCATCGTGGTGCCCACCTCGCAGATCTTCCTCACCC
>JBFIJN010000581.1:0-5067 GCA_041600735.1 Nannocystaceae bacterium
ACGTCGAGAGCGGGCCGCTGGTGCGCAGCAGCTATCACGCCGAGGGGCAGGCGGAGCTGATCGTGCGCCTGCAGGCGGAGCACGGGCGCATCGGGTTCGCTTCGCTGCCCGCGCGGGCGTGACTCGGGGGTGCCCCCGGACAGTCTTGGGGCATCACGCGAGCGCAGCCGCGTCGGCCGAGAGCTCGACGCCTTCGTAGATCTGCGCGAGCGGCAGCTCGACGGGCCCGAGCGTGGCCGAAGCGTGGCCGGTGTGCTCGCGCAGGATCCACGCGCCGTCGAGGTGGCGGGCGTAGCACTCGACGCGCCGCTCGGTCTGGCTGATCAGCACCACGTCGTGCACGCTCGGCAACGAGCGGTAGCCCACGAACTTGGCCCCGCGATCGAACGCCTCGGTCGACGGCGAGAGCACCTCGATCACGAGGTTCGGGTTGAGAAGCACGTCGGCCTCGCCCTCGAGCTCGGGCGGGCCGCGGGCAATCTCGGGCGGGCCGCCGGCGCTGCGCCCCACCCCAACGCTGGCCCCACCGCGAGCGACCTCGGTACGCGGCCGCGGTGACAGCGGGGCGCGCCCTTCGTCAGCGACGTCCGGTGATCTGATCGGGCGGTCGCTTGATCACGATCTGCGGATCATCGGTGCCCTCTTCGAACGCGAACGCCCACTGGTACTTGGCGGTGGTCAGATCGACGGTGGGCGCAGGGCTCGATGGCGCCGCCGGAATCACGATCGAGTCGGTGCCATTGACCCACACGGTCAGCTCCACGCCGGTCCGGTTGTTGACCGGGACCATGGTGACATCCACCGACGGATCCAAGGCAATGGCGGGGCTGGCATAGGGTGCCTGGGTGGTCGAGTCGGTCCAGATGTCGATGCCGAGGCTGGCCTGCATCGCCATGCTGGTCACGTCGACGGACCCGATGGGGGATGATCCCCAGCTCGCCGCTCCACCCGAGCCGCCGGTATAGACGTCGACCGTGACGGATCCTGGGTAGTCCACGACCAGGAAGCACGATCCATCCGCATGCAGGTACGCCTGCTGATAGGAGGTGCTGCCGCCGCCATCGACGTACTGCAGCTTGACCCAGAGGTTGCCCACGAAATCCGAGGCACACGCGCAGCGCACCACGTTGTCGACGGCCGTCACGGGCCCGCTGCCGGTGAACGTCCCGTCCTTGTTGATCGTGCCAATGCTCGCGCCCAAAGTGTTGTGTGGGAGTCCCACACCTCCGTGTCCTCGTTTCGACATGTCCTCACTCCTCTCGGTTGGTTTCCATCCACGCTCGGATGCTCGCTGCACGCCCGGCCCAGCTCGAGCCGAGCGCAGAGAATTCGGTCGCCGCGGCGGTGGCAGACGCGAGCGCGGCCTCGCGCTCACCGTCGGCGAGCAGCGCCCGCGCCAGCGCCCAGCGAGTCTCCGCCTGCTCGACCGCGCTGACCCCGTGACGCTCGAGCACCACGAGCGCACGCTGCAGCCGCTCACGAGCCGCAGGGACCTCCCCTCGCGCCAGCAGCACCTCGCCTAGCGCCTTGTTGGGGATGGCCAGCTGCGGATCGTCGGGGCCGAGGGCGGACTCGAGGTCGAGCACGGCCCGCTCGAGCAAGCCCTTCGCGCGTGGCAGGTCACCGTCGCGAAGCAGCGCCTCGCCCAGGTTGGCGCGATGGATGGCCAGCGTCGAAGGCAGTGCATCCGCCTGCAGCGCGGCGAGCTCGAGCGCGCGCGCGTAGGCCACGACCGCCGCGGAGAAGCGCTCCTCGCGAAACTCGAGGGTCCCCAGGGCCGAGAGCGCGTGAACGCGATCGGGATGGGCCACGCCGTGCGACTCCCGCAGGATCTCGTCGGCCGTGCGCGCGTGGGCTCGGGCTCGCGCGACGTCTCCCTTGGCATCGAGGATCGCCGCGAGGGTCACGTGGGCCGTGGCCACATCGACGCTTCGTGGACCGCGCTCGAGCTGGAGGGCGTCGAGCGCCTGCTCGATCGTGGTGGCGGCGTGATCGAGCTGTCCCGCGCCGAGCTGCGTGATGCCTTCGGCGAGCAGCGCATCACCCCGCGCGGCCCGAACCATCGTGGGATCGAGGGCGCCTTGCAGCTCGAGCGCACGGGCCTGGTCGTGAAGCGCGAGCGCTTCGTCCACGCGCCCCTCGGCGACCATCACGTTGGCGAGGTTGCGCAGCGCGGAGGCTCGCGTCCACCGGGCGCTCGGGCCGGCGGCCTGCAGCATCGCGAGCGCGCGCCGGATGACGGACTCGGCCGCGACTCGCTCGTCTCGCAGCAAGTGCCAGCGGCCCCGCTGGACCAAGGCCCTCGCCAGCGCACGAGAGGCCTCGCCGAGCGCCCCCGCGGTCCGCTCCTGCCGATCCAAGATCCACGCGGCGTGCTCGAGATCGACGTCCAGACCCAGCGCGACCCGCCCAAGGCCATTCCACGCGGCCGCGATGAGCGAGGCATCACCCACGTCCGTTCCGAGATCCAAGACCTCGCCAAAGCGCGAGCGAGCCGCGGCAGCGTCGCCGGCGAGGTACGCCAGCTCTCCTTCGACCTCGGCGACCTGCCCCTCGGTGCTCCGCTGGCCGATCGCTCGCGCACGATCGCGGAGCTGTTGCGCGCGGTCTCGGCGAGTCTCGAGGCTGGGGTCGCGCATGCCGAGCCTCACTGCGAACAGCTCCTGACGGAGCTGACTGAGCGCTCGGCGGTGCCCGGGGCTCTCGGGTGGCTCGTTGCCGTCGAGGAGCGCGGGGGCCAGGCATGACTCGGGCTCGTCGAGCGCGGCGATCCATGCCCCCACCGATCCGGACGCGCTCGGATCTCCGTGCTCGAGCGCATCGACCAGCGCCGCGAGCTGATCGAGCTGCGCCTCGAGGCACGCCCGTCGCACGTCGAGGCTGCGCGGCGATCGTACCTGCTCCACCTCGACCTCCTCGCAGCTGCGCCGAGCCGCCTCGCGCCAGCGCTCCTCGTAGTCGTCGAGCGCCTCCACGGCCGTCGTGCCCCGCGCCTCCCCCAGCCCCTGCATGACCGCTCGGCGGCGGTCCTCCCCCCACCGCGCCTCGATCGCCCGCCCCGCTTCCACGCAGGGCTCCATCACCGCGTCCCTGGGCGCTGCCAGCAGCCCCAGCGTGACCCCGAGGGCCGCGGCGGTCCCCCCGAGCACCCAGCGGCCCCTGCGAGGCGCGAGCGCGGCGAGCAGCTCGTCCATGCTGTCGAACCGCAGCGACGGATCGCGACTGAGCCCGCGCGACAGTCCCCGCCGCACCCGACCGGGCATGCGTGCTCCGGCCGGCAGCGGCAGCACCACGCCACGCCGCTCGGGTAGCGACTTCCGGCTCGGTCGCGCCCCGCCGAGCGCCTCCCACACCGACATGCACCACGAGAACTGATCACTGCGCGCATCCACGACCCCGCCTGCGCGCTGCTCGGGGGCCGCGTAGGCGGGCGTGCCCACGAAGTGCCCGGTCTCCGTGCGGGGTTCCGAGGTGGTCGCCGCGAAGCCGCTGCCCGGCAGCGTTCGTTCGCCGTGACTCGACTCCGTCCCGCGCACGAGCCCGAAGTCGATGATCCGCACGCGCCCGTCGTCGCCGCGCAGCACGTTGTCGGGCTTGATGTCGCAGTGCACCAGCCCCGCCGCGTGCACCGCAGCCAGCCCGCGCCCGGCGTCGATCCATGCCTCGAGCCGCTGCCGCGGGCTCGGCTGCTCTGCCTCGACCCACGCCCGCAGCGTTCGCCCGGGCACGAACTCCATCGCCACCCAGACCCGCCCCTCGTGCCGCCCCGCGTCGTACACGGGCACCACGTTGGGGTGCGACAGCTTCGCCAGACTCTTGGCCTCGGCCAGCAAGCGCAGCTCCGCCTCCTCGCCGTCGGTCGACCGCCGCAAGAACTTGAGCGCGACCTCGCGATCGAGGTGTGCATCGTGGGCCAGCCACACCGTGCCCATGCCGCCCCGCCCCAGCTCGCGACGCAGCGCAAAGCGATCGACCCGCACGGGCTCGGCCACCTCGCCCAGCAGCGTCGCGCGCAAGCGCTGCCGCGCGACCGCATGCCCGAGGGTAGAGATCAGCGGAGCGGAGGCTAGCGCTAGATCTCGGGAGACCTCGTCATCACGCGCGATGCCGGCCTCGTGCTCTCCCACCCCGCCCACGCCCTCAAGCCCCCCACGCCGCCCGCAGCTCGCGGGCCCAGGTCTCGAGCCCGCGCGCGGTCGACTCGAGCTCGCCCGGATCACGCGCCAGCTCGTCGAGCGTGCCCCGCAGCTCGAGCTTGGCCTTGCGCATGCGGCTGCGGGCCGTGCCCTCCGGACAGCCCAGCACCTCGCCGATCTCCTTGGCCGTCAGCTGCTCCCAGTACGACAGCTCGAGCACCAGCTGCGACTCGATCGGTAGCCGTCGCAGCGCCTCCAGCATCAGTCGCTGCTCGCGTCGCTTGGCCATCGCCGTGCTGGGTCCCGCGCCGAGATCCGCCACCGACGCCTCGCCCAGCTCCTCGCTTCGCCCGCGCTCGCGCGCGCGCTCTTCGGCCCACTGGCGCAGGATGTTGCGCGCGATCGCAAACATCCACGTGCGCACCGAGGCCCCGTCGCGAAAGCGCAGGACCCCCTCCACCGCCCCCTTGAACGTGCGCTGCACCAGCTCCTCGGCCTCCGCCGCATCGCGCACCTTGTTGCGGAAGAAGCGAAGGATCGGGGCCAGATAGCGATCGATGAGGTCCCCGCCCGCACGCGTGTCTCCTCCCTGCCAGGCGAGCAACAGCGCTCGATCATCCTGCTCCATCCGGATCAGGGTACCAGGCCACGACCACCATGCGGGGAGCGGCTCGGGGATTGCGGCCATCAGGAGCATCGGTGGCGATCGTCGGGGATCGCGGAAGATCGATCACCGATTCCTCGCACGAGCGGGGGTTCGCGGGCGATCGACCCGTGCATGGGTCTTCGAGCAATTCATCGGCCGCTCGAGGGTGAGTGGTCGAGGGGGACCCGCGACGCTCGCTCCGGACCGCGTGGCGGACGGCGCGGACCGCGAACATCGTTATTCTGAGGTTCGCGATCAGCTCGTGTCGCGGATGCACTCTTCCTG